>JBDRGP010000001.1:0-2236 GCA_043817645.1 Candidatus Woesearchaeota archaeon
AAAAAGTTCTCCCCTTAGATATATTGAGCCAGAAAATATAATGAAAATTCTTGAGAAAGTAGAGGAAGTTTATCCTTTTATTAATGGGGTGATTATTGACGATGAAAACTTTATTGTTAATAGAAAAAGAGCAGTACGTACTTTGGAGTTGATTACAGAAGCGCGTGAATCAAGAAGATTATCAAAAGATATGAAGTATATTTGCAGAACAAGAACAGATAATATAGACCCAGAACTATGTACTTTATTGAAAAAAGCAGGATTTGATTCAGTTGCAGTAGGATCAGAAAGTTATTCAAAAGCAGAATTAGATGAAATGGGCAAACACATTCTTCCTGAAAGGAACCTTAAAGCAGTACATGATATGCTTAACGCAGGGCTCAATGTTGCAGAAAATTTGATATTATACACCCCAATTACAACACCAGATACATTTCATGAAAGTGTAGTCCAAATAGTAAAAAACTTATCAAGTTTGGATATTGACGGAGCTGCAAGTCTATTTATCACCCCTCTTCCAGGAACATATTATTGGGGTGGCGGAGAATTTGAAACATTGTTTGAATTTCCTCATAAAGCTCAACTTTTTCAAGATAGAGTAATGTTTAGAAGTAAAAAAAATAAACTTGATTATATTGGTATAGAAGTAAAAGTTCCAAAGTCTGATAAAGTATTGCCACACCCAGAGATAGTTCTTGTTAATGATCCCCTCATGAGGAAGGTATCTCTTGAAGCACTTGTACACTTACCAGAAACTGTAGAGGATTTAAGAAGAAAAGCAGAGGGAGGGAATCTTGCTCGTAATTTCATTACCCTTGCCAACATAGCCTCTGCTTCTAGACAATTAGATAGACTAACTAGCGAACCTCGTTGGAAACAATTGTATACTCAAATTAGTGATATAATGATCGGTTCTATCAAGGATAGAAAGTAGTATGAGTTAAGTATCATTTAAATTTTTCTTGTTATAATTGAGATTATCTTTTTAGGTATTCCTTTGTTCGCCTTGTATAATCATAATCTTCTTTTAAAAAGTCATATGCTTGGGGTGTATCAAGCATCTTTTTATCTACCCATTCTAAAACAAAGTCCAATAAATTCAAATAGGCTTTTTTAATTTTTTCATCATTTTTTATTGATAAGTGTGTTTGTTCTGCTAATTCCCATATTATTCTTGGATTTTTTATATTGACTAAAATTAAATCCGTACTAACTAAATCCATTCCAAAATTATCTTTAACGGTTCTTAAGACCCCCCATGGACCTAGAGAATCTTTTTTATCAGCATCTCTTAATACTTTTGCTACTAGATTTTCCCCCCAATAAAATTTATTAGAATGAACTGTTACTGCTTCAACTATATCTTTATAATCCTTGACTGGGATTTCCAGTTCTTGTAAAACTGATATTGTTGGTTCAATCGAAAATAAAGAATGGTTTGGGATATTGCATTTTATTATTTTTCGTGTTGCCATTTCTTCTTCAATTCTTCCAAGATCATGACAATATGCTGCCATCTTGCATAGGGTTGGATCTACACCAACTAACTGTGCTAATTCTTCTGAATTTTTTCCTACTTTTTGAATATGTGGCCAAGCATGTGCCCAACTTTGTAGTCTTTCATATTGCGGTTTCACTAATTTTTCAAGATGTGTTAATTGTAAATCATCCATTTTGTATTAATATTTATGCCCCTTTTTAAAGACTTATACTTTTGAAATGTTTAATTACATCATCAAAATTATAAAAACCAATCGTTAAATCTATATATGGACAAAAAGATAGAAAACTATTTATACGGAGAGATAAACATATATAGACAATGGTAAAAAAGGCATTAATAACCGGAATAACAGGACAAGATGGAAGTTATTTAGCTGAATTTTTATTGAAAAAAGGTTATGAAGTGCATGGAATGGTAAGAAGAACCAGCACATTTAACAGGGAAAGAATAGAACATCTTACAGACCCCGAGAACTTTTTTGAAGTAACTAAAGGACCAATACTACATTATGCAGATTTAACAGATTCTTCCTCGATAGACAAACTCATTTCTGTTATAAACCCTGATGAAGTCTATAATCTTGGGGCCCAAAGCCATGTGGGTATAAGTTTTGAAATACCTGAAAATACTGTTGATGTTGTTGCACTTGGAACACTTAGACTTTTAGAAGCAATAAGAAAACATTGCCCAAGTGCAAAATATTATCAGGCATCTTCATCTGAAATGTTTGGA
>JBDRGP010000002.1:0-16883 GCA_043817645.1 Candidatus Woesearchaeota archaeon
AATAACCAGCAGGTCCACCTAAGGCGAGATTTAAGCCAGTAATACCTGCCGTCCCAATAGCAATTTTCTTCCAATCAGTTTCACCTGAAGCTAAATAGATCATGGGTCTAATTGTTAGGACACAACCTCCCGCAAATAATGCATCATGAAGATACTTAGTCTTTTCACTGCTCTCTTTTCCTATTCTAAAAAGATTCTTTGACCAATCTCTAACTTTCGTAAGATTGGCGAGGCCTCCATAAGTTAACATTGCTGCAATAGCTCTAGACTTTAATGAAACCATATCTGACATTCCAGCAACAGCGGTTTCTAAAGTTGCGGACAAGGGGTTAAAGAATGTCACGATTGCAGTGGAATCAGATAAATGTCTTTTAAATTCATAACCAAGTTTTCTAAGAACCATTTTCTAATTTTCTTCTAAAATCTTTTGTTCCAATAAACTATTTTGTTCTGAATTTTCCAAAACCTGAGCAACAGAAGTTTTAGGTATTTGGGAATCTTGTTTATCAGGAGTTAAAGAATAAATTCCAGCTATTAATCCTATAGATGCAGCAACTAATAAGGCAGCCAATCCTTTTTTCACTTTTGGATTTCTTCTTCTCACTAAATCAGGATATGTTCTTCTTTCGCAATTTCCTAATCCAGTTAGATCTCTACCAACATCTATTGAATATCCCATTATTGGACCCATACCTATAGACAAGACTGCTGCAGAAAGTCCTCCTATGGCTGCTTGTTTAAGATCGGCGCCCATTGAAAGATAAATTAATGGAGCAATAGCTAAATTAAAAGCTGAAGTAAAGGCCATATCATGAAACACTTGGATTTTCTCCTTTGTTTCACCTGTTATTTTAAAAATCCTTCTAGAAAGATCCCTACCTCTTGCAAAAGCAAAGCCCATTCCAGCATAAGAAATCCCAGCTACAGTGAGCCTTGAGTCAATAGAAACTTGATCAGACATACCAGCAATCCAGACCTCTGAAGCTGAATATATTGGATTAGTAGATGTAAGCAATGCTGTAGTATCCACTACATGATATTTTAGCCATTTGGTAACGTTCGCCATAGAATTAAAACTAAATAGTCACTTTTAAAGCTTTCGTTTTTGTAACTACTTTAGAGAAATAAAAAGATACGCCGGAACTGGGACTTTCAACAAGAATTGCGAGCAATCCTTATGTTTGAACCCAGACGCCCAGAAGGGCCTGGATTAGCAATCCAGTGCAATCTCCTGCAACACCTTTTCCGCCAACGCTTTTTAAAAGGGTTGTACCAGGTTATGCGATTCCGGCTTGATTAAATAAGGCCTGTGTGATTTTTTAAGGTTTTCTATAAAAAAACTTTTATAAAGAGGGTTTTATTGAAGGAAATCTATGAATAATAAAGTATTAGGGATGGTATTGATATTGCTTGCAGTTGGTTTTATAGCTGCTTTAGTGATATTTAAAATTCAGGTCAATGATCTAACTGAAAGTTTAATGATTCAGAGTGGAGGAAGTTGTATACAGGATGGAAAGTGTTTGCATGAGCAAAGTAATATTCCGATGTATCTTGGATTGGGTGTGATTTTAGTTACTCTGGTTTTGGGAGTGTATTTATTATTTTTTGAGAGAGGTCAAAAATATATTGAAAAAACCCATAAGGAATTGATAGGAACTTTAGAAAAAGCTGAAAAGTCAAGGGACGAGGATGAGAGATTTGATATTCTTTTAAAGGGATTGGATGATTATGAAAAAAAAGCTCTTGTTGAAGTTAAGAAACAGCCAGGTATTATGCAAAATACATTACGTTTAAGAACAGATATGTCTAAAGCTAAATTGAGTATTGTTCTGACTGAATTAGAGAGAAGGGGATTGGTGAAAAAGATATCTAGTGGAAAAACGAATAAAATCTATCTTAAAATTGGAGTATGAACGGTCTAGAGCTTGAATCTTAGTGTTATGAACGGTTTTCGTGTATCAGTTTCTGGGGTTAATTATAAATCAAGGTTTCTTTATTGATTTTAAATATAGATTTTTTATGATTTTGGAGGATGATAAAAATGAAAGAAAAACATAGAAAAACTGAAAAAAAATATAGTGGAGCAGAAAAGGCTACTGCGTTTTTTCTTGTTTTGGGATTGATATTTGTAGTGTTTAATCAGTTTCAATTAATGTCTTTGGGTTCTGGTAATGGAATTGTACCTACTGGTGTGACTTTAGCTCAAGCTGCGGTGATACCTACAGGAACTCCGGAGATTTATGGAGGGGAATTAGGAATAAGTTATGATGGGGTTAGTACTAGTGATCCTGGATTGGCTGATCAGACTATTGCGGTTATGAGTAATTTAGACAGGACACTTACTTTAGAAGGAGATGATTTAGAGAGATATATTGATGTAGTTTCTGAAATAAGTTGTGAGTATTGTTGTGGAGCTCAATCTATTATTGTTAGAAGAGCTGATGTTGAAAGTATGAATCAAAAAATTGAGGCAGCAATTGAATCTGGAGAGATAACAGAAGATCAAGCTGAAAGGTATAGAAAAGAAGCAGGGGATTCTGCATGTGGATGCGCTCACAGTTATGCAATGAGAGGACTAGCTAAATATCTGATTATAGAGCATGGAGATGAATTTACTGATGAAGAAATTTTAGGTGAATTATCTAAGTGGAAGACATTATATTTTCCAGGACAAATGACTGCTAAGGCTGCGATAATGGAAGAGAAAGGGATAGAATTTAGTTATGCGGCTTTGGGTAGTAATGAAAACAGAGATATTGAAAAAGGAGCTACTGCTGGTTCTGGAATGGTAGGAGGTTGTTAAAATGAATAGACAAGTTGTGGTGTTAATTATGATGATTGTTTTAGTTGCTTTAGTTGGAGCTCAAGCAATACAGATTAGTGATTTGAAGGATGAAATTGCTGATGGAGCTCTTAGTGTAAGTGGAGCTACTGGGAGTTCATTAAGTCCGACTGGAGGTTCTCAGCAACAAGCTACACCTACAATGGTTGGAGGGTGTTGACATGAAAAAATTTCTTTTTTTGTTTTTAATTTTATTGGTCATAAATGGATGTGGTGGAAATCTTTCTTTTCAAGAGAGACGAGAGGAAGTTCTTCTAGAATTAAATTCGGCTGTAAAAGAGGCTAAAGAAGAAGGGAAATACAAGTGTTGTATTGAGCCAGCGTGTACAATGTGTTATTTAGGAAATTGGCTTTGGAAGGATGGTAGTTGTTATTGTGATGATATGATTTTAGAAGGGGAAGCTGATAAAGTATGTCCTCAGTGTATCAGAGCGATGGAAGAGGGTTTGTGTGGAAGTTCGCAAGAAGATATGGAAGATCTGTGCGAAATTTAGTAGTTAAAGGTATTTTTTATATAAAGAGAATATTTCAAGAGAATATGAAAAAAATTATTTTTAGTTGGATGATTTTTAGTTTGTTAGTATTGGGGACTGGATTAGTGATAGCTAATGGTGATGATGATTATATGCATCATGGAATGATGGGTGGTTATTACGGTGGGATGTTTGGTTTTTTTGGCTGGATATGTATGCTACTTGTTGTGGTCGCGTTAGTTTTATTAATAATGTGGTTAATTAAACAATTACAGAAAGATGATACACAAAAAAGACGGTATAAAAAAAGGTAAAGCTTGTGCTCATTGTGAACCTAAAAAAAAGATAAGACTTGGTAAGAGACTTAAGATTGTTGGTTCCGTATTTATTTTGGTTCTTTTGATTTCCTTTTTACCTATTTTTTCTAGTCTTAATGAGGCGATACTTTCCTATTTGGGACTTATTTGGTGGGCGATTATATTGGGATTGTTGATAGGAGGTCTTATTGATTACTTTGTTCCTGAGGAATTTATCTTTAAATATTTAGGACAGAAAAAGAAAAGATCTATTTTTTATGCTGTTTTGGCTGGTTTTTTGATGTCTGCGTGTTCACATGGTATTTTGGCTATTTCTATGCAATTGTATAAGAAAGGTGCGAGTATTCCTGCGGTTATTACTTTTCTACTTGCTTCTCCTTGGGCTAATTTGCCTGTGACTATCTTGTTGTTTGGGTTTTTTGGTGTGAAAGCTTTGTTTTTTATTGGTGGTGCGATGGTTATTGCTCTTTTTGCAGGTTTTATGTATATGATTTTGGATAAGTTTAATTTGATTGAAAAATCTAAGAAATTAGTTTTAAAACAAAGGTATGAATGGACTAAGATTAAAAATTTTAATTTTAAAGAAAGTGTTTCTGGAACTACAAGAGGGTCTGTGAATCTAGCCAATATGGTTTTATGGTGGATTTTGATTGGATTTTTAGTTGCTGCTGTTATTAGGGCTTATGTTCCTGAACATATCTTTATGGACTATTTTGGACCTACTTTTTTTGGGTTGGTTTTGACTTTGGTATTTGCTACTATAATTGAGGTATGTAGTGAAGGTAGTAGTCCTATTGCTTTTGAAATTTTTAATAAGGTTGGTACTTTGGGAAATCCTTTTGTTTTTTTAATGGCTGGAGTTGTTACTGATTATACTGAAATTGGATTGATCTGGTCTAATATAGGAAAAAGGACTGCAATATGGCTTCCCATCATAACAGTTCCATTGGTTTTGTTGTTTGGGTGGTTGTTTAATGTGTTTTTGTAAAGAATAAATATTTAAATGGGCAAAATCTTCTCATATAACGGTTAAAATGAAATATAGAATTATGTTGGAACAGGATGAGGATGGTATTTTTGTAGCAGAATGTCCTACCTTGCCTGGATGCGTATCTCAGGGAAAAACTAGAGGGGAGTCTCTTAGGAATATTAAGGAGGCTATCCAAGGGTATCTAGAAAGTTTGAAAAAACATAATGAGCTAATTTCTTAAATAAACGTTTATTTTTTAATCATAGGGCCATATTTAAATATTAGAACAATTTTAATCCCGTTATGAAAGGAGAAAAAATATCTTTTAGGAGTGGAGGGAATAAATCAGTGGGTGTTCTATATAGTTCTGGATCTACTGAGAAATTTCCGATTGCTATTTTTTGTCATGGTTATAGAGGTACTAAAGAAAGCTCAAAAGTTAAACCCTTAGCTGAAAAACTGATTTCAAAGGGAGTTGGGTTATTTGCATTTGATTTCTCTGGTAGGGGAGAAAGTGAAGGTAAATTTGAAGAGACAACAATAAGTCAGTATATAGAAGATCTTGCTTCTGTGATTAATCATCTATCAAAGTACACTGATAAAATAAGCGTTATAGGTAGCAGTTTAGGAGGCCTTGTAACATTACAAGAAGCAGTAGGCGATAAAAAAATTAAATTATTAGTACTGCTTTCTCCAGTATCACATTTTCCATGGAGGAGTGAAAAAGAGTTTTCTGAGGGGGGGTTGAAAGAGTGGAAGGAAAGGGGATATACTTATATGCAATCAGGAAGATTTGGTGAACTAAAGATCAATTACTCCTTTTATGAAGATGGATTAAAATTTGGAGATTATTCTGTTTATGAGAGCATAGATATTCCGGTTTTGGTTATTCATGGCACAGAAGATGAGTCTGTTCCGATAGATGATAGCAGAAAGTTAGTTAAGTATATTCAAAAATCTAATCTTATTGAACTTACGGGCGCGGATCATATGTATACAGGAGAGAAGAATTTTGATAGGGTGGTAGAGGAGACTGTTAGGTTTATTGTGGGCAATTTATAGACTCTTAGTTTGATTTTAATGTATTTTTATAAAGAAAAAACTTAAAAGCTTCTAAATTTCTTGTTATTTCATGACAGAGGTATCAGAGCTGGTTAAAACCTTACATCCTTTGGAAAGAAAAGTTTTGCCACACCTGAGTAAGTGTAATAATCTAGATGAGCTAATGAGGTTATCTAAGCTATCTGAAGTAGAGGCTATGAGGGCATTACAGTGGCTGCAGAATAAGAAAGTTTTAGTAATAAAGACAGAAACTAAGGCCATTATTTCTTTGGATAAGAATGGATTGAGGTATAAAGATAAGGGCTTGCCAGAATTGAATTTTCTTAAAGCTATAGTTGATAAACCGCTTAGTTTAAAAGAGATACAGGAAAAAGCTGGTTTGGATAGGGATGAATTAACTATTTCTATTGGAATTTTAAAGAAAAAGGCTTTGATAACTTTAAGTAAAGAAGTTTCTTTGACAGAGCAAGGAGAAAAATATCTTAAGAAGGCTTCTTTGGAAGAGCAATTTCTAAGTGCTTTGCCTTTAACAACTTCGGAATTAATCCCTGAGCAAGGTTATGCGTATAATGAACTAACTAAAAGAAAAGAGATAATTAAAACAGATATTAAAAAATTAAGAACTTTTGAGTTGACTGAGTTAGGTGAGGAATTAGTTAAAGAAAAATTAGATAAAGATTATATTGAAGTTTTAACTCCGAAGATTTTGAAATCTGATTTGTGGAAGAAAACTAAATTTAGACATTATGATATACAATCTATTGTTCCTAGAGTTTATGCTGGAAAAAAACATCCTGTGAATCAGGCTATTGAGTATATGAGAAGAATTTGGTTGGGAATGGGGTTTGAAGAGATGGATGGCCCAATTATGGATACTTCCTTTTGGATATTTGATGCTTTATTTACTGCACAAGATCACCCTGTCAGGGAGATGCAAGATACTTTTTTTATTAAGAATCCTGAAAAAGGCGTATTACCGGATAAAGAATTAGTAAGTAAAGTAAAAAAAACACATGAAGACGGATGGGAAACAGGAAGCAAAGGATGGAAATATAAATGGGATGAAGAAGAAGCTAAAAGAAATGTTTTAAGGACACATACAACTGGATTAAGTGTAAGGACTATATCTCAATTAAAAAGAAAAGATTTGCCAAAAAAGTTTTTTAATATTGGCAAGGTTTTTAGGAATGAAACTCTTGATTGGAGTCATTTATTTGAATTTTATCAGACAGAGGGTATTGTTGTTGGCGAAGATTTGAACCTTAAACATTTGTTAGGTTATCTGAAAGAGTTCTTTACTAAAATGGGTTTTGAGAAAATACGATTTAGGCCTGCGTTTTTTAGTTATACGGAACCTTCGGTGGAGTGCGATGTTTATCATCCAGTAAAGAAAACATGGATTGAATTGGGCGGTGCAGGTATTTTTAGACCGGAAGTTGTTGTTCCTTTATTAGGAAAAGATATTCCTGTTTTGGCCTGGGGTTTGGGTGTTGAGAGAATTGTAACTTTGTATTATGAGATTAATGATTTAAGAGATTTATATAAAAATGATATTAAAAAATTAAGAGAATTTGGGGTGTTTTTAAAATGAATATTGTTTTTTTTGGGAAGCCAGGATCTGGAAAAGGAACTCAAGCAGAGATTTTAGCTAAGAAGTTAGGATTGTATCATTTTTCAACTGGTGAATTATTTAGGAAACAGATGAAAGAGGATACTGAGTTAGGCAGGAAAGTTAAGGTTGCAATGGATTCACCAGATTTAGTTTTAGATGAGATTGCTAATGAAGTTGCTGCTGAAGAAATGAAAAGAAGAGGGTATGATGGCATTATGTTTGATGGATATCCTAGGACTCTGAAACAAGCTGAGTTTTTTGATAAACAAATTAAGGTTGACTTTTTTTTACTTTTGGATGTTTCTGATGAAGCTGTTATTGATAGAATGCAAAAAAGACAGGAAATAGATCCTAGAACTGAGACAAGTAGTCTGGAAAAGGTAAAGAAAAGGATGAAAGTTTATGAAAAATTAACTTCGCCTGTGGTTGAGAAGTATAGAAAGGAAGGAAAACTTGTTGTGGTGAAAGGTGAAGGAAGTATAGAGGAGATAGCTAAGAGGGTGGAGAAAGCGTGCCAACGGTAACTTTGAATAAGGAAGTTTTGGAGAAATTAATAGGTAAGAAACTGTCTTTGGAAGAGTTAAAAGATAGAATTTCTTATTTAGGTACTGATTTGGAATCTATTGAGAGAAATGAGATTGTTGTGGAGATATTTCCAAATAGACCTGATTTGTTATCGGAGCAGGGATTTGCTAGAGCTTTAAGTTCTTTTATTGGGATTGGTACGGGCTTAAAGAAATACAAAGTAAATAAATCTTCTTATAGAGTTAAGATTGACACCTCTGTTAAAAAAGTTAGGCCTTATACTGCTTGCGCAGTTGTTAAGAATTTAAAATTTAATGATGAGAAAATTAGAGAGATAATTCAGATACAGGAAAAATTACATGTTACTTATGGAAGAAATAGGAAAAAAGCTGCGATTGGTATTTATCCTTTTGAAAAAATAACTACGCCCATTTATTATAAGGCTTTGCCCAAAGGCGAGATAAAGTTTAGGCCTTTGGAATCTGATAAAGAAATGAATGGGGTGGAGATTTTAAGCAAACATCCGGCTGGCAAGGAATATGGGTATTTGTTAGATGGTTTGGATGAGTATCCTGTTTTTTTGGATGCAAATGGTAAGGTTTTATCTATGCCTCCAATAATTAATTCTCACGATACTGGAAAAATTTCTGAAGAAACTACGGAGGTTTTTATTGAATGTTCTGGGTTTGATTTTGAGACTTTGAAAGTTATTTTGAATATTATTGTTACTGCTTTGGCTGATATGGGTGGAGAGATTTATTCTATGGAGTTATTCTATGAAGGTAAAAGAGAGATTACACCTGATTTGAGTGCTAGTGAGATGAAACTTGATTTAAGTTATGTGAATAAGATTCTTGGATTGGATTTGGATGAGGAAAACGTTAAAGATTTACTTGAAAGAATGGGTTTTTCTTATAGGGGTAGGAAAGCATTAATTCCTGCTTATAGAGCAGATATTTTACATTCAATTGATCTTGTTGAGGATATTGCCATTGCTTATGGTTATGAAAATTTTAAACCTGAGATTCCTAAGGTAGCTACGATTGCTAAAGAAAATGAATTTGAGCCTTATAAGAGAAAAGTTCAGGAGATTTTAGTCGGTTTAGGTTTTTTGGAGACTTCATCTTTTAATATTATTGGTAAGGAGTTGTTAAAAAAATGTAAAATAAGTGAGAAATTTATTGAATTAAAAAATCCTTTGAGTAAGGAGTTTGATATTTTAAGACCTAGTTTGATTCCTTCTTTGTTGCAGATATTATCTGAAAATCAACATAATGAATATCCTCAGAAGTTATTTGAGATAAATTATGTTTTTAAGGATGATTCTGAGAAGAGTAGTTTAGGAGTTGCTATTTCACATGAGAAGGCTGGTTTTACTGAGTTGAAACAGATTTTAGATGCCTTGGTGCTTAGTTTGGGTTTGGGGTACTCTATTGAGCCTAAAAAAGTTGATGGATTTATTGAAGGTAGAAGTGGTGAGATATTGTTGGATAAAAAAAGTATTGGTGTGATTGGTGAGATACATCCTTCAGTTCTTGTTGGTTTGAATTTGGGTGTTCCTGTTAGTTTATTTGAAATTGATTTGGGTTCATTGTATGAGGGTAATAAAAAGCTTTAAAAGGAGAATTAATTTAATCTCTTTATGGTCTTAGAGCAATATATCGAGAATGAATATTTAAGGGCTTTAGCTATTTTGGTTATTGTATTTGTTGTTATAAAAGTTCCTTTGTTTTTTATTAAAAAAATACTTTTAAAGATTACTTCTAAAACTAAAACTACGGTAGATGATAAAATAATCAACAGGACTAATTCTGCTGTTACTTGGATTGTTTTGATTATTGGTTTGAAGGTTGCGATTAATCAGATTTCGTTTCTTTCAGGATACCCTTGGATAGATAAGATATTTTCTACTTTGATTATTTTGTTTATATTTTACGCTGCTTTTAAGGCATTTAATATTGTGATAGATAACTGGGGTAAAAAAATAACTAAGAGAGTAAAGGCTAATATTGATGATAATGTTTTAAACTTAGTTCATAAAACAATTAATGTTGTTGGGTTTATTCTGTCTTTTTTGTATACTCTAAGTTTTTGGGGTGTGGAGATAACTCCTTTACTTGCTAGTTTAGGTATTGGCGGTATTGCTATTGCTTTTGCGTTGCAAAGTACCTTAGGAAATATATTTGGCGGTGTTTCTCTTTTATTAGATAAATCTGTTAAGGTTGGGGATAGGATACAACTTGAATCTGGAGAGTCTGGAATTGTAACTGAGGTTGGTTTAAGAAGTACTAAAATTAGGGCTTGGAGTAATGATATAATTGTAATTCCTAATGGACAGTTGTCTAATTCTAAAATTCAGAATTTTTTATATAGTGATAGGAAAGCCAGGGTAACTATTAATTTTGGAGTTGCATATGGTTCTGATGTTGATAAAGTTGAGAGTATTGTTTTGAAAGCGGTTAAATCTATTAAAGATGGTATTGATGATCCTGCTCCTGGTGTTGATTTTTTAGAGATGGGAGATTCTGCTTTGTTGTTTATGGCTAAATTCTGGGTTGATGATGTTGGTAAGAGATATGGTGCTAAGTTAGAAGCTAATAAGAAAATCTATAATGCCTTAAATAAAGAGAAGATTGTTATCCCTTTTCCTCAGATGGATGTGCATTTGCATAAATAGAAAGACTTTTAAAGTAGATTCTAGAGTATATATTCCTAATCAATATAAGGAGAGAATAAAACATGGCAGATTTCGGAAATAGAGGCGGTTTTGGACCGCGAGAGATGCATAAAGCTACTTGCGCTGAATGTGGCAATGAATGTGAAGTTCCATTCAAACCTACAGAAGGCAAGCCTGTTTATTGCCAAGAATGCTACAAAAAAAGAAAAAGATTCTAGTTCTTCAATTCTTTGAAAATAGGCATCTAATAGATTTTTATTTTTTTAAATAGTAAGGTTTATAAAGCATATTTTGGTAGCTGGGAATATTATTTCTAAAATAAAATGATCTCAGAACCAGAAAAAATCAGAAGGACCCTTAGGCGAATAATTCCTAGATCTGGATTGGAACTGCAGGTGGGTAGGAATCATCTTTATGAAAATTCAGATACAATACCTGCTCCAGGTGCAGAGGGATTATTAAGAAGATGTGATGGGAACGGAGAGGTTGAGATTATTGGGGATATTACAGGAAAAATTCTCTTTGTGAGGTATGGTGATGAGAAAATAACTCTTGAGGAGTATCTAAGATTTGGGAAACCAGAATACATTACTAGTTATGATACAAGGGTTCTTCAAAAAGCTCGTGCTCCCTCTGTGGGTGAAAGGTGTAGTTAAAAACAAACGGTAGGTTTATAAACTATACATTCGAGTATATAGGTTGATTAAAATGGCCATGTTTGTATATTCAAATCGGAGGGAAAGAGGAGATCTTAAGACTCTTATGGATCACTTTGCTGGATTAACTGGTTTATTGAAAAAAGAGGGTTTTGAGGCACCAGAAGATAAGGATCATCCAGATATACAGAACCTAGGTGAAGGAATGGCTATAAGAAAATATGTTTCTGGAAATAGGGATTTGGTACATATTATTGGAGACATACATGACGAGGATACCCATAAACGTTTTTGGCATAATATTTTTGTGATGTCCGGAGATTGTTCTATGGGCGAACTTGAAACAGAAATGCAGGTACTAAGGGGTTTTTATAAGGCTCTGGGGTATGAGTGTAATGCTTGGGTTTAATTAACTAAAAACCTCTTTAATTTCTTGTTTTTTTTGTTCTCCGTAGGGATTTCCAAAATCTCTTAGGTTTTCTATCATCCTTCTGTTTGGTTTTGTTTCCATGCCGTGCTCTACCATTTTTTCTCTTTGTTTTCTTATTTCCTCTGTGATTTCCACATTTGTTGGGCAATGCGCTACTGTGATATCATTCATAGGATCTATGAAGAATATTTTATCTAAGATGCCTTTTTTAATTAAAATTGCTTTTCCTCTTGACGTTACTGTTTCTTTTCCTGTTATTTTTAATAAAGATGAGTCTTGTCTACAAAGTCCGCATAAAATACATTTGTCTATATCAGCCATTAAATCACCTTTCCTGTATTTAGAATTTTTGATGGATCAAACTCTTGTTTTAATCTTATTAGTTCTTGTTTTGTTGTTTCATTAAGTGCTTCTTTTTTTAATAAACCTATACCGAATTTTGCACCTAAGTTTCCGTTTAGTTTTTTTACTGTTTCATTTAGTTCTTGTATTGATTCTCTGTCTTTGAAACACGGATGTAAAACACTAATTCCAATAGGTCCAAAGCAAGGTATTCCTTTTTCTTCTAACCAATACAGGAATTCAGCCATATTGTAAATTGGTATGTAAGGATCTTCCATTATTGTGAATTCTTGGGATGCTATTTTTGCAAAGGCGGTTTTTTTGATGTTCCATATTCTTTCTATTTCTTTGTTGTCTTTGATTTCTCCTTCTAGGTCTATGTATTCGATGATTAGGTAGTGTTTTTTTTCTAAGTCCATTAGTTCGGATGCTGTGGGGTTTATGTATTCTATTGCTATTGCTTCTTTGTTATTTTTTAATGAGGCTACTTTTTCAACTAATTCTTCTATTTTATTGAATTTTAATAAATCCATGCTTTTTTCATGAATTTTATCTGTTATTTTTAATTTTATTTTTGTGATTAATCCAAGAATGCCTTCTGTTCCTATAACTTCTGGACCGTACTTTTTTAATCTTCCATTGCCGTCTATCATTTCTACTTCTTGCACCCAATTTTTCATTTTTCCAAATCTTTTTTCGTAGATACTTGATGAGTTTATTCCACACATTCCTCCTATTGTGTGGACTGAGGAATTTTCTGGGATGATTGGGAAGAATTTGTTTTTTAATGCTTTATTTAGATCTTTTAAAATAACTCCGGGTTGGACTATTACATGATCTTTTGCTATGCTTTCTATTTTATTCATTTTTGTGAAATCAACGATTATAGAATCAAATGGAATAACGCTACCGACTAAGCTGGTTCCTGCTCCTCTTGGGACAACAGATTTTTTGATTCTTCTTGCATAAAGAACTATTTGGTGAACTTGTTTTGTTTCTGTTACCCATGTAACTTTATCAGTTCTGCCTTTAATTTGTGATCCATCTGTGCTGTAGATTTCTTTATCTATAATTTCATCTGATACGTTCTCTTTTCCTACTAGTTTTTCAAACCATGTTAGATTCATCTGTTAAATACCTCTGAAAGTTCCAATACTTGTATGTTTTTTGGTGAATTTTTTTTGAGATGGTAATATGCTAAAGGATCTGCAACAATTAATTTTTTCGTGTTGCACATATTGAAGACTTCTTTTGCTAGTTTTATGGATAATTGGGGAACGTTTTGGATCATCCCGCCTTCTGCTCCACAAATTATGTTTTTTTCTAATTCAATGATATCAAAACCTATTGCTTGCAAGACTTCTCTTGGAGCATCATGGATTTTTAGGTCTGGTGCGTCGTAGTAAGATACTTCTTCGTCGTACATTACAGGAAGTTTGTCTTTGAATTTTGCTAGTAGTTGTGTTACGTGTTGTACTTTAAATCCATATTTTGTTGCTAAAGTCCATAGGCAATTTGATGAATTTGTGACTATGTTTTTTATAGGACTGTTTAGGAATATTTCTGTTGCTCTTTCTTTTAGGTTTTCAAAATCTTTTGTGTAACCGTTTGAATGCGCTATAGAGCCACAACAGATATTTTGGCTTATTCTGTAGATATCTAGGTTTAATTTATTGAAAATTAGTTCGTAGTTTTCTGAAATTTCTGGAAGAACAGATGTGACTACGCATCCTGGGAAATATAGAAACTTTTTTGATTTTAGGAAAGCCATTTTGTTTACTTTTTGTTTGGGAGTATAGAGAGTTCTATCACTCCTCGAGAATGAACGCACTAGCTTGTATTTAAGATTTTATTGACTGTAAAATATAAAGAAAGAGTTTATTTACTCTTCTTCCTCAGACCCATCTTCTTCGCCATCCTCTCCTTCTTCGTCATCTTCAGTTTCTTCTTCATCGTCTTCAAGATCTTCTGACTCTCCATCTTCAATTATTTCTGTTTCTTCTAGCTCGGAATCTGGCATATCTAATTCAATATTTCCTGCTGCAGCTCCTCCTGTTATTGGTATAAGACTATCAAAAATTGTGTCTAAAACTACTCCTGTAGGAAAAAAGACCTCTCCATCTTTAGTTATATAGCTGTCTATGTCTTGTCCTTGGATGTTCAAACCTACTTTGTAAAGCCCTTTTTCTTCGTTTATGTCGCCTATTATAGCTACTGCTCTTCCTGATATTACAGTATCAACATAGTCTTGTACTCTGTTTTTGGCTTCTGTTTGGGATATACTTTCGCCAGAGCCTGAAACAAAGAATAATGATATGACAAATAGAACAATGAATAAGATGCTTGTTATCTGCCAAAATTGTATTTTTTTAAAAAAAGTAAGTTTTATTTCATTTATGTCCTGTTCTTTTGGTTCTGAAGCAGGTTTTTGATCATCAAAAGGAGTTTCAGTTGGTTGATCCTCTTCTGGTGTATCCTGGTTAAATGTATCTGGTTTTGTTTCTGTATATTTGTTTTCTTCCATTAATAATTCCCCCGAAGTGGTATACGAAGACGAAGAGTATTTAAGTTTTATTATTATGGAGGATTTATGTTGGGTTTTTAAAAGAAAATGTCTGGAAAAGTTATTTTGAAAAGAGTATTTTTGATTCTATCTATTGTAGTGTTTGTTTTGTTACTGAATTTTAGATTTTTGGTGTTTAATTTTGGCTTTTATGAGAAGGAATTTGATAAATACGGGGTCTATGAGAAGATTCCTGAGAATGTTGCCTTAGAGAATACTAAGGAGCTTTTGGGCTTTTTGAAAGGTGGTGGGGAGTTAGAGACTGATTTTTTTAATGAAAAAGAGAAATTGCATCTAGGGGATGTTCGGGGGTTGATAAAGGGTGCGCTTTTTTTGTTTTATGTTAGTTTGGTGTTGTTGATTTTAATGATTTATCTGAATAGAAAGAAATTGGGGAAGAGCTTAATCATTTCTGGTGCTTTGTTGATAATTGTTGTGTTGATGTTTCTTTTATTTAATTTTGAGTTGATGTTCCGCATGTTTCATGAGGTTGCCTTTACTAATGATCTTTGGAAATTGGATCCCGAGATAGATAATTTGATTGTTTTGTTTCCTTTGGGGTTTTTTAAGGATTTTTTATTTAGAATTGGTATTAATTCTTTGATATTTGGTGGTGTTTTGGTCTTAGGAGGAAGTTTTCTTAGAAAATTTGAAAAGACTTCTTAGATCTTCTTTGTAATATTTGAAGATTACATAACCACCGATAATTACCATTAAGATACTTAGGTATTGACCCATGCTTAAGCCTAGATATCTTATATCTTCTCTTATGAAATCTAAAAATACCCTGCCTAACCCTAATAAAAATACGAAGTTCCAGAAAATGAAACCGTCTTTTTTTGGCTTTGGAAATCTAAGTAAAATGAAGAAAGCTGTTAATCTTCCTGCTGCAGCGTATAATTGTACAGGATGTCTGCAGTTATATGGGTCTATGCTATTGAGGAATTTAACGCACCATGGAACTTGGCTTATTGTTCCTAATATTTCTTGATTAATGAAGTTGGCTACTCTGCCTAAGGCTAAAACAAAAATTGCTGGTATTACTAGTATATCTGCTAATCTCATTAAACTGATTTTGTTTTTTCTTGTGAATAGGTGGGTTGCGATGAGAGATCCAATTACGCCTCCGTGAAAGCTTAAGCCACCCTGCCAGATGTATAGCATTTCTATTGGATTTGAGATGTAATAGGATAAATTCCAGAAAATAATATGAAAGGCTCTTGCTCCTATGATAACTCCGAGAATTATGTAAAAAATTAAATTATAAATCTGATCTTTATCGAGATCTATTCTGCCTTTCTTTTTTGCTTTAAACAAGATGAATAATGCTAGAAGGAAACCAAGGACATAGACTAATCCATAATATCTGATTTGAAATGGACCAAGGGATAATAAGATTGGACTTATGTCTAGGTTGATCATACTCTTTAGAAATATTCTTTAGTTATATAAACGTTATTATGCTGAATCTTTGGATGGGTAGGAATGGGGTCAATAATTGAACCTTCTATTGTATTCCTTATGGTCGAACCATTCAAGAATGATATTCATAATCTTAATTTCATCAGTTTCTATTGTGTAGATGAGCCTCCAGCCATTTGGCAAATCATATTTCCACAGATTAGTAATTTCATATTTTTGAACATAAACTCTAGGCCATAATGTCTTTTGAATTTTTGTACCGCTGGCCGGATTTTTCTTAAGATCCTCCATGGCTCTGTCTATATACTCATATAATTGTTTATCCTCAAACTTACCCTCTTTTAACAATTCAAAATCCTGCTTCAGCTTCTTATTTATAAAAGCAACAAAAATTTCTTTCATTTTACAACAAGTTGCTCTGAGATTAATCTCTTTATTCTTTTTGGGTTATATGTCCAGATTATGCATCCATCTTTGTCTATAAAGATCTTACCAGATTCTTGTAAATAACTCAAAATAAGCGAAAATGTTTGATACATCATTTTTCTAGGCAATTTCTTCCATAATTGATATTTTCCACATTCTTGACTATATTTTCGTATAGTTTCTTCTACCATAATCACAGAATCCAATGTTGGGCTATGCAAAATAGTTGTTTGTACCATCTTATATAAACTTATATAATACTAATATATAAAGTTTTCTATTGCCTATGTTAAATTAACTAATGGTCAGATCGTTAATTAAGGTTCTATAGAACCTTTTAGATACGTTTTCTAGGTTAAGAACACGAAGGGTTTAAAACACCATAAATCCTATAAGCAAAATCTCTCGGAATGCTCGGTTCCATTACTTCCTCAACAAATGTCCATTCAGGATATCCAAAAAATCCACTTTGAGTAATACCTTGAGTTTGACCTTGTATCCCCCCATCGCCTGTAGTTGCTGCATGGTTTCTTCCGCGATAATTACCCACAAGACGAACTCCAAAA
>JBDRGP010000003.1:0-2274 GCA_043817645.1 Candidatus Woesearchaeota archaeon
GTTTAACATTCATTTGTTTGAATATTGATAATGATTCTGACTTTCTTATCAAACTAGCTCTAAAGGCAAATAAATCATAATTTCTTGTAAAATAAATAATCTGAAATTTTGTCTTTTCCAATATATCTTTGAGTGTTTTTAGAGAAAAATGATAAAGGTGCCTTGGCAGGTCTAACATATACCAGTTTTCTCTAAAAATTTTTGCTTCATAACTATCTATATTAGGTACGCTAATTACAAGTAACCCTTCGGGTTTTAAGATCCGATTAATTTCCTGCAGAATTTCTCTTGGATTCTGAACATGTTCCAAAACATGCCCTAACCTTACTACATCAAAATGATTAGCGTGGAAATTTGCCTCTAATAGTTCGCCATAAAATACATTTAAACCTTGAACTTCTCGACAATGTCTCGCAGCAATTTCTGTAGACTCAACTCCATACGTCTCCCAGCCTCTGGCCCGCATATAGTTCAAAAAATCCCCTCTGCCGCAACCAACATCAAGTATTTTTCCTTTCTCTTTTAATCTCTCTATTTTATGACAACTTCTTATCATCTCTTTTATATTGCATTTATCTTTTAAAATCGATGAGAGATAACTACTTTCTGATTTTTCTAATTTATAATAAGTAGCAGGGTAAAATTGCGCCATGCTCTCTTTTGTTAGCCTCGGATTCATATATACCAAACCACAATCCCTGCATCTGACTACACTAAACATGCCCTGTTTTGTTAAATTACTATCGCCTGCGCTAAATAGCTGTCTGTAATCTTTAGAGTTGCATAAATTGCATTTTACATATTCCATTTTTCTCACTAAATTTCCCCAATGATTGAAAGCATTCTTGTAAACCTGTGAATATATGTATGTTCACTCTGTACGCGTTTCTGTGCCTTCAAAGCTATTTCTCTCCGTTTTTCTGGCTGATTTAAATAATATTTGATTAACTCAATCAATTCCTTTACATTGTTATAGCAAATGAGTTCTTCTCCTATCTTGAATAAATTTTCTAATTCTTTTTTAAAATCAACTAACTGGAATGCGCAGGAAGAAGCTATTTCAAATGTTTTAAGATTTGTACCAAATACCGACTGGGGGTGGTGTATGTTAATCACGATCTTTGATGAATTATAAATGCGGCTTATTTCTTCACCCCATACTTTACCCTTATAATATTCTGGCTCATCGAGCGGTTTTGGAAGCGATTTTGGGTTCCATGTCCAAATGTTCAAATCAAGATTGGATAGATAGGAAAGGATCTCTGCGCGACGGGGCGTAATGGTCCCAACAAAACAGAGGTCTCTTTTTTTGCCAAGATTATGCCCGGTATCTCTGTGTATATCTATATCGCAAGCAAGTGGAAGATATTCAACCCGTTTCGCCCCAAGCTTGATAAATTCAGGGATATAATAAGGATCAAATACAAAAATGCAGTCATATAATGGAAATGAATCTATGACATTCTTCCAATTTTGATGATGGATCGGATCATCAAGTAACCAGTTCACAATTGGAATTTTTATTTGTTTTTTTATTATATTCAATGTATTTGGCGATATAGAATCTCCAGAATCAACCAAAATAAAATCAGGTTTAAATCTTTTAATCTTCTGCAACAATCTAGCTCCAATTATTCTTTCAGAAAAATGATTAACTATAGGCAACCTTCTTTTAAGGGCCCCCAATATGGGGGCGGCCCTTGAATGCTCAATCTCTAAATATGCTTTAGAAATCAGCACTGTTTCAACCTTATGCCCCATTTGTTTCAATGCCTTTTCCCAGTATAAACCAAATGCGCCTGCATATAATAGATCGACTGGGATACCATTATAGACCTTTTTAAAAAAACAATACGGTTTAGTATATAAATTAGACCCTCGTAATGCTAAAAGAATTTTCATTATTTCTGCCCAACTAAATTAAGACTAAATACACTGGTTGAATCATCGAGGATGCCCAATGCGTAAGGTTCTTCTAGAAGAAAATTAAACGACCTAATATTTCTTAACTTTCCGTATTTCTTCATTACCGCAGATAAACTTTTACGGTTATATACCATTCTATGTTTGTAAAAATATTTCTCGGGCCCGGTGTAACCAAATCCATAAATCTGAGATAAAACAGCCGTTCCAAACTCTGAAATCAAACAAGGATTAATGCTGTGCTGGTTAACTAAATATCTAAGTAACGTTAGATTAAAATCAGGAACACAAATAATCATCCATCCACCCGGCCGTAGCACACGGTTCCAGTTGCTAAAAACTTTCTCCAGC
>JBDRGP010000004.1:0-9041 GCA_043817645.1 Candidatus Woesearchaeota archaeon
TAATAGGAGGAGATTATATAAATTTTTTTAAAATAAGTTTTTTTGGTGATTATAAGAGGTTTGAAAACTATATTTTCCAAAATAGAAATATTTATAAATCATAGTAACTCTGGAATGATTACAAAATGGAAAACAAAACAATCGCATTGATGGTTTTAAGCGTTTTATCGGTGATAGCTGTGCTAGGAATGGCTAGTGCTGCAATAACTTTATACCCCGATTCATACTCTGCAACTATCCAACAGGGAAGTTCAGGTTCTTTTACTTTCATAATTCATAGTAATGGGGATTGTGCAGCACCGGGAAAGAATTGTACTTTGGTAAATATAACTTCTGTAAAGTCAAGCTTAGTTGGTTCAGCGGGAACAATCAGTTCAAGCGCAATTTCTGTTGGAACAATGCCTCCTTCTATAACAAATGACACGAATAGTTCAAGCATTACTGTTTCAGTTAGTGTTCCTTCTACTCAAGCAGTAGGGGTGTATACTGGAAATATCACTATAAATGGAGTTCATAACGAAACAAATACTTCAATTAACGAAAAACTAATTACTCTTTCAATAACTGTATCCTTAGCAGATGCGCCAGTATCTTGCTCATATAATAATACATACGGCAATCTAAGAATCAAAAAAATAGAATTTACAAACAATGGTTTTTCAGGAGCAGAATTCGGAAAAGATGATGAATGGTTCCCAATAGATGAAATTACAGTCGAGATGATTGTTGAGAACAATGGAAATGACAAAATAGAAGATATAGAGTTAGAATGGGGATTATATGACCCTGATAACGATCAATGGATTATTGATTTTGATGATGAAGATCAATTTGATCTTAAAGCAGATAAGACAAACACTGTTACGGTAGAATTTACACTGGATGACGTGGATGTTGATTTGGAAGATATAGAGGATGGAACTTATGTATTCTATGTTAAAGCAACAGGTTATGATAACGAGTTTGAAGAAGATATATGTGTTCTAGACTCTCCAGAAGCAGAAATAATAATTGAATCTGATTTTGTTGTTTTAGACAAAATAGAAATTTCAGAAATAACCTCATGTGGAATAGATATTCTTGTTTCAGCAAATGTATGGAATATTGGAGATGATGACCAGGAAGGAGTTTATGTTAATATTTACAATAAAGAATTGAAGATAGACAAAAATGTTGATATAGGAGATGTAGATGCATTTAGCTATGAAAAATTAGATACAACAATTGCCATACCAAGTAATGCTGTTGCTAAATTCTATGGTTTTGTCTTTACTGTTTATGACGAAAATGACGATGTTTATGAGACTGACTTTGATGATGACAAGTCTGTTTTTACAATTCCTGTAAAGGTAAATTGCACTAGTGAAACTTCTCTAACTGAAGGGGCCGCAAAAGCAGTTATTTCTGCTAGTTTGGTTTCAGGAGGAAAAGCAGGACAGGATTTGGTAGTAAAGTCAACAATTGTAAATCTAGATATTAAACCTGTTCTATTTACAGTAAGCGTGACAGGGTACTCTGATTGGGCATCTTCCGTAAGCATAGATTCAAATACTTTCTCATTAGGAACAGGAGAATCAAACCAGATTCTATTGACATTTAGAGTAAGAGATGATGCAGAAGGAGAAAACTTGTTTGATTTGGAATTATATTCTGAAAATAAATTAATCTCTAAGCAGCCTGTTTCGGTTTCAATAGAGAAGAAAGGATTTTCACTTCCTCAGATAGGTGGAGGAAATTATATCTGGTTAATTGCTTTAGTAAATGTAATTCTAGTAATGGCCATAATAGTTGTGGCTGTTAAAGTTATGAGAAAGTAAACCTTAATCTATTTAAATCCTTTTTATTTCTTTTATCCATGAACAAGGAGAACAGGTATTTTTTAGATATTTTTTGGAGATATGTTCTTCTTATGGCTTCTGCATGGTCTAATCTTTTTGTCTTTTATTTTGTTTTTACCCCTCTGACAATTTATACAGTTTATTTTTTGTTGAACTTGTTTTTTTCCGTAACCCTTTCGGGATCCAATATTTATTTTACCAACGATTTTACCATATCCATAATTCCTGCCTGTGTAGCAGGGGCAGCATATTATCTACTTTTCATACTTATTCTTTCTGTTCCAAAAATAAAAATTTCAAGGAGACTTTTTTTGATTTTAATTGCTTTCTCATCTTTTTTTATAGTAAATATCCTAAGAATATTTTTCCTAAGCGTGATATATTTCTATGACTTTCCGTACTCCGATTTGATTCATAAAATCCTCTGGTATTTTGGGAGTATCGTCTTAACAGCAGGAATATGGTTCTTGGAAGTTTATTTTTTCAAAATAAAAGAAACTCCTTTCTACTCGGATTTAAAATTTTTATATAAAAAATCGCTGTTTAAGAAAAAATGATTTTCGAATTGTTTTACTCAATCGTGGAAAGTATCCTTCTTTTCATTGGAAAAATGGGTTATTTAGGAATTTTTATTGGAATGACTATTGAGAGCACTTTTTTTCCCTTTCCAAGCGAGATTATTCTTATTCCGGCAGGAGTTCTTATAGCAAAAGGAGAGTTTTCTTTTAGTCTGGTTCTTTTAGCTTCTATTTTGGGAAGTGTGGTTGGTGCCTTGATTAATTATTTCCTTGCATTATTTATAGGAAGGAGTGCTGTCGATTTCCTTGTGGAAAAATATGGGAAATTTTTCTTCATTAATAAAAGAAAACTCGCTCGTTCTGAAAGCCTCTTCAATAGTCATGGAGAGATAGCTACCTTCACTGGAAGGTTTATCCCTGGGGTGAGACAATTGATATCTATTCCTGCTGGTTTTTTTAGGATGAAATTATCTCCTTTTGTATTTTATACTGCTTTGGGTTCAGGAATCTGGACATGCATCCTTTTAGGATTAGGTTATTTTTTCAATGAAATTCCTCTAGCTTTTTGGAAAGAAAATTCTTATTTCTTTTATGCCCTTTCTTTTTTCATTTGCATAATTATTATAACTAATTATATTATTTTATACTACAGAAGAAAAAAGAATTTGAAGAGTTCTAATCAGCAGAATATCCATGGGAAATCACACGAATATCTTTTTCCTTAATTTTTATAAAAGTATCAAGCATGAATCTCTCGGTGGTTGGAAATACATTGCACCCATTTACTTTCAAATTGTAGCAATTAGGCCCTATTTTTTCTATTTTATTCTCATCCGTTTTTTGTATATTTAAAAACATATACTTCCCATCGGGTTCACAGGTTGCATTCTTATCCACAATTACTTTTGCTTCAATTAGGTTGTAAAGATTTATTATATTTGTTAGAGCAATTATCCCATATCCGCTGCAGTCAATATCGCTTGAATAATTTAAAGCAACGAATTTTAATAGTTCAATTGTTCCATTAAAATCAAGATTAGCAAGTTTCTTGGGATGAGTTCTCAGGTAAAAATTGTATACAGATATTTGTTCCCCATTTTCAGCGTATATTGGAATTTGGGTATTATAAAAAGTAAGAGACCCTTCTTGTATCTTTGTAAATTTTACTCCTTGGTATTCAAAGCTTTTTTTTGATTCTATAAAAAAATATAATGAGAAAAAAGCAATAAAAATTACCCCAATGATTATAAAAATCAATAACAATATTTTATTATTTTCATTTTTTTGTTTTTTAGATGGAACATCTTTTATGTTTTTCGTTTCTTCCATTCTAATTTTTTCTTTTTCCATATTCTTTTTTTCTATTTCGCTTCTTTTTTTTCTTTTCTTCTTTTCCATTGTTTATATTTTAGTTCACTCCAGTTATTTTTAGGAAAAAGGCATCCAGTGCCATTTGCATCTCTTTGGTTTCAGGAGCGCTTATGAAAACGCAATTTTGTTCTTGGACTATGCTTGTTTCATTGCTTTCTAAAATTAAAATAAACTTATCTTCACAGGTTTTTATTGGAAAATCACCATTGCAATCCGTGCCATTTAAACATCCTTGTTGTATTCTACTTGCAACACTATTGAAATTAAAATATATTTTTGCCTCAAGAGATTTATCTTTAGAGTATATATACAAAGGCATTTGAGAATAAGAACTAAAGGAGGCCAAATTTTCAGGAACAAAAATATCAGTCAAGTTTTCAGGAGAGTTTAGTATTGAAAATTCAATTCCGTTTTGACTGAAAAACCATCTTTCTTGCTGTCTTATAAAATCTATTCCCTTGTAGGTTATTTTATCAGGATTAGTGCCCGTTTTTGATAGGAAATCCAAAGCAACAAACCCAAAAACGCTCAAAACCATGATCGATAAGAGGGCTATTCCAATTATCTTCCTGTTTCTTTTTTCCTTCTTTTCCGATTTCCCTTTAGACACTATTTTTCGCATTAAATATATCCCAATTAGAGTATAAAAGATTTATGATTTAAAAAAATAAATATCTCAGTCTATAATTAATCTTACAGAGCATTTAAAATAACTTCTACTTTTTCAACAATAGCTTTAGATTTTTGTAGGAGTTCTGAGAGTAATATCTTATTCACTTCTGTTTTTGTTTCATATTGAAATTCTTCCCTCAAAGATTTAGCATCTTTGGTTGTCATTTGTTCTAATAAATAATAAATCTTCCATGTTCAAGGTAATTTCTTTAGATTCAATTAAGAATTCTACTGTGCTTATAGTGCATGATACATCGCATAATAAGATTGAGATACTGCCCAATCATCAAAGTGTCCTTTTACATTATAATTTGCCGCCTTTAAATTATGTTTTGCCTTTTCAATATGTTCCTTAGAAAGTTTATCATTCGGATGAATCTTCTTCATTCTTTTTTCGCTTTCAAGACACCATTTTAATCTATCCTTGCTGTTTGACATTTTTTAGCACATCTAAAAATACTGATTCCCCTTTTAATACAATTCCCGTTTTGAGTATATTTAAAATCGCTTCTTTTTTATTTTTTATTTCTTTAATAAAATCTTCTTTTTTTAAGATTAAAGGAACAACTGGTTTTGTTCTAATTTTAGACAAATTCAAACAAAATTTTGTAACTTCTTTAGGCTTATCCGTTATAAACAAAACATCCACATCATTAAAATCTTTGTTACTCAAAATAGAACCAAACAAAATAATCAGCTCAGAATATTCAAAACTTTTTATTTCTTCTGCATATATTTTAGAGTATTCTTTTAAGATTCTTTTTTCTTCAATCAAAAGAAGCCCACATAATTTCAGAGTTTCATCATTTTTTAGATTTATTTGATAAAACTTCGCATTGCCTAAATTGGAAGATAAAACAAAGCCATTCTTTTCTAAATCTTTTAATATTTTAAAAGCACTTCCCACACTTATATTTAATTTCTTAGAAAGCTGATTAATATTGACCAATTCCAAATTTTTTAATAAATGGATTATTATCTTCTTTGTGTTTTTAGGGATCATGTTATCATTTTCACTTAAAGTGAATAATTATTCATTATTAATGAATGTTTATAAACATTCCTATACTTCGCTTTTTCTGCTTCTGGTGAAAATATTATTCTTACTTCTTTCATAGTTCCATTCTTTGTAAAATTGCTTTTTTTAAATAGGGGTTGTTGTTTTCTATCCAAGTTATGCCTCTTAGAGTTGCAGCTATTTTATTGCTTTTTTCTTTTTAGTTCTGCAACAGAAATTATACTTTCATTAACGTCCTTTAATGTATCTTCTACCATCATAACTGTATTTAAGGCAGATAAAATTAATGCTTTGCCAATTCTTTGAATAATATTTCATCTTCTTTCAAGACTATTTGCCCAGCTACTTTTATTAATTCAAGCAATTTTTTATCATTCTTAGAAATTTCCAACACAATTTTTTTAGTTATTTTAATATCGTCTTTCTTTTCCATCTCATTCATCTCCCAATGTCAGTTTAACAAAGGCTTTATTTAAATAGGTTTCCACATCTTTATCCTCAATAAGCATACATCTCTCATCTAGCCACTGTTTAATTTCTTCAAGTGAAATTTTACTTTCATATTTTGCAACTTCTAAAATAAATTCTGTCGCTTCCCTATAATTTGTTTGCAGATGGCATTTATTGATTAGCATGAATATTTTGGAGACGGCATAAGCAGTCCTTTTATTTCCATCAACAAAATAATGCCTTTTGGCAAATTCATTTAAGGTAAAAGCTCCAATACTTGTAGGATTTCTCTGATTTTTGTATTGATGATTTAAGAGTTTATGGGTTGAGTTATATATCCCCCCTTCGTCTCTTACTCCTCTTTCTCCACCACTCATTTGAATTATAGCGTTATGAAAATTTATTATCATTTTTTGCATTTTTAATACCACATCTTTTGAGATTTTTTTCCTTGGTCTATTCCAATACGGGCTTTTACAACGTGGGCAATATTTTGATGGTTTTGGTTTAATTCTTTTTTTCCAGGTATGATGGCACCTAAAACAAAATGAATCACTATTATCATTTTTAATCATATATTACTATATATGATAATATATTTAAATCTTTTGTTTTCAAAGCTACCGCCAGAGTATAAAAAAAAAAGAAAAAAAGAAAAAAAATAAAAAATTGTTTTTTACCTAAGCAGCAGTTATTACTTCCTCAGCAATTGTTGCAGATGTACCTTTGTAGCTCTTACTTGTATCCGGCTTTTTATTGATCAAATACTGAACACCATTTACGGTATCAGCAGCGTCATAACCAGCTACAACAAGGGCAATTTTTCCAGATGTATAAGCGCCAGTGACGCTCTTAATCAAGAATTGTCCTGTTCCTACTCCTGTACTTGCAGTGAATGCGGCTCCGCAGGTTGCCCCACTGAATCCTAATACCTTAGCAGCAGCTGAATTAATACAGCTTCCACCAACGATAATCAAATTCTTTGAGTTCACATTTGCTATTTCAGCATCTGTTACTAGAACAGCGCCTCCAGCAGTTGTTCCACCCGTGCTTGAGACAACGGAAGAAATATCCGACAAGAATACTTTTCCGTATGATTCACCACCGTGATATGTAAGGGTAACCTTTTCATGGTCCCCACTCTTATCATCTTCTATCTTTGTGGCAAGAGCAGATTGTACATAATCAAGGTATACATCAGTATCTCCAACTTCAGCAGCACTAATAGCAGTTCCGTATCCATTAATGTCTCCATTTGAAACGGCACTTATGTAAACTTCATCATCTTGGTCAATACCAATGGTTACATTTATCCAACCTGCATCATCTTGAGCACCTATCATTCCATCCTTATCTTCTTCGTTGAAAACAAGTTTGTAGGTTGCTGGGTAGCTATCACAAAATGTTGTGACTCCAGTAGGATATGAAGTAGTAGTGTTGTATGTTACTGTGTAATTATATCCTAATTGTCCAGACGCTAAAACTATTGAGGCTCCTTTACCTCCAGCAGCAAGACAGTCATCTGTATAGTTAGTTTCATTACCAACAGATCCAACATTTGTTATATTCATCCAAGGCAATAGAACTTCTAATCCTTCATCAGAGTATATTCTATCAAGGTAATTCGTTCCTGTTACCCAGAGAGTAATATTTTTTTCTGACTCATTATAAACTGTTCCAACCTTAAATTCGGCGCTTCCTATTGAAACTGTTTCTCCTCTGAGAACATCAGCTTCAAGGGATTTCCAACTTCCATCTACAAGGTATTCAAAATCAACAGTATTAGTTGCATAACTTCCAACTGAATCGTCAAGTCCTTTTGCGGTTATGATGTATGATTCTCCATCTTCTCCGCTCTTGTAGGATAAAACGAAATAGTCGTCTGTTCCAATAGTGAATGTCATATTCACTCCTTGTTTCTTAGTGGCTAATCTGTTATTATCATCTTTACCAATATATGTAAAGTTTGTACCATCTGAGTAAAGCAATGGAAGTGTTTTAACTGTATTCTTTATTGGGAAATTTTCCAATATAAAGTTGTCAGTACCATCCGCTTTTGCAACAATAACCTGTTCGGTAGGATATGTCATCCCTCCGAAACCTAATTTTAATGTTTCAAAACCAGGCATTATAGGGCTATTTGTTTCTGTAACGAATAAGTCGTCATCAGCTTTCCAATTAAGAGTGATGCTTCCTAATTTTCCGGCTGCTCCTGTGGCAACAAATCCGTATAAATTATCAACATCCTCTTCATTAAGCTGGACTTCTTCTCCATCCTCAATTACAAGTTTTCCTTTACCAATACTGAACTCTACTTTGCTAACACCAGTATCTTTTGATGAATACATGATGTCTTTGACACCAAGATATGATCCATCACTTAATTTTTGGGTTTCAGCTTCTTCTAATGAGTTGGTTGTTGAACCATCAACATTAAACTTAGCTTCTGTAGTTCCCACATATTCAAGAGTTACCTGGCGACCTCCAACTGTTATAGTTTCTCCTTCTGATATAGTTGCTTCTTCAGCAGAATCTAACAAAGTGATAGTATCATTTGTTGAAGCCACATCAAGGATATAGTATCCTTTTCCCATTAAAGAAAGGGTTGCTGTTTCTAAATCCAAGAAGAGAGGTTCTTCGGTAAAATCCAAAGTATAGTTAAGCACTTGCGAAGTATCAGTTATTCTTATACCTACAGTAGGAGTGTCTTGTTGATAGTCATCATCATCAAACATATTCAATGTCAAATTAGCCATTATTATCTCTTGTTTGTAGTCAAACTCGTCATTGTCATCATCTGTGAATGTTCCATCTGCAAGTAGAGTGTCCATATCGGTATCATCTATACTTGTTGATCTTACATCCAACAAATATTTTCCCAATTGGAATTTTGTTGATGATTTTTCAAAAACAACACTATCTCCTCCTTCAATTACTGTTATCCCTCCTGTTGAAGTGAGGTATTTCTGAAGGTCTGTTTGGATATTTCCTGCATATTGCTGATCTAAAGCAGACACTCCTTGACCTGTACCGTAAACTATAGCTGTTCCTGAAGCAACTCCTCCAGACACGAAAGGTGTTGGATAAGCGGCTGCAGCAGCAACTCCTAGAGTCATACCAGTCATAAGTGTGCTTATTGCAATTGCTGAGATTTTTTTATAATTAAATCTCATT
>JBDRGP010000005.1:0-7211 GCA_043817645.1 Candidatus Woesearchaeota archaeon
GCTGTTTTTGTGAAGGTAAAACCATAATCATTCTCTGCTGTTTCTACTCCTAATCCTTGGACTAATAAAGGAACTTCTAATTTAGTGGGATCTCGGCCTAAAATGTCTAAGACCCTTATTCTTAGGTTTTCATTTGGACCTTCATTTGGGAATACTGCTATTGAATCAGTATCTGCGTAGGTTGCATCCCTACCTAGAAGCGCATCCCAGTATTGGACTACTTGTTCTGGGCTTAGAACTTGTATTCTTCCATTTGTTAGCTCTCTTAGAATTTGAACATAGCTTAAGGCTCTTGGAGTATTTGAGAATAAGATTGGTTCTCCTTGCTTGTACTGGTGGGTATCTTCTATTTTGGTTATATTTTGGAACCTTTCATTATGGAGTCTTATGACTTCTTTTCCTAATTCATCATAGATTAAGTTTCCTACTGTAGGAACTTCTATTACGGGGTTTCCCTTTAATACATAATCTTGTAAGTTTGTCATTTTAATCTATTAATTTTTATTGGCGAGGGGTTTATAAATCTTTCTGTTTGTTACTACTTCTGAGTTGCTTTAACCTTCTTGATTTTGGGATGTAATTTAGAATTTTGTCTTTTTTGCAGAAACCACAGCCAATAAAATCGTCTTTGTATTTTAAAATTACAAAATGTTTTAGGTTTTTTATATTTTTTATATCATTTCCCTGAAGCCATTCATCTGGGGAATCTAATTCTAAAATAGTTTTATTTGAGTCTGGGCCTATTAATTGAGAACCCTCTATTGATAATCTGATACTGTTGGATTCTATTTTTGCAATGTACAATCCTAAAGAGTTTATATTGAAGTTTTCTGAGGTTATTTTGTCATAGTTCTTACTTAATATGTAGATTTTCTCTTTTTTCCTGAAAAAAATATAGTCTAAACCGCCTGTGAATCCAAATTGCTCTTTTAGTGTTTTTAAAAATAATTTAATTTCCTTATTATTCAATCTTTTATAGTTCTGGAAGGATTTTGCCATTATAAATAAATTTAAATACTGAGAGTTAATATAAGTTTTTATGGTGAATTGGCTGACTATTGGAGGAGTAATATTGGTGTTTTTAATATTGATTTCTCCTGTAGTTGCGATAATATTAGAGGAATGGGCTTCTAGAAGGAAAAAAGCTGAAGGGGGGGGGTGAAGAAAAAACTTTTTAAAAGTAGATTTCTTCTTTTTTAGTATGTCAGAGATAAATCATGTTGGAATAATTTTAGACGGAAATAGACGTTTTGCAAAGAGATTAATGCTTAATCCTTTTAAAGGACATGAGTGGGGAGCTAAGAAATTCAGAAAGTTTATGAGATGGTGCGAGGAGATAGGAATAAAAGAAGTTACAGCATTTGCTTTTTCTCTTGAAAATTTTAATAGACCTAAAGCAGAATTTGAATATTTAATGAATATTTTTGAAAAAGAGTTTAAAGCCTTAGTAAATGAGCCTGAAGTTTATGAGAAGAAATTGAAAATAAGATTTATTGGAAGAATTGAAATGTTTCCTCCAAAAGTGTATAATGTGATGAAAGAACTGATGGAGAAAACAAAGTATCATGATAAGTTTCTTCTTAATTTTGCAATGGCTTATGGCGGAAGGGCTGAGATTACGGATGCTGCTAAAAAAATTGTTAATGAGGTAAAGGAAGGCAAACTTTCTGTGGATGACATTAATCCTGAAATGTTTAAAGACTATTTATATTTGAAGAGTGAACCTGAGCTGATAATCAGAACTAGTGGGGAGATGAGAAGCTCTGGTTTTTTACTTTATCAGGGAGACTATTCGGAGTGGTTCTTTGTTAATAAATTTTGGCCAGAATTTGAAAAAGAAGACCTTTTGAAGTGTATTGATGAATTTAAGAGTAGAGGAAGGCGGTTTGGGAAGTAGGAAAAGGTATTAAAGGATAAAAAACATAATTTTTATTTAAAATGAGGTGGGCCGCAAATATTTTATTAGTGTTTTTTGGATTGATAGTTATATTCTTTTTAATTAATCAAGACGTTGACTATGAGTTTATTGGTATGACTGTTTTAGATCCCGCGTATGGAAATGATGCTTGTGGGACCACCCTCTATTCTGCTTTATGGCCAAGCGTGTTAAATACGAATTCTAATAATAATGGGGTTGTTCCAACCTATGCTGCTAATACTGTAGTTGGCGGGGGTAGTCAGACTACATCTGGAGGCAAATGCACTAATTTTGATCTTTATAATTTGACTTATGATGAGAACGGCAATATAACAATGTATTATGTGTATTTAACACATGATGGAGAAGAACCTAGGATTACTGCTGGAATGTTGTTTATTGAAGATTCATTAGGAACTTTTGATCCTGGGAGTCTTAGTTATAGGGTAACTAATTTGTATGGGCAGTTGTCAGATCTTAGTATGTACATACGGGATCAGGGCCGGAACTTTTTTTGGTTTTCTAATCCGAATAGTGAGGCGAAACAATATTTGAATTTTCCACAGGATACAAACCCAAATGACTGGGTTGAGCCCGATTATACTTTTTTTAATAGTACTTTAAGCGAGGATGGGGATTATAATTATTCTAATACTTTTTACGTGGATAGAGGCTACCCTGTTACTTATGCGCAATACCAACAAGATAGAGCTCCTTTCTTAGATAAATATAGTTACACCATACCCAATTTTACACTTACTGAAGATATTGCCAGGTCAAATGCTATTGATTTGAATAAGCTTTTTGATTGGGAAGGTGCTGTAGACTTTAGTTTTAATGGGCCAATTAGCGGGACTGTTAGTTTTAGTGTTGATATTAATTTTAATGTTACAATAACTCCTGCTTCAAATTGGAATGGTGTTGTTGTCGGAGTTAATGTTTCTGCAGAGAATACTGATGTTGGTGATGGTGTGAAGTTATTTAGCAATAATTTTAATATTAGTGTTAATAGCGTGAATGACGCTCCTGTTATATATGATGACTTTGGCAGCACTATTGAATGGCATTATAATCAGAATAGAACTATCACCTTAAGCGATCATTTTTCTGATCCTGATGGGGATTCGTTAAATTACAGTGCAAGTTCAATGAGCCATATAGACTCTTATATAGACAGTGATGAGATTACTTTTGTTCCAGACCATAACTGGCAAGGAAGCGAACATGTCGTGATTACAGCAAATGATTCAAGACTTAAAACGTCCTCTCCTAATATTACTCTTACTGTAAGTGATTTAATTAATGGAAATGGAGGATATCATGCTCCTACATTTGTTAGTAGGAATCCAAGCAGTTTAACTTATAATATGGAAGATGATGAGTCTAAAGTGTTTTCTGTTGTTTATACTGATGCTGATAATGATACTTTAAGTTATACCTGGACTGTTAATAGTATGGCTGCACAATCTGTAGCAAGCAGTTATACGTTTGTACCAGAGAGTGCTGGAAGCTTTAATATAAAAGTTGAAGTCTTTGATGGTTATTATACTGAAAGTGTGGATTGGGATGTTACTGTAACTGCTGCAAGTAGTGGATCACAAAACGGAGGTACTGGTGGCGGCTCTGAGGGACCTGAAGTTGGCACCACTATAAAACAAGGGGGAAGTACTACTAAAGTTATCTTCCTTATTATTGGCATAGTTGTGATTTTGATAATAATAGGCATAGTTCTTACTATTTTGATTAAACAATCTAAGAAAAGAATAATGCCTGCTACGGTTATTCAGGGGAATGTTGGACCAAGATCTACGTCTCCTTCGCAAAAGAAGAGTTACTTTGAAAATCTTACGTATGATGAACTAACATCTGTAGTTAGTTTTATAAAGAAGTATAGGTCTAGGGGAGTGTCAAGCATAGAGATCAAACAAGTTCTTTTAAAGAAAGGATGGAAACCAAAACAAATTGATGAGGCATTTAAAAGAGCTGATTTTTAACTTTTCTATAATGATATTCTAAGATTTTTTGGTTTTTACCACCGTTTTAGACAAAAATATGTTTCTCTTTTTCTGTTATTAAATGTATACATCGAAGAGTGATAATGTTTATATAGAATATGGTCATCACTTGGGTCTAGTATTAACAGATGAGGGGGTATTCATACTCTTTTAAGAGAGAAGGCAAAATCTATTTGATGAATTTGCCGGCAATTCCCAACTCTTTACGGGTTGGATAATATGAAAAATACAGGAGGTAATTTGAATGAAAAAGAAATTTTTTAGTTTATTGGTTACAGCATTGTTAGTGATTTCAGTGATGCCATTGGCTTTTGCAGTAGAAGTTGGTGAAGGAATTGGTCTTGACATAGATCCAGAACCTTTTGAAGTATTGATTTGGAAGTGTGAAGATTATGCTATGCAAGAAGATTGCGTTGAAGAAGGAAGAGGAAGCGATTGTACAGATAACTTAATGGAAAGAATTGGAGATTATGCTTTTGAAGGAGAACAGCTAGGGGTAACAGTGTTGGTAATGGATAAAAATAAGATAGAAGAAGTGGAAGACGTTGTAGGTACTCTTGGAGCATCTCAAGGTGCTGGAAATGACATTGAAGTTGAATGTGACACTATACCAGACCCATATAATGGGCACATTCCTGCAAGTTGTGCAGCTAGAATCTTGGAAGAAGATTTAACAGGGACGCCTTTTGATGAAGATACTCAGGCATATTATAGATGTCTTTTCACTGTAGAGACGCCTGATTCAATGCAAGGAGAATACTGGTACACTGTTGAAGCTATAGCTACTGATAGTGAAGATACTCTTGATGAGAATTACTATTGGTTCTTAAATCCAATACTTGCATTAGCTATTGATGGCGATGTTGAATTTTCAGATGTAAGACCTGGAAGTGTTGCTTACTCAAGTACTCTTTTAATAGGCAATGACGCAGAAGAAGGTTCTGGTGTAATGATGGACATGTTTATTTCAGGAACAGACTTTTATGACCCAGACAATTCAGGTGCAAGATGTCCAGACACTAATCAATTACAATTAAGTGAAACTCTAAGATCGCCAAGCAATATTGAATCTACTGGTGGAGCAACAGATGCAGATGGCCCTGGGGGTCCTGAAGGATCTGGTACTGGTTCAAGCGGACCACATACTGGTACAGCTTGTACAGCAGGCACTACAGGTATAACAGATGATATAGATTCAGATCATTTGTGTTATTATGCTTCAAATGGGGCATATACTACTGGTGGTGCAAGTAATGCAGATACTGAAGGTTATGTACCAATTGTTTACGGAGACACATTTGCTAGGTACTTTTACAATGATGCAGAAGTTATAAGGAATCCGGGTGTGGGTGCTACAGGTGACTTGCTTATCGGTGGCGCAAGCGATGCAGCAGCTATAAACTACCATGCTGGTAACTTATTGAGTCCGGGTACAGAAATAGCAGTAACTTTCAAGTTAGGATTGCCTGAACCTTGCGTAGGAAGTTTCAGTGATGGAGCTATCTACTTCTGGGGAGAAGCTATCTAAAAAGGAATTTTTTTCCTTTTCTTTTTTATTTTAAATTTTGTGAGTGAAAAATGAAATCAAAATATATTATAATCATATTTTTACTAAGTACTCTTCTATTCTTGACATCGGTTCATGCTTATGTTTTATATTGTTTAACTGAAGGGGAAAGTCTTCCTCCTGGCTGTGAAGATGATCCTGATATTGATTGCATGTATACTTGCGAGCATGATTTATGTCAAATTTGTACTACAGATGGTGGTTATCCTGGTGTAAATCCATCCCATTGCAATGATTTTGCATGCACTTTTTTAGGTGAAGATGGAAATGATATGGAGCCACCAGAACTGACCTTAATTAGTCCTATTAATGGTGAAACTTATGGAAATAAAAGAGTTTATGTGACATTAGAGGTTGAGCCAAGTGCAAGATTAGAAATTAAGGATAACATACATGGAGGTGGATGGAGAATTTTGAGTAATTCAGATGTTACAGAGTATAATAGAAGAAAAACTTTTGATGAAGGTATTAATGATGTTACAATAAGAGCTATGAGGTTTAATGGTCACTCAGATGAAGAGAATGTAGTTTTTTATGTTGATAGCAGGGATCCTGATATAAGAAAAGTTTATCCGTATAATGAAGACTATCTTAATGGAGAGTTTAGTGTGGAATATACTGAGTTAAATTTAGATAGGGTTGAATTTCTTTACAAAGGAGAAGAGGAAGGTAATTGGAATGTAGTAGAAGTCCCTGGATGTGAATCTGGAGAAAGAGTTACTTGTGATATCGATGTTGATTTAAGTCCTTATGAAGGCCAAGAAGTTGAATATAAATTTATTGTTTATGATAGTGCAAATAGTGATGAAAGTGGAACTTATTCTGGAAATGTTGATACTATTGCTCCTATTATGACTATCAATACTCCTTTTGAATCTGGTTATGATGAAAAAGCTGTTTTATTTGATTTAAGTTCTACAGAAGAAGTTGATTTTTTTTATGTCGACAATAATGATGAAAGGCAGAGGCATAAAAAGTTATGTAATCATGTTTTAACATGTAATAAAGAAGTTAGATTCAGAGATGGCATCTGGGATATAAATATATATGCTGTTGATCCTGCAGAAAATTTTGATTTTGAGAATATGGTTTTCTTTATTGATACTAAAAAACCAAAAGTGAAAAAAGTTCTTCCTAGGAATGGTAAATGGGTAAATGCAGAAGGATCGGTTAGTGTGGAATATGATGAAACCAATCTCAATGCGATAAGTTTCTTTTATGGAATGGGCGGAGACTATAATGAAATTGCTTTAGAGAACTGTCCGAGTGGTAAAAAACAAACATGTTCACTAAACGTAGATTTTTCTCTTTATCATGGTGAGGAAATAGATGCTTATTTTGTAATATCTGATGATTATAATTCGGTTTCAAGCAGAGTTGTTGAGTGGGATGTTGATACGGTTATACCACAGTATGTGGCTGGATTTGATCCTGCGAGCACCACTGTAGATGTGGATGTTGTTTACTTTAATCTTTTAGCTACAGAGGATGTTGATTTTTTGTATAAGGAGTCTGATTCTGATAGGTATAGGAATTTATGTAGGAATAAAGATAATTGCCAAAAATCGAAAAGATTCAGCTCTGGGAGCCATACTTTAGATTTAATGATCATAGATGATGCAGAAAATTCTCATGTAGAGCAATTTAGTTTTGTTATTTAGCTTTTGTCTAGATTGGTAGTAGTAAATTAGCTTTATATAGATGTTTGATT
>JBDRGP010000006.1:0-3121 GCA_043817645.1 Candidatus Woesearchaeota archaeon
CGACAGCAGGATGAAGGTCAGTCTAAAGGGCTTACCTGACACGCTGAGAGGAGTTGCATGGCCGACGTCAGCCTGTGCCGTGAGGTGACTTGTTAAATCAAGTAACAGGCAAGACCCACATGTATATTTATCATTACAATATACAGATTGCCTTGGTAACGAGGATGAAAGTGTGGGCTACGTTAGGTGGGTACAGCCCGACTACCCTGGGCTACACGCGCGCGTCAATGGTGAATACAATGGGATGCAACACTGAAAAGTGGAGCCAATCTCTTAAAGTTCATCTCAGTCCAGATTGAGGTTTGTAACTCAGCCTCATGACGCTGGAATTCGTAGTAATCGGATGTTATCAACGTCCGGTGAATAAGTCACTGTCTCTTGCACACATTAGTATAAGGTTAAGTAGGGAATGAACAATAAAATTTATTAATGATGCAAAACTAAAGTATCTATGGAAACTGCAAGACTGAATCTGCTTGTGGCACTATGCCTTTCCGACGGAGGAATTGGCAGAACTGCTGGAACAAGATATATTCATTTTACTAACCAATCAGATGTTCTTTTGAATTTATTCAAAAGAGAAATAAGAAAATTTAGTAAAGCGAAAATTCATGAACAACACAAGGAGAGAGGAATAACATTGAGAGTGTTTGACAAAAACCTTGTTAGTAAAATGTTAAAAATTTCTCCAAGTTTTAGAACAAAATCGTGTGAGAATTTTCCAAAATGTATCTGTCCATGTCACAAGAACAATGATGCCTGCCATGAATGTGTAAACATTAATGGAAGAAGATGGCCTCATGTAAAAATTCATAAAAGTTTTTTTAGAAATAAAAAACAAATTTGTAGTTTCTTACAGGTATATGCTAGCTGCGATGGTTATGCTTCTTTGTTTCCGCGACCTCGTTCGTGGTCCAAAGTTGAAAGAATCGTCGCTATAGTATGTCAGCATCCTTTCCTAAAACAACAACTCTCTGATTTACTGACAAGAATTGGAATAGAACATAAAATAAAAAAAGATGGTCTATTCATGAGAAGTAAATCATCAATAACTCTTTTCAAGAAGAAGGTAGGATTTTATCCTGGAGTGAAAATGACAGGAAATTCTAAATATTGGAAAGGTGTTACAAAGAATAGAGTTTTAGGAATTATTTTACAATCATATGATAAAAATATAAACATCCCCCAACGCTTTGACTAAGTGTAGACTGCCCGTCAAACCAACCAAGTTTATTTATGATGAAACTTTTCGAAGGAGAATCTTGGGTAGACAAGGTAGGTTAAGTCGTCACAAGGTATCTGTAGGGGAACCTGCAGATGGATCACCTCCTAAATTATTATTATATTAACTGACAAATTATTTCTACATACCGTCTTATAATCAACAATCATCTTCGATGATTGAAAGGTGTGATTAAATTTATGGAGAAAATTAAATGGAAGAAAAGCAGACACAATATTTTGCATATTTTGATGGATGCAAAGAAATGGAAAATATGCCTCCTGTTCAGATAGGAGAAGCAGATTCAAAAGAAAGAGAAGCTTATTTTCAAGAAAACAGATTTGTTCAAATAACTGATGAAAGTTTTAAACATTATAAAGATCTTGGGAAAAGTCTTTTAGTTTAATAAACAAATTTAAAAACCACAACGGGCTTTATTTTTTATGGGCCTGTAGTCCAATGGTTAAGATACTTCCCTTGCATCTATTTCGCAAGAACGGAAGAGGTCCGTGTTCGATTCACGGCAGGTCCATATATGTTATCGTCAGATAACATTGTGACATCGGACTAAGTCCTAAGATTTTGTGTTCGATGAACCCAGGTCCATTTTTAATTTAAGAAAAGTAAAATGAAAATTATAGAAAATAATGTTAAGTATCTCGGATTAAAACATCCTTTAGATGATGAATTAATAATTGATATTGCTCTTGCTTTCTCAAAAGAAATTGCCGATGAATACATAGGAAAAGGTTATGTTAAAATAAGCAAAGAAAGATTTGAAAAAGAGAAAGATGGTGATATGCCTTTTACATATAACCACAAAGAGGGAGAGAAAGTAAAATCCTTTTTAGAACATAATCAATAAAAAACAAAGAAAAATGTAAAATTTTTCATTAATTCTCTAAATTAAAATTTATAAAAATAAAGAGACGAAAAACCGAAGTTCAACGCCTCTACACTACCGAAGTAATGCAATTATATGAGAAATTTAGAGTATATAAGTATTTTGGTTTGTTTGAAATCAAAAGTTTTATAAATTTAAAGAGAATAATAAACTTATGGAATCTCAAATAAATCCTCAAGAAATTATGATAAAGTTAGCACAACTTCAAGAAGATGTTAATTTTATTAAGAATAATATGGTTGATCCTGATTGCATTCTTGATGAAGATGATTTGGAAGCTCTTGAACTCTCAGAAAAAGAATTTCGAGAGGGAAAACTTGTTTCTCTAGAAGATATTGAAAAATTGAGAGAGAAAAATGTTCGAGATTAAATTCTCTAAGCAAGCTGAAAAATTTCTTTCAAGATGCAAAGATGAATTATTTAATAGAATTAAGAAAAAAGTCAATGCTTTGAAAATTAATCCTGTTCCATCTGAAGCTAAAAGACTTAAGAGTTATGAAAGGCCAACTTTTAGAATAAGGGTTGGAAAATACAGAGTTCTTTATGAAATAAGGCAAATTGAAAATTGGATTGTTATTGTAAAGATTGACAAAAGAGAAAGGGTTTATTGAATTTGCCAGTTCTGTATTTTCTGAGTTTTAATTTCCCACCGAATATTTTAAATACCCTAATTTCACTTTAATATTAAATAAAAAGTTTATTGTTATAAAATCGTAATACAAAAAATTCACATCAGAAATCATACTCATTCACGAGATGGTGCAGTACCGACGGTATTGTATCGTAATGAGAACTTTATGTTCAATGAAATAAGCAGTAGAAGAATCCCACTAGTTTATACTGCTTCGGCAGTGTAAACTGATGAATGGAAGGTTTTCAATTTATTGAAAACTTTTAAAAAATAATTCTTAGACATACTACTAATTTATACTGTTAGACAGATAGCTTGGTTTTGGTTATGATGAAGGACGTGGCAAGCTGCGATAAGCTTGGGG
>JBDRGP010000007.1:0-45264 GCA_043817645.1 Candidatus Woesearchaeota archaeon
TATTACCCTCAGTAATCACAACACATTATTAAATAGTTCTTTAACCTATATTTTCCACATAATAGTTAGGGGGAATTAACATGGCGAATGGATTATTAAAATTAGTTTTAGGAGCAGGACTGGCAGCTGGTTTAGGTGCAAAAGCTAATGCAGAAGAATGGCACGAATACAATGGACATCTTTATGCAATGACACCAACAACAATGGGTTGGTGGGAAGCAGAAAACTACGCAGTGGCTTTAGGTATGGATGCGCATTTAGTAACTATTAACGACGATGCAGAGAATACTTGGTTGAGAGCAATTCTTACACCTCCAGGTGAACATTGGATGGGACTTAATAAACTCTCAGGCGATTGGGAGTGGATTAGTGGAGAAGATGTTACCTATACAAATTGGGCTCCTGGACAACCTGGTTCTGTCCCTAGTCACACCTATAGTTCTTTTAATGGAACTGCTGGAAATTGGTGGGCTGTTCCAAGTAATTATAACTACTTTGGTATTGTAGAATCATCAATTCCAGAACCATCAACACTAGGATTATTGGTAGCTGGTGCAGTTGGAGTGGGTGCAACTAGAAGAAGAAAATAATCTTCTTCTTTCTTTTTATTTTTAATTCTTTTTCCTCAACTTAACGTAATTATAAACTGCCTGTGAACAATTCCCAACAAACCACGAAGGATGAACCAAAAGTTCTTTAAAAAATCTTTTTGGCTGAAAATATAATTTCTTATAAGTATTAAAAATCTCTCTTTTCAATTCTTCTTTGGATAACCCTTCTGGCAAATAATGAGTATCAAAAGAATTTATAGACTTCAAATCATCCATTGCTATCTCTTTTTGACTCTTCATCAACTCAAATATTTTAGTCCCAGGGTAAGGAGTAGCAGAAGAAACAATAAGATGATCCGGATTTAATTTTACTATAGTCTCTTGAGTTTTTTTAATTGTTTTGAGTGTTTCTCCTGGCAAACCCAAAATAATAAAAACTAAAACTTCTATCCCCAAATCCTTACAAATATTTCTTATTTTAAAAACCCTGTCCAATCCTCCTGTTTTCATAGCGTATTGTTTCATTTGATTCGGATCAGCAGATTCCAATCCAAAATTGATTCCAGAACAACCAGCTTTGGCCATAAAGGATAAAGTTTCAGTATCCACTTTGCTAAAGGCAGTTTCACATCTCCACTTAAGGTCAAGATTAGATTCAATAATTCCCTCGCAAAAATCAATAGTTCTTTCCTTATTATTAGTAAACAAGGCATCCCTATACAAAATATACCTATAACCAAATTCTTCCTTAAGTATCTTGGCTTCCTCTAGCATTCTTTTATGAGAAATAGATCTCCATCGTCTTCCCTGCGATATAGGATAGGGGCAATATACACAATTAAATGGACAACCTCGTGATGTTTGAGCAGTTGCTAAGGGGCGCTCATGCGGATAAAATCCTCTATAAAGATTTTTTTTCAATAACTGTCTTGCTGGAAAAGGCAATGATTCCAAATCTTCAACAAAAGACTTGGAGTTATCCGTCTCAATAGTTTCACCAGATTCTTTATCCAAATAAGTTAAAGACGGAATTTTATTTTTTTCAAGATTAGTCTTATAATAATCTAGTATAAACGGCAGGATAAATTCTAGCTCGCCGTTCAAAACATTTACCCCACTAGCTTCTTTTATAAGAAAGCGCTTGTAAAATCTTGCAGAAGGCCCTGTAGTATACACCTCCAGCCCATTTCCAATTAATTGGTTAATCAACTTAATATCGCTAGATAGCGAAGCTGCTCCTAAATTGATAAATGCGGCATTACAATCTTTGATCTTAGGATAAATTTCATTATTTTCAAGTTTTTCAGCTTCAGCATCAATAAACTTGCACTCGAATCCTTTTTCAAGAGCAATTGAGGCTCCATAAAGTAAGCCCAATGGAGGAATTTTTATGTCGCCTTTAGTGCTGACTGCACCAAAACCACCCATTACATCTCTATTATAATTTCCATATTTCTTATAACCCGGATTTATAAAGGCAAGATTCATGACCAAGAGAATCTTAAGGCAGGTTATTTAAAATTTTCCATGACTTATTTTGAGGAATATAAGCAGACATTATCTGTTTTTTTTATTTCCTTTAATTGCTCACACTCTTCCAGGACATTACATTGATCTTCACTGCCAATTAAGTTACTTGCATTTAATTCCTCCAACGCTTCAGAAATTCCCACACAATCGTTTGAAGAAACAGAATCAATCAAATTATCCACATTCTCGCCATACTCTTTAGTTCTAAAAAGGCTATTACTGCCGCCAACCGTAGTCTTATCAAGAAAAATTGTAGCATAATTAATGAATGAGGAGATATACGCTACTGAACCATCGATAGGCAGGATGTAGTATGGCGCGTTTATTTCTGGCAGTATCTCCAAAATTTCTGATTGAAACGAATTATGGTCCTTAAAGAAAGGCGTGTGATAAACGGAAACAAAAATACTCAATATAACTACTAAAACAAAAATTATGTAAACAACCTTCTTCAAAAAGCCAAAATAAGAAAAGTTAGTTTTTAGAAAATAAAGTGACAAAAAGAAAAGAAAGTAAAATATATAGATATCCGGAAAAACTCTATTAAATATAGGTATGAATATTATAGCTTTACTTAGAAGAAGGAAACTAAATAATAAAGCAGGTAAGAAAAAAATCAACTCTTTTTTGTTTCTTTTGCTTGATTTATAATAAAAAATAAAAACAACCCACAGAGAAAGTGGAATAATAATACTCGCTATGCTTGTCCACATCCAAGGTCCACTAAAATTTAAAAGTCTCTCGGATATGTTTGTAGTTACAATAGTACCAGAAAGAGAAATAATGTACTTTGGCCACCAAAAGGAAGTCAAGGCTATTCCGATTATAGTCAAAAAGAAGATATTTACCCATTTAATTCTATTTTGTAATAAAAGATAAGAAAATAAATAAATCAAATATAAGAAAGTAGTGGCTGGATGAGAAAGTAACAAAAAACTAAAAAGGACAATGTAAAGTAAAATAAACTTAAAATCTATTTTTTTAGTTTCATAAACCATTAGCAACAATATCAAAAGAAAAACTAAAGTCCACGCAAATAATTCTGAAACTCTGCCCAAAACTATAAAATTTCCAATGCTAATGGGGTTGGCAAAAAGAATCAGAAAAAACAGAATTCTTTTCCATATTGAAAGACCCTGCAGTTTTCCTATATAAAAAATAGAGATAAAATTAACTGCCAAAAGCACCAACATAGAAAGATATGCTGAAATCTGAACATTTTTTATCAACAAATAGAGAGGCAGGGTAAAAAAATACCATCCAGGCGGATATAGACTGAAAATATAGATTCCCCCATACCAAACCGGAACAAGATTGTTATAGCCATAAGTTTTTAATAAGAATAACTGCGCCATATGAGAATTCCAATCAATTGAGCCTATTAATGGAAAAATATAGGTTATTTTAGACATGTCTATTATTCTAACCAGAAAATAGATAGCTAGAAGTATCAAAGAAATACCAAAGACCCATTCCCCCAATCTGTCTCTTCTTATCATTTAACTATGACTCTTGTAATATACAGATCTAGCGCCTCTGTACAAAGACTTAATATTATTAAAATTACGAATTTCCTTAATCCTTTTGAAAAAATACCCCGGCTTGAAGTAGATTTGTTTCCACGCAGAATGGCAGATTTCCATAATCTCCTTCGGAGAAAATTCTTTATTTACCAAAGTTGGTTCACTCATATCAAACTTCTCCCACTCTCCTTCATTAAACCTTAACCAGTTATTTTCTTTTGCCTCTTCGAATAATTTTGTTCCAGGGTAAACAACAGGATTAGAAAATTGGCATGTATCAACGTCTAATTTTTTAACAAATTCAATTGTGTTTAATACATCTTGTCTAGTTTCCCAAGGGTAACCAAGCATCACTGTAGCATGTCTCTTTATCCTAAATTTTTTTGCGATTTTAAATGTTCTTATGATATCCTCCACTTTGTAAGCCTTATTTATCCTATCTAGAGTGTACTGCGATGAACTCTCTACTCCAAATTTAATGAACCAACAACCAGATTTTTTCATTGCAGTTAATAACTCTTCATCACAATTATCTACCCTGCCATTACATCCCCAAATAACATTGAACTTTTGCTCAATCATCCCATTACACAAATCAAATACCCATTTTTTATCATAAGTAAAGGTATCATCATCAAAGAAAAATTCTTTAACACCATATCTATCAATTAGAAATTTCATTTCATCTAAAATTTTTCTTGGAGATATTTGTCTGACTTTTTTCTTAAATAGCATCTGGGGCCAACTACAAAAACTGCATCTATATGGACAACCTCTGGAGCCCATCATATACATAACTTTATCATGCAACATCCACGCTTCGTGATATCTTTTCCAGGGTATTATCTCTCTATCTATAAACGGTAATGTATCTAACTCCCCAACCAATTCATAATCTCCAGTATTCTTTATCTCATCATTCTCCCTGTACCAAGTTCCGACAGGCAAATCGCCCTTTCCATAAAGATGCTTGGCCAAGTTTAACATACTAATGTCAAAATCGCCCCCAGTCAATACATAGTCTATCCTGCTATTCTCAAGTGTTTCTTTAGGAAGAACAGAAATATGGTCTCCTACTACAGCCACCTTCAATCCGGGAATTTCATTTTTTATTCTCTCTACAGTTCTCCAATTCTGTTTGATTGTAGGAGTTTTAGCTTCAAAAATTAATAATTCCGGATTAATTTGTTTTAATCTAGATAAAAACTCCTCCTCACTTAGAGATTCATAGATGCCATCGATAAAACTAACATCAAACCCCTCATTTTTCAATAAAGTTACCCCCATCGCAGGAGTCATAGGATAGATTAGCTCTTGGTCAGATCTAAAAGCACTAAATCGACATTGGCTAAGCGTTAAATATTTCTCAGAGTCCATGGGCAAGTAAGCAAAAACAATTCTCATTTATCCCTCCCGAAATATCATAACTTTATGTAATGATAGGTTTCTTACTAAAAATACATCCGAAAAAGTATCTATCAACAAAAAAAGTCTATATAAAAGCTTATCTGCTCTCGTTTGTGTATGTCGGGTTTGATAAAAAAATTTTTTCCAATTCTTTTTAGATCTCGATCTGGCGATCATGTATCCATAAGATAAAGGAAAAGACAAATCTACTCCTTGAAAGGAAACAAATTTCAAACCATATTTTCTAAAAATTTTTTTGTAACTTGAAAGACTCCTATAAGAACAATCCTGAATCCCTTTAGTTTTATCTGCTATTTTTTGCAACAATCTTGAAATTGGGCGCGGTGCAGCTGTTTCTATCAATATTATTTTCCCCCTACTTTTTAATGAAAGAACCATATTTCTAATCGCACACTCAAACATATCCTCCTCGCAAATATGCTGGAGCACAGTAGATGTGAATATCACATCATACTTCTCTTTGGGTCTTTCTCGCGTTATATCTAAAACAGCAACCTTTAGACCTGCAAGATTCTCTTTTTTTGCTTGTTTCTTACAAAACTTAACCATATTTGGATTTATGTCTGTAGCAAGAACCTCTGCCTGATTACGTGCAAAGAGCAAACTCCACTTGCCCTTACCACAACCAACCTCCAAGACCTTTTTATTCTTAAAATAATCTAGCAAGGAATTAAGTTTTTTTTCGAATAGCTCCTTATAATAATTGAAATAAAGCCCTCTAGAGCCCACAATATCCCAACGAGATTCATCCTCTTCTACATCCAATTCTCTCCAATATTCTCTATTGGAATATTCTTTTATAGGACCCATTTTAAAATCAAACTAGGAACTTGCCACTAAAAAGAAACCTCTTAAGTTTCTTTTAAAATCCTCCCCAGATCTTATCCTCGACAATCTTCTTAATGCATAACTCGGTCTTAAATAAAATTTTCTATAACCCCTTCTTACCAACTTTTTAAGATTTTCTTCTGTTGTTAGTTTTGAAGTATAACTTATTGCCCCCGAATACAAATAATCTACCCCCTTATACCCTGCCTCATCTTTTACCTCCTCATAAACCTCAGTCCCCGGCAAGGGATCTAGTGTTGAAAATGCACAGTAGTCAAGATCCAAGGTCTTGGCAAACTTTATAGTTTCCAACCCCATTTCATAAGTTTCATTCGGCATACCAAATATAAAGATACCATAGGACTCTAACCCAACGTCCCTGGTTAATCTTATTGCATCTTTCATTTGTTGGGGGGTAATGTCTTTTTTCATTCTGTTCAGTACAGACTGTACTCCCGATTCTAAACCATAAAGTACTCTCCAACAACCAGCCTGCTTCATCTTGGTTAATATCTCCTTATCTACAGTATTCACTCTCGCATTAACAGACCAAACCATATCTAATTTTCTCTTTTTTATTTCGTCACATATCTCCAAAACTCTCTTCTTAGGAATTGTAAAAGTCTCATCATAAAAAGTCACGTCCTTAATGCCATACCTGCGCATTAAAAACTCCATTTCATCAACTATATTCTTAGGAGACCTAAGCCTCAACCTTTTATCTGAATGACAAAAAGTACACCTATAAGGGCAACCACGGGATCCAATTATCGCTGTCCAAGGCAGTTTTTTATAAAAAAGTGGAGAGGGCTGGTATTTTTCGATTTCGATGATGTCCCTATCTAGAAAAGGAAGAGAGTCCAAGTCCTGGATCGGTTCTCTAGGAGGATTTATGATTACCTTGCCATTTTCTCTTACAATGGTTCCTTTAACTCCCTTTAGAGATTTACCCATCTCTCTCCTATCAAGAATTTCTAAAAGAGTAAACTCTGAATCACCAATACTCAGCGCATCCAAATTTGAACTTTCCTCAAAACATTTTTCTCGCCAAACATTGGGGTGTGGGCCCCCAGTAATCACAAATATATCAGGATTTTGGCTTTTTATTCCGTCAATCAATTCTTTGGCCCTTCTCCAATTATAACTCACAGAACTTATTCCAACATTTTTGATGTTATGTTTTTTTATATAATCTAATATCTCGTCTTTCGTATTAAAAAATCCGTCTAAAAAATGGACTTTATGATTGTGTTTTTTAAGGATGGCCGACAAATAAAGTAACCCTAACGGAGGCTGTCTTCCAGTAATAGGTTGTTTTCCTGAAAGAATCCCATTCTCTCCTATTAAAAACTCCCATAAGCGATTCCTTTTAGTTAAATTTTCTGTATGGAGCTCTTTCACATACATTGGAGGATTCAAAAGTAAGATTTCCATAAGGAGCTTCAAAAGTACAGCTTTTTAAATTTTTTTAATGGTTTTTTCTATTGATCGAACAGTTTTTTCTGCTATTATCTCTTTATCGTGATTCTTTGCAAACCCCCTGGCTTTGAGGCCCATTTCTCTTCTTGCTTGCGGATTTTTTATCAAATACATTATTTTTTCTGCCAAATCTTCAGGATCTTCTGGTTCATAAAGCAAAGCTACTCCCTCTGTTCCAAAGAGCCATTCCTGTGCAGCCAATTTTGGTGCAACCAAGGCCTTTCCCGCTGCCAAATCTTGTAATGCGCTTGTGGTGACTATAAAATTATTTGCAAAATTTTTACCCCTCAAGGAGACGGCTATATCAGCTGCGAGTACGTATTCTAATAACTTATTGAATTCTACCCAACCTGTAAAAAGAATGTTTTTTTCTAATTTTAATTCTTGCGTTATCCTTTTAAGTTCTCTTAATGGGGTCCCATCACCAACAATGACTATTTTAGAATTCGAAAACTCCTCTAGGATAATTGGGGTAGCATAGATCAGAGTTTCAACTCTTTTAAAGGTATCAATGAAACCATGGAACACTATAAGATTATCTTTTTCAGTATAATTCAACCTTCTTCTTGCTTGCGCTTTATCTATTTTTAAATCTTTAAAAAAATTAAAATCAATAGTTTCAGGGGCAATATCAAGTTTTTCTTCAGACAAACCTAAATCGAGAAGATATTTCTTTAGTGGCAAAGAATGCGGTTGAATCCTATCAACACTTTTCCACATTATTTTTTTTTCTAAAAGAAACAGCAATTTGAATACGAATCGAACTATGGAAGATTTTTTTTCTTGCATAAATAAACTCCATATGTCTCCAAATTTAAGAGCCACTGGGACTCTTGTAAATTTTTTAATAAGATACCAATACACTGGCGCATTATCATTGCAATGAACTACATCAAAGCGATTTTTAAAAAAATGTTTGTACGCCACTATCAAAGGGACAATTAAAATCCAAATAAATGTTTTAAGAAGTTTATCAAACTCATTACCTCTATCCATTGTTAGCGGTATGTATTCACAAGAAACATTTTTGATATTAATTTCTCTCTCCTTTTTTGTTTCCTTATAACTAATAGAATGAACCTTATGCCCTCTTTCAGATAGCTTCTCAAGCATCCTAACAAACGAAGCATCTGTTCCAAGCGTTTCAGAAACAGGAGACCTAGATAAAACACAGATTCTCATTTTATTTGTTAAACCTTAACCTAAATGAATTTATTAAAAACTCCAGAATATCTTTTTTACTCAACTTGCTGTCTCCGTGCGTTCTATCAATAAAAGTAATAGGCATTTCAACAATCTTTGCATTTTTGTTTAACGCTTTATGCAAGAGACTGATTTGAAAAGCATAACCACCCACCTTGAGTTGATTTAAATCTATTTTTTTTAAAATATCGGTTCTAATTGCACGATACCCAGAAGTACAATCTTTTATGTTTTTAATACCGGCTACAGCAGTAGACAATAAGTTTCCTGTTTTGCTCACAACAATTCTTATAGGACTCCAACCTACCACCTTTCCTTCTTTTATATATCTCGAACCTATAACAAAATCATAACCCGCATTTATATTGTCTAAAAAATTAGGTATTTCTTTTGGATCATGAGAAAGATCCGCATCCATCTCAAAGAGTATATCCGCATCAAGCTTTTCAATTGCATATTTCATCCCAGCAATATAGGCTGCTCCCAACCCTTCTTTTTTCTCTCTTTTTAACAATTTTACAAAAGAATGCTTCTTCATATATTCTGCAGCTATTTCATAAGTTTTATCCGGGCTGTTATCATCTACGACTAAGACGCTCATATCAAAATTAGATATAGTTTTAAATACATCCCTTAACCCATCTAGGACCAAAGGAAGGTTATACTTTTCATTATAGGTCGGCAAAACTATGCACACTTTCATTTTATATCCTCATATTTCATAGGTTTACTTAAAATTTTCTAAATACTGATATAGGGGTTACATTAAAGTAAACCTTTTAAAATCTTTTTAAAAAGAGAGATAAAATGGTAAGGTTGATAGGAAGGGATATTGATTTGTATAAGGTTTTACTCCTTTTTTTAAAGAAACCGAATGCCAGCTTTCATCAGTTTTTTCAAAAAATAAGAGAAATGTCTCTGTTAGACTATAGGTCCTCTAAGAAGGGATATAGTCTCCCTCCATCAATCATAACCTATGAAATTACCCATAATTGCAACCTAAGATGCAAAACTTGCTGGTTTTATGGAAACAGCGGATTGTACTCCAAAAACACAAATCCACCAGAATCCCTGGATATTGGACAAATTAAGAAATTAATTGACAATATAAGCTCTTTCAAGCCATATTTCCTGATTACTGGGGGAGAACCACTATTGTACCCCCATCTTAAAGAAGTTCTATACTATGCCGACAAAAAAAGATTATTTTTCGGGTTGATTACTAATGGTATCTTAATCAATGAAGAAAAAGCCCAATGGATTATAGATTCTGGTCTAAATTTCATCACAGTATCTATAGATGGACCCAATAAACTAAATAATGAAATTAGAGGCAATCCCAATGCTTTCGATAAGGCAATCAATGGTATAGCTCTATTAAAAAAACATAGAAAAAACAAGAAATTTCCAATAATCACGATAAATGTCACAATCTCAAAATATAATTTTGATAAGATTAAAGAAATGGTAAAAATTGCAGAAGATGCAGGTGTAGACATATTGCAATTCCAACATCAGTGGTTTTCAGATAACAAAACAGCCAAGCAATACCATCTATGGGCAAAGAATAATCTGAACTTGGAATCAAACTTTATTGGAGGATTTGAAAATTATTCCTCTCTGGGCATTGAGGTGAATAAACTAAAAGAACAAATAGAAAAAATAAAATCCAAAAAAGTATTTCTTAGAGTTTTTCCAGAATTAACAAACAACGAATTAAATAAGTATTATGCATCTATGGATCCAGTATACACTTGGAGATGTGTCAATCCTTGGTTTGGTACACTAATCAGGCCAAATGGGAACGTAGATCCTTGTATTGACTACACTTTTGGCAATATTAAAGAAGAATCGTTTAAGGAAATTTGGAATAATGAAAAAGCCAGATTCTTTAGGAAGAAAGTTAAACAAATAAAATATTTTCCTGGTTGTACCAGATGTTGTGGATTTTTTAGAAAATGCGAACGGAAACATTGCCTTCAATAAGCATAGTTCTTCCAGTCTTTAATGAAGAACGTAATATCAAGAGATGTTTAGAAAGTATAAGGTCTCAAGATTATCCTCAAAAAAAGGTTGAAATAATCTTAGTGGATGATGATTCAACAGACAATACTGTAAAAATCGCCAAAAAGTATAAGGTAGTTCTTTGTAGAAATGGAACCCATAATTATGATATTGGAAAATCTCTAGGCATTAAAAGATCAAGTAACGAATATATTCTATTCTTAGATGCAGATAATTTTTTACCCCACAACCAATGGTTAAAAAGGATAATCAAACCATTCGTTATTGAAAAAAACTTAAGCGGAGCACAACCTCTCTGGTTCACTTACAATAAAAAGTATCCTTTAGCAGATAGATATGCAATTCTTTTTGGTATCACAGATCCAATTACAATTTATCTAAAAAAACAAGATCGTCTAATGTTAAATGAGAAGAAATTCAAAGTCGGCGATGTTTATTCTGAAACTAAAGATTATTTCTTAACAAAATTTTCACCAAAAAGTTTGCCCACGATAGGCTCTGTAGGATTCATTACAAAAAAAGAATATTTGATGAAAACTAATTATGACCCAGATTTTTCTCACCTTGATTGTATGCAAGATCTAATAAAACAAGGTTATGACAAATTTGCTATGGTAAAATTAGATATAATCCATCTGCACTCACCCACGATTAAATCATTTTTAGACAAACTAAAAAGAAATTTGCGCATATTCTTAAGGGATCAGAAAAAAAGAAGATACAAATGGGAAACTTCAAAATTGAGATTATTTTATGCAATCTTTGCTATGAGCACTTTTATTATTCCATTTTATCATAGCCTCAAGGGTTTTTTTGAAATAAGGGATTATGCTTGGTTCTTACACCCCTATCTTTGTTTTAGAATAGTCTTTATGTACTCATTGATAATGGTTAGGTGGAAATTAGGTTTTTAAGATCTAATCTTTCCTACAAAATATCCTAGACCATAGGCTATATGGGTAAGAAAGAAAAGAACGAAAGATACTGGTAAATAGGTTATTTTTTTATTTTTTATCGCTATAAAAAAAGAATTAATTATGATTAAGAACAGATAAACAAAAAGAGGTATCAAAAAAAGAAAAGAAAAAACTTGAAGAGGTATTAGCAAAATTAAATAAAATACAAATAGTGTAGGCATATAATTTACAATGGTTCCTCTTGACACTGCAGTCTTGCCGTAAAGAAAGAATTGTTTAAAGAAACCTTTCAATGTGGGTCTACGTCTATGATAAATAAATATCTCTGGATTGTAAGCAATTTTGAACCCTTCTTTTTTTGCTTTTATAAGCAATACAGGCTCTTCTCCAGGAAATAACTTCGGATCAAAGCCGCCCACCTTATCAAATACCCCCCTCTTAGCAAAACAAATCGCGGAAGTAATAACCTTTTCATCCGCTTCTAAATCCAACTTACCCCTTTTATAGCGCTTACACATCTTAAAGGTTGCTAGAAAACAAGCTATTACTTCACCAGAGATTTTAGCAAACAGAGGATCATCCTTGGGTGTTAATTGCGGACCACCCATTATGTCTACCTCAGGACATCTCTCAAAAAATTCATCAGCCCTTTTTAGCAGGTCTTTACTTATTACTGCATCATCATCTAAAAATAAGATTATCTCTCCCTTTGCAGCCTTTATCCCCTTGTTCCGATTGATAGAGGGATTTGGACCTTCAAAAACTAAAACTTCATATTTATTTTTTGGGTAATCTAACTCTTTTAGAGATCCAAGCACCTCGGCAGACCTATAGGGCGCTACAGGCACAACAATAGAGTATTTTATCATATCGACTGGTCTATGGAAAGACTTTTTAATTGTTTTGACCAATCTGGGCCTTATGATTCATCCCCAAAGACCAAAAATATCCATTATAATCGCCCTATTTAACGCAGAAAAAGAAATTAATCTTTGTTTAAGCTCTATTTTTGAATCCAATTTTAAGGATTTTGAAGTAATAGTTATTGATGATTATTCTACTGATAATTCTGTAGAAATAGCAAAGAAGTATCCTGTAAGATTCTTCAGCACTGAAAAAAACAGCGGACCTGCAAAAGCAAGGAATATTGGTGCAAAAGAAGCAAAAACTGACCTTTTATTCTTTTTAGATTCTGATACAAAAGTTGAAAAGAATAGTTTAACTTTATTACATGAATCAGTCTTAAACAACCCCGAAGTGATTGGAGTAATCGGTTTACCCAATACAACATCACTCAGAAAAGGAATGGCCCCGGACTATAATGCTCTAAAAAATCACTATACTCTTTTTATTGCTGAAGAAAAAAATAATTATTTCACAACCCAGATGGGCGCAATAAAAAAAAGTATATTTGAGCAAGTTGGTGGTTTTGATGAAAATTTTAAAAGCGCGGATATTGAAGATATTGAATTTGGATTAAGAATACCCGAAGATAAAAAAATATTGATCAATAAAAATCTAATAATCAGCCACCATTTCCCCCATTTTTCTAAGATTATCAAGAATTATTTTAAAAGAAGTTTTTTACTCGCAAAATATGTAAAGAAAAATAAAAAATTGAGTAAAGCCCACGCAAATTTAAAGGGCATGATTTCAGTTTTAGTAGTTTTGTTAACCACTATTTTGTTAATACTCTCCTGGACAAATAAACTTGTTTTTTTCAGTTTTATCCTTGCAGGAGTAGGTTTTATTTTGATAAATTCTGGACTATTCTTATTTGTAATGAAAAAGAGAGGTTTTTTATATGGTTTGTTAGCTATCTTTTTTGAATTTTGTTTTGAATTGAGTATTGGTTTAGGGGGGCTATTCGTATATCTATCTAAAAAATGAGTTTTAAGCAAATTGAAACACTGACAAAAATTTTCAGGAATAAGGGTTTACCTAGTTATATCATCTTTTATGTTACTTCTATTTGCAACTCTAAATGTAAGATGTGTTTTAATTGGAAGTACAATAATAACGTAACCAAAGAGGAATTAACACTCGAAGAAATAGATAATTTTTCTAAAAAACTAAAACATTTGCAATACGTTACCTTGGGAGGCGGTGAACCCACTCTCAGAAAAGATCTTCCCGAGATTTGCGAAATCTTTTATAAAAATAATAACGCGCAGGTGTTCAGCATCCCAACCAACGGACTGTTACCAAAACAAACATATGACCATACTCTAAATATCTTAAACAAGTGCCCAGGAGTTAATATAAGAATTAGCTTATCCATAGACGGCATAGGGGAGGATCACGACAACATTCGGGGGGTTCCAGGCAATTTCGAAAAAATCAAAGAAACCTATAAACTATTAGATGAAATAAGAAAAAAATACAAAAATTTTGAAATCTTAGCTAATACCACGTTCAGCGCATATAACCAGGATAAAATAAAGAAAATAGTGAAACAACTCAACTCTGATTTTGTATTTGATATGCAAAGCGTAACTTTGGTTAGAGGCAATTCAAGGGAACTAATCGCTAAAAAAATTGATTTTTCTAAATATCAAGAATTAATTAAATTTCTAGAGGAAGAATACTTAGAAAAAACAATCTCTAATAGAAAATTTAACCAAAGAATGCTAAACCTTTTGCCATTTTTTACACGAAGAGAAATAATCAAAACTAGTCTGGCTGATAAAAGAACCTATACCTGTTATGCTGGAAAAAATTTTGTTGTGATAGATTCTTTTGGAAATGTTTACGCATGCGAAATGCTTCCCAACAAATTAGGTAATTTAAGAAAAGAAGGTTACGATCTAAAAAGTATACTCGAAAAAGAAGAAACAAAAAAGTTATTAGAATCAATAAAAGATAAAAAATGTAATTGTACTTGGGAATGTGCAATACAAAACAGTTTGGTTTTCAATCACAGAAATTACCACAAATACATCAGGAGTAAACTCAATTGACGAATCTATACTTAATCAAATAATACAATGCAACAACTCCATCTTTCCAGTTTATTTTTTTACCTTGTGAAAAAGAACGCGGATTGTAATTAACTAGGGGTTTTTCTAGAATTTTATAACCTCTTCTTATTAACTTTGCAGTTATTTCCGGCTCAATTTCAAATCTTTCAGATTTAAGGTCATTTAGACTGTTTAACGCTTTTCTTGTCATAACTTTATAACAAGTCTCCATATCAGTAATTTTTTTAAAATAAACCAGGGATGTAAAAAAAGTTAATATTTTGTTCCCAATATAATGGTGGGGTATTAAGGTTTTGTCCTTACCAAATATCCTTTCTTTTCTACCCATAAAACGAGAACCATACACAACATGAGTTTTTCCCTCCAATATAGGCTTTATCAAAGACCTGTAATTCGCAGGATCATACTCCAAATCCGCATCTTGAATTAGGATTATGTCCCCTTCAGATTTTGAAAAGCCAGTTCTCAGTGCAGCGCCCTTGCCCCTATTCTTTGAATGAAAATACCGTTTTATAGATGGATCCTTTATCTGTCTCAAAATATTTCTTGTTCCATCAGTACTGCCATCATCAACAAGTATTACCTCCTTAAACACAGGATTCAGGTTTATTTCTTTTACTTTAGCTATTATGGCTTTTATAGTGGTCTCTTCATTATAAACAGGTATAATTATAGACAATTTCATTTTTTTCAAAGTAAAAACTTAAATATATAAAGATTGTTGCAAGGAAGCCAATGGAAAAACCAATATTACTCTTAAATGTACCTCGCTTCTTAGGTGGCAAGGATATAACCTATGAGACAATAACTCCTCCAGAATATCCTCCTCTGAATTTAGGTTATCTGGCAGCCTTCTTAAATAAATTTGATTATAAAGCCGAGGTCATTGATTTGGACATAGAAAAAGATCCAAATACAAAATTATCAGAGCTTTTAAGCAAAAAAGATTATCTCCTAATAGGTCTTACTTTTACCACCCCTTTATTTGAAAATGCTAAAAAAACCGCCACGATTATTAAACAAACCAATAAATCAGTGCCAATAGTTGTTGGGGGAGTCCACCCAACGATTTCTCCAGAGGAATGTATTTCTTTTGAAAATTTTGATTATGTAATAGAAGGTGAAGGAGAAGTGGCTCTATTGAAATTAGTAAAGAATCTCACAAAAAATATTCCAAATCTCTCAGAAATAGGTGGTTTTAACTATAAGGACAAAGGTAAAAATTTAAGAAATTCTGTTAGAGAGAAGCCTCTAGACTTAGACTCATTACCCTTTCCAAGACGAGATCTATTTTTGCAACATAAATATCGTTGGCCAGATACTCTAAAAGAACCTGTCATGCCCATAATGACTAGCAGGGGATGCCCAGGTAGATGCACGTATTGTTGTTCTCATAAGATATGTCCAACAGTAAGGTTAAGGAGCGCTGAGAATGTTGTAAATGAGATCGAATGGGTGATCAATAAATATGGAGTTAAAGAAATCCACATATGGGACGATTGTTTCACAATTTCAAAAAAAAGAGTCACAGAAATTTGCAATCTTATAAAGCAAAAAAAACTTAAGATTAAAATCGCTTTTCCTAATGGTGTCAGAGCAGATATGGTAGATCAAGATATTCTAAAGTCGTTAAAGGAAGCTGGTGCCTATAGCATAGCTTTTGGTGTCGAATCTGGGAATGAGGAAATACTAAAAAAAATAAAAAAAGGAGTGACAAAAGCACAATATATCCAGGCATTCAAATTAGCAAAAAGGGCAGGGTTAGAGACTTGGGGTTTTTTTATTCTTGGTTTGTTTGGTGAAACGGAAAGTACAATTTGGGATACAATTAACTTTGCAAAAGAGTTAAAACCAGATATTGCTAAATTTAATCTTCTAGTTCCATTCCCAGGAACAGAGATCTATACGCAGTTGGACGATGCAGGATTGATCTTGCAAAAAGATTTTTCCAAATATGGCTACCATAGCAAGCCGGTTTACCACTTAGAAACAATTGACATGAATAGTTTAATTAGATTCCATAGGCAGGCATATAGGGAATTTTACTTAAGACCAAGCGTACTATTGAGACAATTATTAAGAATTAGAAGTTTTATAAGATTAAAGATCAATGCACATCTAGGAGTCGATATCTTCAAATTAATCTTTAAAAGATAACTTAAGTTTGTAAAATAGATAGAAAACCGATAAAGAAGCCAAAATGAAACTTAACCAAAGGATAATCTTCGCTAACATATTCAAGAGTTTCTGAAATAACGTACTTGTTCCATAGCTAAAGATAAAATTATCCATATTTTCATACCTTACTGGAGTATAAAACCACACATGGCTCGATTTGATTATGGGGATAATTCCCTCTTTCAATTGTAAACTTGTTTTATACAAGGAGATATAAACAGAACCGTCTCTTTTTACAAAATATTCAACCTTCATTGCTTGTTCTTTCACTCCTTCAAAAAAAGACTCCATGTTTTTATCCAACTGGCTCCCTTCCGGAATAGTCCCCCACCCGCAATCATTAGAACCACATTCTAAAAAGTAAACATCTGCGATAAAAGAGTCTCCGGGTATTTTATCCAAATTATTCAACAGCTCTATCCCTTGCGGAGCCTCCATATAATTCATATCATTAAGCATCCATACGATTTGACCTCTATAAATCCTTGAATCTGCAATAAATACCGAATCAACAGGAATATTCTCTGTTTTGAAACTCATAAACTGCCCAACAGAGGATTTGAAAAAAACTCTTTCCTCTTTAAGATTTAAAAAGCTCAAAAGAGAAGCAAAAATCAATAACAATAGTAATAAAAAAATAGCAATCTTTTTCTTGTTCAGTTTTAGGTCAATATACTTTAATAAGGAGGTCGATAACAAAGAAAAATAAGGTATTGCAAAGACAAAATGTTTTGGCATAATCGATGCTTCAGCCACAAAAAGGAAAGGAAATAATAAGGATGGCCAGCAAAAGTGAAAAATCTTCTTGTTAGCTATAAATGATAAGACTAGCCCCAGTAAACCAAGAACTAACAGTAGTGGATTATCTTTCCAATAAAATTTAATTCCATCTCTAGCTCCAAAATGGTGCCCATCAAGACCACTTATTGATCTGAAATCAAATTTCTCATCTATGCCCCCCAATCCTTGATAAATCTCTTTAGATTTTCCAGTGAATCTAGCAAATTGGAAATCAAGATAGCCCTTATCAGAATATAGTAAATAGTTGTAAGCCAATGGGGGAATTATAAATAAAAAGAATATCCCTCCAAAAAGTATAGCTAGTTTAAGATTCTTAACAGTAAACAGCCTGAACTGTTTGTTTTCTTGTTTAGAATAAATGAAAAATAAAATAAGAATAGAAGGCAAGAAGAACACGGCAAGATATTTAAATAAAAAACTTACTCCAAAAGCAATTGGTACGAGCATAAAATAAGATACTTTCTTGGTTTTCAAATAATTTAAAAAAAAGTATTGCGCCAAAAGAACGAAAAAAAGCATTGGAACATCCATTTCTGCCGTAGAGCCAGTATGTATTAACATTGGAGATATGGCCACAAAAAAAGCAGGTATTAATGAAATCTTTTTTGAAAAAAAGAACCCGGAAATAAGAAAAAGTAGTGGTATCAAAAGTGTACCAAACAAAACTCCAACTAAACGCGATGTTACTTGACCAACTCCAAATACTTTGTATAAAGCATCCGTTAACAAATACCATAAAGCAGGATTATTAAAAGTTTGAATAAGGCCAGAATCTATGAAATTAATGGCTTGGGAAGCAGTTATCGTATCATCCGCAGCCATACCAAGATTATTTGCAGCAATTATCCTAATAACAAAACCAAGGGCAATTACTAAGCCCAACAATATTCCAATCTTTTTTTTATTGTCCATTATTTATGGTGAACCTTGATAGACTCAGGCAAAAGGTCATACATTTTTACAATAAATCCAAATGGAGAATTGATCAACCTTAGTCTTATCAAAGCTGAAAACATCTCGAAAGGAGCTTTCTTTAAATTTAAGTGAGTTCTTGGGTCATCTACCCAGTCTATAGGGGTTTCATTTATTTTGGACTTAAATAATTTCATTTTATACAGAAGATCCACATCAAAGGCCCATTTTGTTATCCCGAGATGAGGCAACACGTCCCTTATTGCCCTTTTTTTAAATAGTTTACACCCGCACTGGGTATCGCGATACCTTAGGTTTAATACTACCCTTATTAGGAAATTAAAGGATCTACTTGCTATCCGCCTAGCTAAAGGTTGTTTTAATTTTACATTCGCCCCCCTAATCCACCTAGAACCGATAACCCCATCAAAATTTTTTAAGTTTGCAATTAATTTATCAAATTCTTCAGGAGGCGAACTATTATCTGCATCTGTAAAGCCAACTAGGTCTCCATTTGCTAGTTTAAACCCTTCTATCAGAGCTCCAGACTTTCCTATGGGTTCTTTAAACTCTTTAAAAACAACTTGTTTATGTTTTTTAGCCAATTTAACCACCAGGTTTACAGTGTTATCAGTGCAGTTGTTAGGGATTACGATAATTTCATAGTCGTTAGGCATCTTTTTGTTAAAGAAAGTTAGATATTCCATTAGGGTAGTCTCTATTCTCTCCGCCTCATTATACGCGGGGATTATGATTGACAATCGGACCATTTTACACTTTTAATAGTAAAAATTATCATATAGGCAAATAACAGCAATAAAACACTGTTCAATATCAAAACGACTTGCAGCAAAGAGTTGTGGAATAGGTAAATAGACACAATCTCCGCAAGTGTCAAGAGAATTATGGGATATATAAACCTAATTCTGTTTATAGAAAGGTTATAGATCATAAATAAATAATTAAAGGAATACAATGATAAAGCGATTCCAAAAAGAAATACGATGTTGTATCCTAGCGTGTTATATATGGATATAGATTCATTCCCAAAGAGCAATTTTAATGTGAATTCCGGAAATAAAAAATAAACCAAGGTTACTGGGATTGCAACCAGAGAGACCAAGAAAACTCCTTTCTTCAGAAGGGCCGTCGTAGATTTCTTCTGAGTACTTTTTTCCACACTCTTGGGAAACATAACCAATGAAATTGGAAGTGTAGCAAAAAATATAACTTTACCTATTAAAGCTACTGCTGCATAAAAACCTGCAACCCTCTCTTCAAAGAAATGTTTCACTAAGATAATATCGATTGAAAACATAATCGTAAGGAAAAGTATAGCTACTAAAACAGGATAGGAATAACTATAGATTTTTTTTGTGTCCAACAGATCCTTTGTTCTTTTCAAATATTTTTTCAAGGGTACAAAAGCAATAATTATTGGAAATAAAAATGATAGGGTAATAGCCAATATCGCTCCATTTACTTGCATTCCCAAATATACTAACAAAACACCAAGACCCAGTTTAATGGCAATCTCAGAATATAAATTCAAACTTAGTAGGTTAAATTTTTGCAACCCCTGAAACATTCCTCTTACAATTGGCAGTAATGCAGCAAAGAGAATTATAGGACTTAATAATAAAATATTCATAATAGACATCTTAAGAAAATTTGCCATCATCGGAGAGATTAATATTGTCAATACAAATACCACAAACGCATACAGAATCAACTTTTTAGAAGATTTTAATACAAGAGAATTTATTTTGCCTTCTTCTCCATTTGTTTTAAATTCAGAGACAAATTTTGTTATGGTAGTTTGAATAACATTTACAGATACATTGATTATATAGACTATTGCTAATAAAACACCAAGGACACCATAGCTAGACAATCCAAGCAACCTAGCTATAATTAAATGGAATAAGAACGCCCCAAAATTTACCACCATTGTAGCGGCAAATAAAGAAAAGCTATCTCTAATCATACTGTCTTTTCTTCCATAATTCCAAACTTTTTTGAACATTTTAAACAAACCAGATTAAACTTGAAACTAAAAGTTCAATAAAAATAAAACTATAAGCAATCTGTCTTTCTGTAAACCTCGGCTTAATAGTAAACAGATGTATAAGCGAATAAATTTTATTATGCAACGAATGGATTCTCCCATCGTCATAATAACCGTAACTTTGTGCTTTAAATTTACTCCTCCACTTCAAAATAAATTCCAAAATAAATGGAATAGAACAAATCAATGCAGCCTTCTCAATATTTCCCACAATAGCTATACTTACCAAAGCTGCACCAAGCAGGTAGGTTAATGAATCCCCAGGTAAAATCTTTGCAGGGTATTTATTATAAAAATAGAATCCAATTAGAGAAGCAAAAACAATCACCGCTATTGCCGCTGCAACATATCTTTGATTCGCATAAGCATAAAGGCCAAGCATACCAATGTATACAATCCCCATACCAGTTTCAATACCATTTATTCCCGCAAGAAGATTTACCATATTGGAAGCAGCCACAACTCCAATTGGAATAAGCAGTAACGGATAAATCATCCCAAAATTAACCTCTCCAAAAAAAGGTACAAACATCACAGCTTGTCCAGCGTTTATTACCATTAAAGGAATTGCTGGAATTAGAGTAAGCAAAGGTTTGTGCCACTGTTTCAACCCAACAGAAGCATCCTGCGTTTTATTGATTATTAAATCATCCAAAAAACCAATAAGAGTCATTAGTAATATTGTAGTTAAAACAGCAAAAATTGTTGTTGTTTGGCTAGTATCTTTATATGCGAACACCAAAATAAAGATGTAAAACATAATCCCGGCCAAGATTCCAGAGATTACTGCCAAACCCCCGGATATTGGGACTAAAGCCTTATCTTCTTTATTTTGATCCTTAACAATTAATTTAATCCTATTCAAATATCTTATAAGTGTTGGAGTAGCAACTAGAGCTGTAAAAAACCCGATTATTGGGCCTAAATAAAGCAGAGGAAGGACCATATTTAGCCTTTTTCTCAAGCTATTTAAATAAATATTGTTTTAATCAAGCCTTCCAACAGATTTTCCATATAATCTTATACCGATTTGAAGAAATTTTCCTACGAAACCTTTATATATGAGGGATTATTAGGATTTAATTATCTAATATAATCATAATTAAAACAAGTGGGTGAGGTGGAGTTGATGGATCATAAAAAATTATTTTTTTCTATGTTAGTTATTTCTGCGTTATTAGTTTCAGTTTATTTGGTTGTGGCACAGATGGCTGGTTGGCTGGGAACTGGCGGTGTAGATATTACAGATCCTGCTGCAAATGCAGATATTTTCTCAACAGGAGCCATAGATCTCAAAGCAAGTTTGCTTGGGGGGAATAATGCTACTTCAAATGTAACATGGTACATTTCTGGTGTAGTATTAGGAAGTATTAATGGATCCAATGTTACAAATATAAGCAATGTTGTTATTCCACCAACCGCAGTAGAGGGCTCAAACTTCATAACTATCAATGCAACAAACAATTCGGATGTTGGTGGATTATCAAACACAATCGATGATAGTCAACCCGTTTTCTTAGTTAAAAATTTGGTTACAAGCGCTTTAACTATCCAGGCTCCTCCATCAACTGCCGGTGCTGCAAACATCACTGGAACAGCATATGGTGTAAATGTTACTATGGCACCGAAGAATTTGACTACTAATGCTACATGGTATCTTGATGGTAATGGTACCAATACAACCCTAACTACTTTAAATGGTATATTCAGTTTAAACTTTACTTGGGACACTACGGCCCATGCAGACGGTCGTTGGGTGCTTATTTTAAATGCGACAAACAGCAGTAAATGGAGTACTGCAGTGTATTTAGTATATAGAGATGTGACAATAGATAATACAGCACCATCAGTCACTGCAAGTTTAAGTGACTCCGATGACATAGTATACACAAGAGGAGAGCAAACTGTAACTTGTACCTTTGATGATGGTAGTGGCAGTGGTTTAAGTAGCTATGCTATAGAGCTTGATCAACCCAATGGAGACACTATATCGCAAGGTGGTGTACAAAGTTATACCTTTAGGGATTTAGATACAGCCGCTACTGGAACATACACGGCAAGATGTACTGCTTCAGATAATGTTGGCCTTAAAAGAAATGTTGAAAGTAGCTTTTCAGTAAGAGTAAGATCTAGTGGACCTTCTACTGGCGGCCCTTCAGGAGGACCTTCAGCAGATTATAGCTTCGTAGGAAGGGATTCAGTAGTAGCTTCAGGAAGAGAAGGCTCAAGCAAGACCTTTACTTTTGATGGAACAACAACGCATACAATAGAATTTATGGCAGTTACTGAAACTACAGCAACTTTAAAGATAAGCTCAACACCTCAAGAACTTACACTAAGCGTAGGCGACTCACAAGATATGGATGTTAATGGTGATGGAAAAACAGATATTCAGGTCACATTAACAAACATACAAAACGGAAGAGCAAGTCTAACCCTTGATAAACTTGCAGGCGCGGTAGATGTAAGCGGACCTTCAACAGAAGAAGTAGAAGCAGCAGAAAAAGCAGCAGAAGAACAAAAAGCAGCTCAAGAGGCAGAACAAGCTAAGGAAGCAGCTGCAGGAACAACAACTCTTATAGTGATAATAGTGATCATCATAGTGGTAGTTGGTGGATACTTCTTATGGAAAAAAGGTGGAAAAAAAGGCAAAGGTAAAAAAGGCCATGTAAAGTTCAGTAGAGCCGAGCTTAGGCAAAAGTAAATTTTTTCTTTTTATCTCTTTCTTATTTTTAATTCTTTATTAGCAAGTAACAACCTAAAACTAAACGTAAATTTTATATATAAGTTATATTCTAATGTCTCAGAAAACCTTTATAAACACGCAATAAGTATTATACTGTTCTTGGGGGGAATTAAAAATGTCAGAAAATCAACCAATATTCATCTTACCAGAAGGTACAGTTAGAGATACTGGGAAGAATGCTCAAAGAAATAACATAATGGCCGCTAAGATCGTTGCTGAAACAGTTAGAACCACTCTGGGCCCAAAAGGCATGGATAAGATGATAGTAGATTCTTTAGGAGACGTCACAATAACTAACGACGGCGTCACAATCTTAGAAGAAATGCAAATAGAGCACCCAGCAGCTAAAATGATCGTAGAAGTAGCTAAAACCCAAGAAGAAGAGGTAGGAGACGGCACTACAACAGCAGTTATCATTGCAGGAGAGCTCTTAAAAAACGCAGAAAACCTAATTGAAAAGAACATCCATCCAACTGTAATCACAAAAGGCTACAGACTGGCAGCTGAAAAAGCCATAGAAATCTTAAATTCTATTGCAGAGCCTGTAACAAAAGAGGATGAAGATACATTGACTAAAGTTGCTATGACAGCAATGACTGGAAAAGGTGCAGAGAGCCACAAAGAACTGCTTTCAAAACAAATTGTGCAAGCAATCATACAAGTCGCAGATGGCAATGATGTAGATATAGAAAACATAAAACTCGAAAAAAAGACTGGAGACGGTATTGAAAATTCTCAACTAATAAAAGGCATAGTTCTTGATAAGGAAAGGGTACATAGTGGAATGCCAAAAAAAATTCAAGATGGAAAAATAGCTCTAATAGATATAGCTCTTGAAATAAAAAACCCTGAAACAGACACAAAAATCCAAATCACAAACCCTAAGCAAATGCAGGCTTTTGTAGAACAAGAAGAAAAGATGCTAAAAGAAATGGCTGATAAAATAGTAGCCTCTGGAGCCAATGTAGTGGTCTGTCAAAAAGGCATAGATGACCTAGTTCAGCATTTCTTAGCTAAAAAGAACATTTATGCTGTAAGAAGGGTCTCTAAGAGCGATATGGAAAGAGTTTCAAGAGCAACAGGAGCCAAAATTATAAGCAAAATATCTGATTTAAGCAAAGAAGACCTTGGAGAAGCAGGTACAGTAGAGGAAAGAAAAGTTGGCGATGAAGAAATGACCTATATAATCGACTGCCCAGAAGCAAAAGCAGTAACTCTTTTAATTAGGGGCGGAAGCGAGCATGTTATAGATGAAGTAGAAAGAGCTGTAAAAGACGCTATAGGCGACATAATTGCCTCTCTAAAGGATGGAAAAGTCGTAGGAGGTGCAGGTGCTCCTGAGATAGAAGTGTCAAGAAAACTAAGAGAATATGCAAATACACTACAAGGAAGAGAGCAATTAGCAGTATTAAGTTTCGCAGAAGCAGTAGAAATCGTTCCAAGAACACTTGCTGAAAATGCCGGTTTAGACCCAATTGATATGCTGACAGAATTAAAGGCAGAACATGATAAAGGAAATAAATGGCATGGAATAAATGTCTTTGAGGGAAAAGTGATGGATATATGGGCAAATAGTGTAATAGAGCCTCTAAAAATCAAAACACAAGCAATAAAATCTGCTTCAGAAGTAGCAGAGTTGATTTTAAGAATAGATGACGTAATCGCTGGTTCAAAAGGCAAGAATCATCTCCCGCAAATGCCTCCTGGTGCAGGAATGCCAGGCATGGGAGAATATTAATAATCACCTCTTTTTCCCCACTAGAGAGCGTGGCTTCAGCGCTATTTTAACCTTGGAGTTAAGCTCTCTTTTGGGGTTTAAAAATCTCATTAGAAATGTTTTTAAAAAGACATATTTTATTTTAAATAATGACAAAAAAGAAGTTTATCCTACCCATATTTATAGTAGGCCTCATGGTGTTTAGTATCTTCGGAGTTGTTATTGGCTCGCTTAGTGCAGATAATGCAGATTCTTTTAAGTATAAAGACTACAAATTCAACTATGATGGTAGAACTTGGTTTACTTTTAAAGACAAGCAAAGAATCGAATTTTCAATTGATCCAAGAGAGCTAGATACCATTTCTATTGGAGGTCTTATAGATAAATTAAATTCTCATAACAAAATATATTTAAGCGTGGATCCAGATCAAGCTCTAGATACCGAAATCCAATATTTTAGAACTCTCATAACTCAAATGTTCCAAAAACCAGTTATTAATGCTTGTCCAAAAGAGAATGAAGATTGTAAAGATCTTCCACTAAAAGATTGTCCTAACGCAATACCTAACCAGGATTTAATAATAAAACTCGAAAAAGGCGACAATCTTTTAGAAGAAGAAGGTAGTTGTATTACCATAACCGGAGATAGAAATTATTTTATAGGAGTTCTAGAAAAGACTAGGCTCGAGATGATACTATGAACACTAAAAACCAGATTAAGATATTCTTATTCACAGTGATTATCTTGTTAATAGTTGGAGGAGTATCACTATTTTTTTACCAAACAAATAGATATTCTGATGTTTTTTTTGAATATAGTGGCTTTGCAGTCCATAAGGTATCTGATGGAAGAATAGAAGAGTATGAAATTACATTATATGTTGGAGATAACAAACAACCATACACAATAAAAAGCCGATATAACCCACAAGAGCTAGAGGATATAAAAATATACGAAGGAATACAAAAAGATATTTTAAAGGAAAAACTCTATGTTACTATGGATCCAAAATTATCATCTGGAGCAGTTATAGCCTTCGCAGAGATCAATAAATATTTAGAAAATCCCTATCTCTTTAATCTTCCAACTCTCCCAGCATTGACATCCAACGTAGAGAACAACGACCTCCCAATAATAACCTGCGAAAATGTTAATCAAACCACCAGCGTAGTACTCTTTAAGATTGGAGATAAAACTGAAATATATGGAGAGGACGGCTGTATCATCCTGGAGGCTAGTTTAGAAGACGATTTGATAAAACTTGCTGATAGACTAAGCTTAACTACTCTAGGCATAATGGAACCATAAATTTATAATATTAAAATAGCTTCCTTTCTATCAAGCCGCGATCGCATAATCTGGTATTGCACTGGCCTTGAAAGCCAGGCCCTTTGGGCATCCCGGTTCAAAGAGCCTTTTTCAAAAAAAGCCTCGGGAAAAACGAGAAAAGAAAAAGCCTTGAAAGTCCGGGTCGCGGCGGATTTAAATAATATAAGCTTATTTTATCAAAAAATGCAACTCTCAAATTTAAAAATAGCTTTCGTTTCTCTTCAAAAAGATGCAGAAAGAGTACCCCCAACCAGTTTAATCTACCTTGCAACATATTTGAGAGAAAAAATAAACCTGCCAAAAGAGAATATCAAGATAATTGACAAAAACTATCATGATGTAAAAAAAGAAATAGAAAACTTTAATCCAAGTATACTAGCAATAACCGCCATGACCGTCCTTTATCAGGAAGCAATAAATCTCGCTTCTGAAATAAAAAAATCCACGAATATCCCTATCTTAATAGGAGGAGTACATACATCTTCCCTTCCGGAATCTTTGAAAAAATGTTTCGATGTCGGATTAATCGGCGAAGGAGAAGAAACCTTAAAAGAATTAATAGACCTGTATCTAAAAAAAGAAAGATTTGACAATGAAGACCTAAAAAAAATAAAAAGTATCGTTTATCACGAGAACAACCAAATAAAAAGAACTCCATTAAGAAACCCACTAAATTTAGATTCTCTCCCAATACCAGATTTCACATTTGCTCACGAAGGATATTTCATAAAAAAGGAAATAGCCGGAATCAGTGGAGTCGGAGTGAAATGTTTTTTGCTCTCTTCAAGAGGATGTCCTTACAGATGTGTATTCTGTTCAACTTCAAGGTTTTGGGGGAAAATGAGGTTTCACTCCCCAGAATTTATTGCGAAAACAGTAGAAAAGGCAATTGAGGACCATAATGCAGATTACATCCAGGTTCATGATGATCTTTTTGCAATAAATACAGAAAGATTAATTTCCATAAGAAGAGAATTTGAAAAAAGAGGGATTTTAGAAAAAATAAAGGGAATAGAAGTTGCTGGAAGAGCAAATCTCATTACCGACGAACTTTGCGAGGAAATGAAATCTTTAAAAGTTAGAGTAGTAAATTTCGGGTTTGAGTCAGGTTCCGAAAGGGTATTAGATTATCTTAAGGGTGGAAGTGTTACAGTCGAAATGAATAAAAACGCTATTAAATCATGCAGAAAATATGGCTTTAATGTTTATGGCAGCCTAATGTACGGATCCCCTTCAGAAACTATTGAAGATATGAAAAAAACAAACGAATTTATTGATTTCTGTTTAGAGGAAGGCGTCTCCTATGTTTGGAGTTTTGTATCAACACCCTTCCCCGCAACCCCCTTCTGGGATATCGCCTTAGAAAGAAATAAAGTATCTCCAAATATGAACTTTAGTTTATTAGGGCATCACAACATAAAAAAACCCCTGCTATTGGACCCTGAAATACCTACGGAGTTATTCGCAAGAGTTTTCCTAAAAGGAAGAAGAAAATTAAGATTATTTAAATTAAACCTGCTCAAAAAATTCATTTTAAAACATCCAACGAGAACAGTAATTATGATAATTAAGGAACCAAAGTACTATCTGGGAAGAGTATTTAGGCAATTAATAAACCAATAGCGCACTAGCTTTTCTATACAAACTAAAAATATCAAAAAAGAAAAAGAAAAATCAGCTTTTTTAAGCTGATGTTACAGTCGGACTACTTAAGCCACCTGTTACTTTAACTTCACTTCCAGTCAATTCTGTGTCATAATCCGCGTAGTTCTTCAATACCCTTGCTGCAACCCTTGTATCCATTGCATTGTAACCTGCAACTAATAGAGCCACTTTATCACCATTGCTAGCCATCTTCAGGACAGCTTCACCTGGCGACCATGCTGCTCTCGCTCCTTCGCAAGTTACACCTAAGGCAGTTACTGCCTCTACAGCATCATTAGCACAAGGTCCACCAACTATTATCAAGTCATAGTTCGCCTCTGATCCAGCTAGTTCAGAATCAAGTCTTGTAGTTATGTCTATGTTTGCTGGTATAAAGCTTGTTGATCCACCCGAAACTGATGTTGTCTGTCCCTTAACCACAATATTCGCTTGTACTTGATCTCCCGGAATCTGCAATACTACTTGGTCAGATGCACCATTCGATTTAGGATCCTTTATGATTACTCCATAAGGTGTCCTATGGTCTTCGTCTTTTGTACCTAAAACAGTAATTCCGTCAGTCCAATCATTAGCTACAGCTGAAGTATCTACTAACCACCACAATTCACCAGCTTCTTCTGATGATGCAGTTGAACCCAACCTGTCGTACACTCCAGAGAGCATAGACCAGTTAGTTCCAATAACATCTTGTCCTGATGACAATTCACTAGTAGAATCCCCAGTAAAGTTCCATGCCAAATTAATCTCATCGTCGCCCAAAGGTAAACCAAGGCTATCATGGAAATTAAAAACACTTAGTAGTGCATTAGTTTCCTTAGTATCTCCAAAGTTAAGCTGCAAAATCGTACTGTTTAGCCCACTAGAAACATTACCACCGTATACCATACTTGGATTTGCATCTGAGTCCTTATAGAAAACCAAAGTTTCATTTGTACCTGCATTTACTGATTGTAACCAAATCTCACTTGTTTTTTTGTTCTTCACATGAGTTCCATTAACTTGCGACCAATCTCCTTCTATTCCTGCATTAGTACTACCCTTCAGAACAAATCTTTCGCTTCCAGGTGCATATATGTGTATAGTCTTTGCTGAAGTACTTCCTAGTACGTGTTTTGATTTAGTTGTATCTACACCATCTGCAATTTCCATAGTCACAGTCAAATAATCATCTTCTGCAACAGTCAAACTATCTAAGCAAATCGATGCATAGTTATTTGGCAAGTCGTAACATTCTCCAATTCCAGCAGGATCGTCGGTATCATCGTTCTTTGTAAAATCATTTTTAATCCCAAGGAATGGTCCCATTGGATCACTTGTAGCATTTGTAATGGCAGTTGACTCTTTTTGACCTAAGCGACCGAAATTCCAAACCCAATCAGGATCACTTTCATCCTCTCCAACATATGCATCCTCATCTTCATAAGTTTTAACAGCATCTTCACCAATAACTAAACTCGCAGATCTCTCTGATTTCTCATTGGTGTAAAAAGTTTCATCGTTTTTCACTTCAATACCATTTATGGTTTTTGTGTTACCAGAGGAAATAGTATCCAAAACACCCTCAACATCCACTACAATAGCTCCGCCTTCACCAACATTCACCAAAGTAATCTTCTTGCCGTCTACTGTTACAGTATCCCCAGCATCCATAAAGAATTCTGCACCTACAGTTGCTGTGAATTCAGTTTTCGTAGTAGAAACCCCGGTTATCTTGAGAGTCTGTCCTAAAAATTTAATTTCTAACGGATCATTTGATGTTGCTTTAGTCACATTAATAGCCTCATCAAACGCATAGTAATATTGAATGGCTCCAGATTCAACTTCCATGAATATATTAGTCTCGTAGTCATCATCAGAACTTGTTAAAGAGGTCTGTACTGTCGGTGTGGTTGGTTTTATTACCAATTCATCATGGACATTATATTTATCACTTTGGAAACTTATCTCTGTGTCTTGAAATGATTCAATATCAGTGTCCTGTAGTTGCCAGTCTAAAGCAATAGTTGTGTCATTTGCAATCGCTTTACCCAACGGAATATCTTCAGTCACTCCCCCAGCAACAGTAACAGTTCCATCACCGCTACTTACAGGAGTCTTCGCATCAAACTGTAATTGTTGCGCAATATCTACAGCTCCCAATGTATCTGAAGCAGCTGCACCAGCACCAACCACAATTGCAGTTGCAGTATTAAACACACCATTTTCATCAACGTATGGTTGTGGATAATCTGCTAAATCTTGTGCTATTGCACCGGTAATTGTTGCACCTAACATTGCAACACCAGCACCGATTGCTGCCATTCGTTTAATAGTCTTCTTCAATCTTTGCATTTAATAAACACCTCCATGTTTATCCTGTATTATCAGGAATTTTACCTCTTGTTTTTATGAGGTTACGTCTAAATATTATTTAAATTTTAACACAGTTAACTGTTTATAAAGATTACTGAACTAAATAAGATAAATAGGCTAATAAATGCAAAATTTGATTAGAAGAGGCCCAATAAAGCAAAATAGCCCCTTAAAAAACTATAATTTCGCTTACCATTCTTCAATGAATACAACATCATACTGTTAATGAACATAATGTTAAAGTGGCTTCTATTTTTGGAGGGACTGTTTGTAACATAATTGTTCCTGGATTGATTATATTATTCTGAGGACTACAAGGATTATCTAAAAAATCTCTTCCAGCAGTATTAGGACCACCGATAATACTAATATCCGGAACAGAAACAGGAGGAGTAGTAACTCTTTTAATCACTAAAACATATTCTTTATTCCTAAAAAAAGAATTTAAAACATCTTCTATCTTCTTTTCAACGCCTCCAGAAGCACCACAGTTACCATCTTCAATACACTCAATAATCTTATCCTTAAAATCCTCTTCTCCAGCACCAGGCTCATAAGTAGTCTTCATCAAAGTCAATAAAACAGACTTTACTTCAATTCCAGCTCTCTGGGGAGTCAATATATCCGATTTAGGCTTTGCTATAAACCATAAAGCAATTAAAAGAACAGCCACTAACAAAATAACCACCATCATTAACCCAACAATCTCTATTTGACCCTTTTTCATTTGAAAACCTCTATTCTTATTAATCCAAATTCATATCTCTCTTTTGTAGGATAATACAAAGCGACAGCATTCTGAATTATCTCTTTTGACTGTCCAGGTTGTTTAATTCCCTTATTTACAACAAAATACCCGCAATTATCATCAGGATACCTCCCAACTTCATTAAATTTGCCCAAATCACATTCAACATCTTCATTTACAGGAACCGGCCAAACCCGTCTAATTGTAATATTCATATTTTTAAATCTCCCACTAGGACTATTGTAGGAATTAAGATAATATGTACCCAGGGCAGGATCTCTAGAATCAAAATTAATTATCTTTAAGGTATCAACACAATTTGAACCGCAAGTAATCTCAGGAACCCCAATAACAGCATCTGTTAATATTGCAGCATCTAGGTCTAACAATTCTTCTCCTTTTTTTTGAATACTTTTTGATGAAAAAGAAAAATAAAGAAACATACCTATAAAAATAATAATTATCAAAATAAGCAAAACAAATATCATCTCCATAAATTGAATTTGTGCTTTTTTCATTATGTTAAAAATAACGGTGGACAATTCTTTCCTATTAACTGTCTGTTCAGTTTAATTAAGCCGGACTCATAATTACCATCTAGTTCACCATTAATATCAAAAGGGATATCCAAAATAGTAATTATTTGTTGATAAATACCTTTACACCCCGGATCAGTTTCCTTTGATTCCAATTCCCTTGCCTTTTTTTCATAAACTTCCGACATCCTCCCCAATCTTTTTTTAGCAATTTCTTTAATACATTTATATTCATTATAATCTTCAGCAAAAATCGCAGCAATAGCCATTGGTAATCCCCAATAAGGTTCAGGCCCTTCTGCAGTTCCGTCTGGTTTATAGAAAGTTACAGTTTTAGTGTTCGTGTCTATCTTAACAGTCTTCACCTTCAAATTGGGATTAAAGCTTACTGGATCACTGTAAAGAATGTTTACTGCATTATCAACTTGATTTATTTCCGCATCAATCTGATTTACATTCCTTTTGCTAAAGTGGGTAGCCGGAATGTTATCATCGATCTTCGCAGCGGTTCCCGGAGGTGAATAAGGAGAATAAAATCTAATTTTCTTATTACCCAAATAATAAAAATTATCTATCTTAAAAGGATATTCCCATGCAAGAGTCCAGGCATCAAGCTTTTTCCCTTTCAAAATTCCAGGTGCAGCTATAAGTTTAAACGTATCTCTTCTTGCATCCCCATATTGTATCCTCGACTTTTCACCACCTATACAAGTAATATTGATCTCTGGTTCAGAAGGAAATTCAAAAGTATCTCTAGCATTTTCTGCCAAAGTAAAAGAATCCAATTCCCTATCTAACAAATTTACAATCTGAAGATTATTGACGCTTTCACCTTGTTCTTTAACGCCTTTAGCAAACCCAAAGAAAAACATTAAGATTATCGCACCAGCAAGTAATACAAAAATAATAACAAAAGGAAACATAGATACGCCTCTTTTTTTCATATCTTATTCCCAGTAATTATTGTTTAAATACTTTTATAATTCTTTTATTACGACATGGTCGCCCATTGATATCATCTGCGCCTTTAGTCTATTACGACTCTTTTTTAAATCAAAACAAAGAGGGTTTTCTCCACCAGGATCAGGAATAAATTCCCTAATAGTGTCAAAGCGCGTTACTGTATATGATCCGACAGTAGGAGTCACTAAAATGTTTTTTATCTGTTCGTTATCTTTCCAAGCATCAAAAGCACCATCTCCTGAACACTTAGTTTCCGATGTACTACCTGGCGCCCTTCCCAACAAATCCAAAAAACAAACACAATCAACGCCTTTAGGAAAAGGTATATCTAAAGGAGCACTCGATCCCATCTCTAAATTATAATAAACAATAGCTTTCTCTTTAATATCTTCAATAGAATCAGCTAATTGTACTTGTTCACCCGTCTCTTTAAGATCAATAATAGTTTTTGTCCCCCATATAAGGATCATTACTACAACTATCAAAGCGAAAATAAAAATAAAAGTATGTTCAGTTACACCTTTTTTCATGGCACTACCCTAAATGTGGCTTCATTAGGTTCTTCAGCAAAGTCCTGACATTTTATAAGATAAGCATCCTGTCCTAAAGAAGCCTCATGCTCTATGTTGTCTGAAGAAGCCATCGGAGTTCCTCTTCCAAATAAAAAGTCATTTTCTGCAAATTCACAACTAGCAGGCTCATTAGTTTTAATTGTCAAGACACCCAACTGAGTATCCTTAAAAACAAACACTAATTCAGGCTCACCAGTATCCCTCTCAACAGCAAATCCAATATTATCCTCTACCAAATTACCTGCCTTATCCATACATTTAACAAAGAAATTATAATCTCCTTCTAATTGTGGTGGCAACCCTTGTGTATGTGTCTGCGAGGTAGTAGAAGCAAATTGAGGGATATTTGTTAAAGGCGCATCTTCTAAAGAATATCCACAAACAGCAACTCCACTTTCAGCACCTTTACTTGTTTCAACCTTTAATTCAATATCAGTACCAGTTCTTAATAATCCTTCAGGCTCTTTACTGATTATCTCCAAAGGAACTGTTGAAACCAATGAAAACCTGCTCCCAGCACCTTTATTACCAGCTCCGTCTTTACATCTAAAAAAGAAATCATTCTGTTTTGTTTCCTCACCAGCACCTTCATTAGGCTTTTCAAGCGCTAAAGAAGTTCCACATTCATAAGTACCCCTGCTTGAAATATCAGCAGCACTTCCAGCACATGAAAAAGTATTCTCCATCTGATCATAATCAATATTTCTCCTATCCCATTTACAACTAACAGGTTCATTTACAAAAATTGTTATTGGAATAGCATCTAAGTTAGCAGCAATAAAAGTTCCACTCTCAATTAATGTATCTGTAATATGGGGTGCAGTCAAATCAGGACCTTTTTGTATTCCAAATTTAATAGTATAATCTCTTCTATTTGGATTACCATTCGCATCTTTACATTTCACAAATAAAGTGTATTGTCCGCCATTTGTTAGTTCTAATGCTTGATCTGCAGTTAATTCTGAAGGCAAATTAAATACAAGTTCATGCTCAAAATCAAATAAACCATCACCAAAATCAAAACCCATCTCCTCAAATTCAACATTAGGTTCTGTTGCAAATTTACATTGTGCTGGTTCATCTTTTGTTTTTATAGCTAGATTAACAGGAGTAAATGCAGGTATCCTTTCTGTCACAGTAAATCCAGTTGTTTTTTCCTCAATTGTAAGATCTGCCATAGCGTCTCTATCTGGATCAATCTTTGGTGAAGAAGCATCATTTGGTAATAAATTTACACACAACACATCTTCAGTACCTTCATTAACTATAGAACACGCTTTTCCTAATGCCCTACATCTATATTCTGAGCAAGGTAATTCACCTTCATTACATTCACCACAATCATATCCTCCATCAGGAGCCTCCCAAGATTTACACTTAAAAGTACCTGTAGCAGTCATAGTATCTGCAAAAAACACATCTACAATATTATAAATTGTCCAAATCCAAGCAACAACTTGAACAGCTCCCCAGATTGTGGGCAATGCAGACCAACTACTAGCCACACTATTCGAAGTAGCAGTTATTCCTTGAACTCCTGTTGAAGTGCCTGTTAGGGTTCCTGTTGTCTGTGCTTGAAAGACAGCATTCCCATTACTCATGATCAACTTATCGCCCACACCAAGGGTATTTGAGCCAACATTAGCAGCAATTCCTTCAGTTGCACCTTGACGAAAGACCTGAGCACCTGCGCCTTCTGCTAGCGTAAATGTAGTCTCTCCAGAAGCAACAAATGTCTGACCAACACCAAGTTGAGTACTCGGAGCAATATTCACAGGCAATCCATTCATTGCAAATCCAGCAGGAGGAGCTTGTCCAGCAGCAATTCTTGGAGGATAAATTTTATCCATACCAGCTCCCAAATTCCCAAAAGTTCCTTGTGCAGCTGTTTGCTGAGGAGCACCCAATAAAGCAGTTCCAATCGGAGTAGTGCCTAAATTAGCAACTCCAGAAACACCATATCCTAATCCACCAAATAACATTGCAGGCCCACGCAATACACCTCCAAAAAATCCTGCAGTAGTTCCAATACCAGCTAAACCAGAAGCCAAAATCAACCCAACAGGAACAGCACTCTTCTTAAAAAAATCACCAAATCCAGGTTTATCAGGACCACCACCTTCTTCAGGAACTCCAACTCTAGCATCTCTTAATAAATCATCTTTAATTTTTGCTTTAACTTTATCTCTTAGATTATCTGGAACAGCCAATTCACCTTTAGGACCATCCACTTGAACATCAACACCACCTTCAGTAAACTTACCTATCCAATTAAAATCAGAACCACAATCACCTAAAGATCTACAAACAGAATGTGCAGCAGCAAAAAAATCTTCTTTCAAACATTGGCAATTATAAGTACATTCCCAATTACTTTTTCCTAAAACATTATCCCATCCACCCCTTGTAAATCCAACCTCGCACTCTAAGTCTGCCATAGAACAAATATCATCACCAGGAGCAGAAGGTACAGTTCTATCAACTGTAGTTTCATCATCATCAGTTTGTGTCCTACCTAAAACAGAACCCAATTCCTCCCCCCAAAATCTTAATCCAGGAGGAACTAACGGAACACAAGTACCTTCTTTTTCAGTCACACCAGATTTCAAAAAATAACAATCCCTATAAGCAATTTCTGAACAACAATCCTCTGCATCATCAGTAGATGAAAATTCATTACATTGTGCACAAGAATCAAATCTGTTTTGGTTACATGCGGCCTCAGAATATCTCGAATCATCTCTTGCAAACATGTTAGACAAAGGCGAAGTAGAACCAATTAACTGTGGAAGATTTTCACTAACTAGATTATAAACAGATCCTGAACCAGGAGTGACTCCCCCATTAGAATAACTTTGCGTACAATATTCCTCTCTAAAATCTCTACATGGTTCAATAATCTCTTCCCCATTCAAACAAACAGCTTTGAAATGTCTGCTTCCTACCCTATCTCTACCAAGACCAACAAGTCCGTCATACAAACACCAAGATTGACCATGCTCTTTAGCTCCACCAGTTGCATCAGGCCCAAAATCACTTTCTGTTGTTTCTGCACAATTTAAGTCTATACAACTCACATCACCGTCTTTTTCTGCACATAAGGTTCCTTCTGTATAATCACAATTACCACAATTTTTATCTCCAGGTGTAGCAACACATCCAGCATCTTCTAAAATCCTACCCCCATTATAAGATCTTGACTTATCTGCACTTGATTCCCCTAAAAAAACATTTTCAGGATTTCCTTCAGAATCAAACCAATAAACATCCTCATTATAACATCCTAATTTTTGTTGTTTCGCAGCATTACATTTTAATATATCATTACTACACAAAACCCCAGCATGAAAAGCCCCTTCACTAGCTTGAGTTCCAGCTATAGGATTGCCCTCTTCATCCAATTCTGGTTGTGAAGCCTCTAATCCACATTCAGATCTTGTCCCAAAACCACATTCTCCTTCTGCCCGAACACAACATCCCAAATCACCAGATCTTACAGAATTAGCACAAGTAAATTCATCTTTTATTGAAGCATCAAAGGTTGTCACAACATTTTCATATTCTGAAGTTACTTTTTTACATTTTGTCGGTGTAGAAATAAAAGCCTGGTTACTTATCTGACAACATCCAACCACGCATTGAGTTATTTCACACAAAGGACTCTCTTCCCAAGTTCCTCCTTTTCTTTCACACTCTGCTTTTGAAGTTTGCTTCAAACATTCTCCGCTATCAGAATCAAAACAACACCCAAGCCTACAAAAACTACTGTCTTCACATAAAGCAGGCGTACTTAAAAAAGGAGCGCCATCACATTCTGTTAAATCAGTATACTGACAGAACTCACCGCTTCTAGTTCTTTCACAACATCCTAATTGTTGCGCTTCAACTTTTTCAGTCAAACTAATCAAAGAAAAGCTACTTAACACTATTAGGAATATTAAAAACAACGCCTTTTCTTTTAAAAATCTCATTACCTTGGTTCCCCTTCAATAAAAAATTGAAAGATATAGGTGTCTTCTTGATTAGGATAGTCTTTTATTGTTGCCATGTATAATTTATCAGGATAAGGTTTGTCAATAATCTCAACATAATATAACTTACTTGTTAACTTTGTTTTCGCAGCAGAATACAACACTGTTTCAAAATCTCCAACAGTTGCCTCCCCATTTACCGCTTCTCTCATAACATCATACAATCTTCCAAGTGGTTTATTTATGTCCACAGAAAATTCTCTAAGCTCTACAAAAGTATCCCCTTTAGTAATCTTTAATGGCAAGTCTATGATTACTGAAGTAACATCCTCTCCTATTTCAATATCAATATCTAATTCTCCACTTTCTAAATCAAGACCTATTTTTTTAAATCCTTGAACATCAATGCATTCTTCTAAATCTTCTAACAAGGCTTCTTCTAATTGTTCTTCCATATCCTTTAATCTCAAAACCCTTGGACGACAATACGGTCTATTTTGAATATTATAGCACAAATAAGCTACAGTATTCCCTCTATACAAGCGATAAGTACCTGGCGCAGGATCCAAATATCCCCCATTTCTCCCAAGCTCATCTAACATAGGTCCGACATTTTCCATAACGCACTCTTTAATATTGTCTTCTATAGGTGCTAATTCAGCTTCTAAATCTTGTTGCGTTGCAGGACCAATATAAACTCTTGTCCTAAGAAATAAAAATAAAATAACTAAAACAACTATAACTATTCCTATAAATACAAAAACACTAACTTGACCTCTTTTACCCATTCTTATTACCTCTTGCTTTTATTTATTTAAACGTTTCTATGGAATTACCTCAAATGGAGGCTCTATCAAATTATTATAAGCATCCACACATTTAATAGTATACACTGGAAATTCTATTTCAATGGAGTGTTCAGTTGAACCCTGTTCAGTCATCTGTACTCCTGTTCCATATTCAAAATTTTGATTACTCGCCTCGCAAGTTGATTCTTCATTTAAAATTATGCGTATTCTGCCTCCTTGTTTATAAATATTTAATAATCTTGGCGCTTCTAAATCCTCATCAACATCAAACTCTATTTGCGCAGTATCTTCATTTTCAACTAAATCAGTACATTTAATATCATATAAGTAATGCCCCTTTAATAATCTTGTTTGTGATTGTGAATGGTCTGTTCCACCAGTATTTCTAAACTCAATAAACGGTTCACCATTCTTTGAATACTCGCATGTAGCTACACCTTCTTCTGCACCTTTTTCAGTTCGAACTGCTAAAAGTATATCATTTCTAAAAATAGTTCCAGATGGAGAATCCGCCAAAACAATTATCTCTAAACCTTCTGTTCCACTCACAGTATATTCATACGCACTACGAGATTCAGTATTACTCCCTTCAGGATCCATACACCTTATATAAAAATTATTTTCCCCCAAGTCTAAATCTATTAATTCTACATAACAATAGAAACTTATTTCATCCGCTCTATGACCATCACACAACATTTGATTTTCTTCAGGCATATTTTCATAAGAAATATCCTCTTTCGCAAACCTGCACTGTACAGTATTAGCATCATATATCAAAGCAGTTATTCTTGTTGCAGTTTCTCCAGACGGAATAAAAACAGGACCGATAACACCGATTACCCTCGGAGGAGTTAAATCCGTTTCTATATCAACATTAAACCGAATAGCATAAGGAGCATCATTTGAATTTCCGTGGGCATCCCGACATTTTATATAATAAGTAGTCTCAACAATTTCCATATCATCTGAAGGTGGATGAGCTATTATTTTTTGATGATCCTCAGTCATCCCCATAGTTAAGGTATTAGGATACTCTTCAAACTCATTAAAAGCTTCATTAACATCTGTTGTATAAGAACATTGAGCCAATTCATCTGTTGTTACCGCTAACACAATAGGTGTAGAAGCAGGTAACAAATTTGTAATTGTAAATCCATTTCTTCCTTTGTCTTCAATACTAAAGCCCTGTCCTTCTAAAATTTCCAAATTCGGGTAGATAGTTGGAGAACTTGAATCTCCAGGATCAGAATCAATACATGCATAACCTTCCATTGTTTCAATCCCTTCACAAGCCGTTCCCAACGCCCTACATCTATATTCAGTACACACATTCAAAGGTTCTCCTTCTAAAGTTTTTAATTGTTCAAACTTCTCAGGCTTTTTACAAAGATCGCAATTTTCTCCACCAGAAACAGGCTGCCAGGGTCTACAAGTTACAGTAACAGTTTTTGTTTCTTCCTCACATTGAAATCCAAACAAACCCGCCAAAGCTCCAACGATAGCACCTATTACCATGCCCGGCAATCCAAAGTATGACCCAATTGCTGCACCAGCCACGGCTCCACCACCTGCAGCACCAGCATCAAAATCACCCCCACCCCCGCCTCCACCACGGTTTAATAGATTGGGAAGAATCTGTCCTAACAAATCCAAAAACCTACTATACTCATTTCCAATATTTTTTTGACCTCCAAAAATCCCTCTTGCAGATCCCCAATTATTAACAGTCATAGGATTAATTTCAGTTGGTTTAGGTCCAGGAGCACTACCCTCCCAAGAAGCCCTAAAAGAAGATCCGCCAGAAGGAACATCACTTTCAACACCATAGTCAAAACCACAGTCTCCCAGAGACTTACACTCTTCTGCTTTTTTAGTAATCCACTTGCCTGCAGAACCCATTAAAGGAATTGGCAAATTAGACATAGACAAACCCATTACCTCTTCTTCAGCCCAGCAATTTTCTATACATTCACTTCCACCAGTAGGACAAACCAGCCATTTTACAGTAACTTGCTCATTAGCACTAGCGCATATTGCATCACCATTAGCATTAGATTCTGTCCTATCCAAATCCGTTCTTGGTCCAGCAAGATCACCCATCATCTGCTGAGGATTTATATAATCCTGCAAAGGCCCAAGATCTAATCCATTAAGACTAAACATTCCAAAAGGATCTAATCCACCAAGCTCTTGAGATTCCCAAAAAGAAAAACCTAAGGGAACAGTAGAACTTGAAGGATTAATAACATTAGAATCATAAATGCCATTATCTTCGCATCTTGCTCCAGAAAAGCCGTCTTCTAAGGTATAAGGAGAATCATCTGGATCAATAGGACTTAATTCATAATCAGGAATGTCTTCAATATCTCTTTGCTCTAAATCTTGAGCGCCACCATCACTACCCTGAATACATATCTCTTGTCTGAAAGACCTACAGGGCCTAACAACCTCTTCACCATTCAAACAAGCATGTCTGTAATGTATTGAACCAGGCCTATCTAGAAAATTACCAGTAGGAGACTCATAAATACACCACCTTTCTGCATTTTGTCTAAGCCCACCGATTTTAGGATCATGAACATTCCACTCATCTTCATAAGTATCTGCACAATTAACATCAATACACTCTGCAGTATTTTCTTCCTCATTATCCCTGCAATATCTTCCTTCTTCATAATTGCATTCATCCTTTACATCTTCTCTATTCCCACAGGAATCCTCCCAATACAAACTTCCATCATGACATCCGCTTCCCGTATGAGTTTGACATGGAGAATCTTCTAATGAAGAACAAGTTATACCGTTATGGAAAACATTTGGATCTTGACATTCCGATCTTACAGTTACAGCATAAGTTCCTTCTTCTGAAACACAACAACCAGTTTCCTCTTCTTCACATAATGCATCACAAGCAAAAGCATCAAGACCTTCAATAAAATCTTCTTCTGCATCCGGAAGGTCTTCTTTTAAAATTTCATGTTGTCTTTCTGTTATCCAATTACACTGGGTTCCAATTCTAGAACAACCTTTTTGACATTCAGGAACAGCTTCGCAAATATCCACATCAAAGACTGTTCCACCCCCATCTTCACATTGGTTTCTAATTGTTCTTGGAGAACATTCTCCAGTATCTTCATAAAAACAACACCGATATCTATCTTCATCACAAAAAGATGCTTCATCGCAATCTAAATTTTCATCAAAACTTCCTGCAGAGATATTACATTCTTCCCTAGTTCTTTCAAGACAATAATCGCCATCATTTGTAACCTCACAACATCCTTCTTGTTGTGCTTGAACTGGTTTGATTATAAATGAAAAAGAAACTATAGCAGAAATTATTAGAATTATTAAAAAAATAGCTTTGTCTTTATGAGACCTCTTTTTCATATCAAATAATTTATAAGAACTATTTATTTAAAGGTTTCCTTGTTTTCTTACAGTGCTTTTCAACACTATTTCTCCTCTTTTTAGATTCAATTAAAAAACTACCAATTCTTCTCAGTTGCTGGTTTGTTTTTTTTGGTTGCATAACCACCATCTACGAAATCGTAACTCTTAAAACAAGCGCCTACGTATTGTGGTTCACTAGGTTTACGAATTAAGGATCCTAAATGAGCAGGATCTCCAGGACACAATTTATAAGACTTCTGTCCTTCCGGAGGACAACACCATTGTCTATCTCCATAGGTACACATTTTCTTTCCAACAGGACAACTAAATTCTTCCTCTCTAGGACAAACATTCCCCACATATTCCTGCGGACAATGAATACCATCCTCACATTTTTCCAAACAAACCTTAGGAGCAGTCGTCCCATATCTTGCTTTATAACAATCAATAGGGCGGCAATCTTCTTTGCATACAACACCTAAGATATAATCTCCCGCATCGGGCCGTATTATTTCTTCCAAAATACAACTACCATCCTCGCATTCCTTTTTACCTTCAGCACAACCCTCGCTATCATCTTCAGGACCATCGCACTGTCCATCTTTTGGCACATTTCCCGTATAAATAATCACACCATTCCAATCAATCCCCCCATCCCCATCGTTATCCTTTTCATCATCGCATTGAGGTTTTTCCCATTCTTTAGATTCATCGTTATCCAAGGGGCCAGTACATCCAGGATCACAATGAAGATTGGATCCAACTTTACAAAAATCAATTAACCCATCTCCATCATCATCTAAGGTATTACTGCATTGTGGCCTATCCTCGCACACTTCCCCAACCCCTTCACCATTGTCTCCATCAGCACCCTGATTTTGAAATCCAAAACTATCCAATGTGCCTTCACAACCAAAACCATTTTCCTCAAAAACCGCGGCTGCAGTAACAATCCCGTTATTAATAGGCCCGCCATCTACAATAGGCCCCCCATCTCCGCCAGATGGTTGTGTAGAAGGTTGTGAAGTTGGCGTCACTCTATCTTTTAATTTACATCTAGGATCCTCTTCACATTGTATACGGTCCAAAGACCTGCAAGGTATATCCACACATTCTACAGTCTTCCTGTTTGAACCCCAATTAGTACTAAGGCAATATTGATAATATTTATTTAGTCTTTTAGTCGGACAACAAATGTCCTCTCCATCTTTAATCCGATTAATACTATCTGGATGCTCACATAAAAGAGGTGTTTCGCTTGGGCACCCATTCGAAGTTCCTACCTGACTTCTCTGCCCTTCCTTACTTCCTTGTACCTCTTCAACATAACAATCATCTAAAACAGAATCATCAATAACAACAACTGCAGGAGTTCCTCCGAGATAAGTTTCAAAATTATAAGTACCGCCCTCTTGCCCCCTTATCTCAACTTTTGGATAAAACTCAAACCTAGTAGCTCTTTCCCTACCAAAGACTACATTATTTACTTGGTAAACATAAACTTCTCCTAACTCTTTGCCATTAGCATCAAAATAAGGAACAATACACTCATCATCTTCACTACTTTTAATACTCGGAGAATAACTAGTTAATATAATTAAACAAACAAAAGCAATAAAAAATAAAATCTTACCTCTTTTCATACACAAAAACATAATTAAAAATTATTTAAGCCTTGTGTTTTCTTGAAACCATGTAACTTAGGTGTAGAATTTCCCAAATTTTGAAGTAGTCCTATCTAAGAACATGCAATCTCTCTTCCAAACCCATTTTACCTATACAAAGCAAACAAATTATTTAATTCTATTTTACTACTGAGAGATAAGTATATAAATGTTATCATCTTCCCTATACTAGAAAATGGAAAGCAACATAGTATTCCAGCTTAAAAGCAAAAATCTAAAAGATCTCGCCCTCTTAACCTTAAGCAATAATTCAAACTTAACAGCAAAACAAATGTATCACTCTATTAAAAATAAATCTAATATTAGTTTTTCATTCTAGTAGAAATTCCTCTACAAACTAAAGTCTATAAGAGTTTCCTTTCAACTAGAATAAACTGAAATAAATTCCCTCCTTAAATCCTTTTTACTTTTTAGCCATTAAAAAAGCTAATTTATTTGTCCGATCTTCTTCTTCATAATCTTCATATTCTTCGTAATCAAGAAGTTTCCAATCAGAGTAAATTTCTTTTAATTCTTTTTGATGGTTATCCAAGGGTGGTAACATATAAAAAGATTTAAAAAGAAAGCCATCTTAATAGGTTTATGCCAACTCAAATCAAAATCAGGGACAGATCTAGAAAAGCCACTACATTAGTCAGAATTGTATTGGAGGCCGCTATAGGGAGTTTTATTGGTTGGCAGGTAGCGGATAATTTTATTCATCCTTCAGATATTTACACCGCTGAAAATACTGTTTCCGCCATAATAAGATATGGCCGACAATATAATTATAATACAATCGGAGCAATAATTGGAGGAGTAACTATCCCAGCAATTGATATACTCTATCATTTATGCTTCAAAAGAAATAAGAATAGTCAATCACAATCATAATTTTGAACAGCTCTTTGTATTTTTTCATTAATAGATCTCCTAATTTTGGGTTGGGCTTCAAGATTATACCTTTTATCTTCACCAAGTTCTGAATCATCAAAATCATCTAAATATGATTTTTGTACCCAATCTGAAACTAAACTATCCCGAATATAAGCCGGACCTCCACTAAAAGGGCCAACACCAATCATTGGCCCAGCAAGGTCATCATCGCTATAAATAATATATAATTCGTGAAGCTTTACAATGGATTTTATCACTTGTTTAACATTATCTTCATAACTTATTTCTGCACTATCTGACCTGCGACCATCAATACTACCACTTAAGGTTAAAGTTTTCATGTCCTGCTGCGGTCTAGTATCCCCTGCCTGTTTATACTTAGATTCCAACGTGATGTACTTTCTTCCATCCACTTCTCTTATTGTTGTTCTTAAAATTATCACAAAGGATCTCTCCTCCCTCCAACTTTCAGGAGGAAAATGATTTTTAAGTCGAAATAAATCCGGGATATACCATTCAGGAGCATTTGCCCTGGGAGGGTTATATTTTGTAAATGTATCATATTCCACATCGTACAAATCCTTATGTATCCAAAGTTTTATTGTCATATTTTCTTCTATTATTTTTTCTGTAGGACCTGTTTGAATAAAGTTTACCTCCAAGTTGCCATAACCTGCTAAACGATGATCGAACCATTTATTGTAAATCCCTCCTTCGATTTCAATATTCCCGAAAGGAGTAACCTTCCTGCATATACACTCTCTAGTATCAAACTTGCACTCCACATTACACTTCAAATCACCACCAGTAAATTTAGAATCAACTGTTTGGCAGGTTTTTCCTCCCAAATTATTTCCATCACAACTCTCTCCAGCATCTATCCTGCCATTCCCACATTCTTCTTCTGGCTCTGGCCCTGGTTCAGATTCTTCCGAGTTTTGCAACAAGGTACAAGTATCCTCTACGATTTCTTTGCTTGGGAAATTATTCGCTGGAGAGATTGACAGGCCTTCTTTTTCTAGCATGGCTGTTTTGTAGCCACATTTGTCTCCTAAAATGTAAAAAGCATAGGTATTTCCGTCATATTCAAAAGTGTGCAGGGTACAGTATGGATTATTTGTATCTAAATCAATCAGTTGTCTATTCAAGTCTCTTCCTGTAAAAAAGTTCGGCGGATCTACATCCAAACTAAGTGATCCATCAAACGTGGAGCCATCTGGTTTGACAAAATGAAAAAGAATGCTTTGTTCTTCTCCCTCAAAACGACAGATAGATTGCCCTTGTCCAGCAACCCTCACACAACCACTATACTGTTGACAACCCCCACCGCCAGTATAAGTACGTTCACAAATACCCTCATCTTCCTTTGTTCTACACTGGCTCTCAGTAAGTCCAGTACAAGGATTTAGAATACTAAAAGTTCCTTCCTTTGGAACAGAAGGTTCTTCTACAACACTTTTATCAGAACATTTTT
>JBDRGP010000008.1:0-13249 GCA_043817645.1 Candidatus Woesearchaeota archaeon
GGTGATGAATTTGCTCCTATGGAAGAAATGGAATTAGAGATTGAAGTAGAGAATAATGGTGATAAAGATATAGATGATGTTATTGTTGAAGCGTTTTTATTTGTTAAAGATCCTACAGCGGGAGAGTTTGATAGGGTTGAGGATATAGAAAGTGATGAAGTAAATATCGCGGAGGATGAAAAGGAAGAATTTTTATTGACCTTAGAAGTTCCGGATAGCGATATTGATGAGGATGACGACTATATTCTATTTGTAAAGGCTTACGAAAGCGGTCATGAAGAGGATCATTGCGCTGAAGAAGAAATTGAAATTGATATTGAAAGAAAAAAACACCAGGTTGTTATTAGCGAATTTGATTTATCAAGCTATGAACTAAGCTGTGGCGGGTTTATAACTGCGAATATAGATTTAGAAAATCTTGGTACTAGTGAAGAAGAAGATATGTTTGTTGCATTGAATATTCCTGAGTTGGGTTTGGAAGAAGTGTCTCCCAGATTTACTTTAGAAGAGTTTGATGGAAATAATGACATTAGTAAAAAGCTTTCACTAAAGATTCCTAGTGATATTAAATCTGGAACTTACGCTCTTATCGCTGGGGCTGTTTTTGATGATGATGAAGAAACAGAAGTAAAGGAAAAACAGATTATAATAAATGATTGTGAGCCTGGAGAGATTGTTTATGAACTTAAGACGGATGTAGACCTGGAGAGCGTGTTTGAGAGAAATAGAGGAGATAGTATTGTGTTTCCTATTGAAATAATGAATACTGGTGATCGGTTTGCTGAATATCAGGTTGTTATTAGTGATTCTGGATTTATAGATCCTGTAACTCAAAATGTTCTTATTGGAGGACAAAAGACTAGATTTGTGAATGTTGACACTAAGATCAAAGAAGATGCCTCTTTTGGCGAACATGCTGTGAATGTTAATGTTATGAGTGGCGGTAAGTTAATTGATAGTAAGAATTTAATCGTTAGGGTAAATCAACCTGAAGTTGTTGGAGGAGATGGTAAAGTTGCATCTGTTTTGACTTTATTGAATCTATTAGGTATTTTGGTTTTAATTTATTTTTTAGTTTTATTGTTTAGATAGTGGTTTTTATTACTGTCAGGAGTGAACGCCACCATTTTAGAGTAGTATAAAATTAGAAAGCTTTAAATAGGCGTTTGTTTCTCCAGAGTGGTACTTAAATTGATATGGTGTAATTCATGAAAAAAAGCATAATTTTAATGTTGGTATTATTGTTTTCTTTATTTAGCATAGGCGCTGTTGAAGCCTATCAATGTGATGATGGTGATGACAATGATTGGGATGGCAGAACAGATGAAGCAGATGCTGGATGCCATACAGATCAAGGAGTATATGATCCTGATGCTAATGACGAAGGTGCATGGTGTGGATTCTGTTCGGATGACTATGTTCCTGATGAACTAGGCGAGACTTGTTTTACTGAGAAAAATTTTGATTATTACCCTATGGATGTAGATAATGGATGGATACTTTGTGCATGGGTAGGAGATCATTCAGATTTAACAACAAAGTGGTTCTGGTTAGAAGAGCCTTTAGGGGACTTAATTCCTGAGTTTTCCACAATAACTGCCGGATTAGCACTTTTGGGCGCTGGTATGATTTTTATGTTTATGAGAAGAGGTGAAAGGAAATGAGAAAGCTGTTGATTATTTCATTATTGATGATGCCTCTTTTATTATTAGCAGATGTTGCTTTAGCAGAAGATGGCGGTTACTGTAAGGTAAGTGGAGATATAGCGAGCTATTGGTTGTTTGAAGATTCTTCTGATGGAGAAGATATATGCGATATCTTAGGTGATTTTTTTGGATTAAATACTGTCTGGCTCGATTTTGAAGTTGAATCTCAGTCTGAAATAGAAGGTAAAAGTGATTTTTGTGATGGCTGGGCAGGTGAATGTGAAGATGATTATGTTTTTTTAAACAATGTTGGTCCTAGCGGGAGCAGAAATAGGGATAGAGATGATGACTGTATGGATCAATGGGAATGTACTGATTGGGGACCTTGTGCAGGGGGAATACAATTTAGAAGTTGTGCTGATATGATGGCTTGCGGTAATTATTATAATTCTCCTGATGAATCTAAAGAGTGTACAAGTAGCGGGACTGTTTTGATTAATGAAGAGGCTTATAATGGGAATACTAATGAAGACTCTGAAGGTATAACAGGAAGAGCTATTGGAGATAGACCATCTGGTTTAGGAACCTTTGGTTATGTTATTATTGGAGTGATTGTGTTATTGATACTTGGCGGCGGTTTGGCTGTTTATTTACGAAGATAAGGGGTTTTTTAAATTAGCAAGGGGAGAGAGATATATCCTAATAATAAAACAAAACATAGGAGGAATATTTATGAAAAAAGCTTTAATCGGATTGGCATTAATAGTAATGTTGGTGCCACTGGCATTTGCTTTGGGAATAGGACAACAAGCTACACTTGAACCACAAGCTACACTTGAACCACAAGCTACATCTGAGAAAGAGATAGGACCACAAGCTACATCTAAAAGAATAATGGAAGGACCACAGATTACACCTGAACCACAAGCTACACCTAAAAGAATAATGGAAGGACCACAAACTACACTTGAACCACAAGCTACACCTGAAAAAGAACTAGAATGCAAAGGAGACTTTACAAATGACGAAGAAGTGAATTCTTATGACATTGATAGATTTCTAAAAGCTTATTGGGTACAATCTCCGAAAACATTCTGGAGAACTGATATGGATGACAATGGCTACATTGATATTAGAGACATAAATAAATTCATAAGAGTTGTGGGTGGAAGAGACCCTGTTGAGTGTAGAGATTTACTTCCAGTGACAACTGAATCTATAAAGCCCTAATGAAAAATGGGTTCGAAAACTAAAAGGGGTTTTATTTTTATTTTTGTGTTGTTAATCAGTTTGAACCCTGTTTTTGCTGATATCTTTATTAGTGAGATTTATCATGATTGGCCTGGTGGTGATAATGGTCATGAATGGGTCGAGGTGTATAATCCTGGAGGATATATTGCTTTGGGCGAGTGGTATTTTGAAGATGCCAGTAATGATTTTTGGGAAGGTCAATGTTGGAGACTGAGTGGATATGTTAATGCTGAAGAATATGCTGTTATTACCAGGAACTCTGCACAATTTCTAGAAGATCATCCTGGATTTGGCGGAAATATTATTGATACTACTTATACTTTGCATTTAGATGATGAAGAAGGGATTATCAGATTAAATCATATTCCTGGGGGCATATATGTAGGTTCCAGCGGGCATGGAGACTGCGTAGGCCCAGCTGAAGATGAAGTTCATTATGAAACCTTTGGAGAAGGATATAGCATTGAGAGATGTGCTGATGGTCTAATCAGAGGGCCTTTTAATGGAAATCCCGGATATACTGATTGTGAGTATGTTATTCCTGAGTTTAGTGGTATTGGGTTAATTCTTGCTAGTTTGGCTGGTTTATTGCTTATTCTAAAAAGATAGACTTTTTAATTGTAGTAAAATTTTGTATAGAAAGTTTTAAAAGGGGGGCTTTAATGTGTATATTCTAAAATGAAGAACTTATTATACATTTTAGCATTATTACTTTTTATTAGTTCTGTTAGTGCCGACTGTAGAGGAAGTTTTCATATTGTAGATTCTGAGAATAGTAATCCAAACAGCTTTAATCCTGGGGAAAGTGTTTATGTTTATGGTGAAAAATTTCCTGTTGATTCCAGTCTAGATTATGAGGTTACTTTTTCAGATACAACTGTGATAAGTGGAAGTATTTTAACAAATAGTGAAGGTGATATTGAAATAAGTAAGATCTGGGATATACCAGTAGATTATGAGAATCTTGGAGTGCATAGAGTTGAAATTAATTATGATGGCTGTCAAAAAAGTAAAAATATTAAAGTTGAAGGTAATGTCATTCCTGAGTTTAGTGGTATTGGTATTGCATTAGCCGGTGTTTTTTCTTTGCTTGGTATTCTTTTTTTGAGAAAGTGATTTATAGATGAATTTCTTTGTTATTAGGTAGAAGAATATGAAATAGACTATGAATAAAAGATCCAGCCTATGTTTTGGTGGAATAAGCCTACTGCGAATTGCTGGAAAAAATGTATTCCAATCAAGTAAAGCAGGAATAGTCTTTATATTAAATAAGAAGATTCCCACAGACTAAAGGAAAGATTTATAAGATTTAATATGGACACTTAAGATATGGAAAAAAATATACGAGATTTTACTGTAGTCATAAAACAAGATGAAGATGGGGTTTATATAGCAAATGTCCCAGAACTCCAAGGTTGCCATACTCAAGGCAAAACTATGGATGAACTACTTAAAAATGTGAAAGAAGTGATTGAACTTTGTCTTGAAGTTGAAAAAGATATTCCAAAAGAACAGTTTATAGGCATTCAAAGAATAAGGGTCGCGGCATGAGCCCCAAACTCCCATTATTAAGCGGAGAAGAAGTTTGCAAAATTCTAAAAAAATTAGGTTTTAAAGAAATTCGGCAAAAAGGGAGTCATAAATACCTCAAACATCCAGATGGCAGATGTACAACAGTACCTATCCATCCTGGGAGGGATATAGGTAGAGGATTATTGAGAGAAATATTAAATGATATTGGTCTCAAAAGAGAAGAATTTATGAAATTTACATAGACTTTTTCTTATAGATAAATCTTCTTGTGATTAAGTAGAAGAATATGAAGTAAATTATGAACAATATCCATCCGATGTTCTGGTGAAATAATCCTACTGCGAATTGTTGTGAGATACATACTCTCGCTAACAAAAAACAAAACATTTAAATATGATAATATAATGTTATCAAATGATATATAAAGGTTATCATTAACAAAATGGAAATGAAATTCAGGCTTATTGAGTTGCTGGAACAGCATAAAAAGGGTATTCATTTAAGGGGATTATCTAGGCTGTTGAAAACTGGTTTACCTAATGTAGTGAGATATGCAAATCTGCTGCAAAAAGAAAAGGTTATAGGGAAAGAGAAAGATGCAAACTTACTGAAGTTAAAATTAAAAGAGCATCCAAAAACAATCGCTTATTTAAAGCAAGTGAACACAGAAAGATTTCTTGCTATACCTAAAAGAGTACAGATGGCTGTAAATGATTTCTTAAATGAATTAGACATTAAACCCCTTATTGCTATAATTTTTGGATCATATGCAAAAGGCAATTATACAAATGATTCTGATATAGATCTTCTGCTTGTTTTTCAAGAGGTGAAAAGTACAAAAGAAATGAAAAATAAAGCCAATAAGATCAGCATGAGGACTAATACTCAAATAAATCTTATTTATCTTAATTATAAAAATTTTGAAATTAATTTCCTAAATAAGGATCATGATTTTTCCAAGGAAATAAGACAAAAAATAATTGTACTTATGGGCACAGAAATATACTATAAACTGCTCTGGAGATTTTTAGCATGAAAGTTAATATCCCAAAGTTGCTTGAGGATAAGGAATATTGTGAGGTAGTTTTTAATAATTATCTAAGGATACGTGTGCTAAGGGAAGTAGAACCTGAATCTTTTGGGAAATACCTTAATAGGGCGATTAACAATTTAGAATTTGCAAATTTTATTTTAGCAGAGCACGATTATTCTATAAAAGAGAAACTTCCTAATAAGACTTTTTATGATTGGTGTGTAATAATCTATTATTATGCTATATATCATACTGCTTTAGCATTAACTACAAAAATAGGTTATGAATCTAAGAGCCATTTAGCAACAATTACTGTAGTGACCTTATTTTACTACCATAAAGACAACATCTTAAAAAAGGAGGAGATAGAATTTATTATAGAGAACATTCATTTAGAAAAAGAGGAAATTGATTTTTTGTTGGATTCAAAAAACATGAGGGAAAGGGCATGTTATGGTGTTGATGAACTATTTGAATTATTACAGGCCAAAGATCTGCAAAAACAAACAGTTGAGTTTGTTAATAAGATAAGAACACTATTATTGGAGTTCTAAGATGGAATATCATTGTTTAATAGTGTATCCGTGGGCCCTAATGGGATCTGAACCCTAGTTTGTCCTTCTGGACTAGAACCAGACGAACTCCCTAGCTTGGATACATTAATATGGTGTCTATATATTATTTAAACCTTTTTATAGATGAATTTTCTTGTAGTTATATAGAAGAATATGAAGTAAATTATGAATAAGATCCAGCCTATGTTTTGGTGGAATAAGCCTACTGCGAACTGTTCGCTGATGTATAGTCCTGTTAAGAGTAAGACGAAGATTCTTAAGATGTTGAATATTTTAGGAAAATAGGAAGATTTATAAGTAACTTAAATTTACTATATGATAACTTCGAGTTACTATGGCAAGCTTAACTAAAAATGGAAGGAAAGCATTGATTATATTATTCAAAGATTTTTGTAGTTACCACAATGCTAACTCGCTTAGTAAATACTTGGGTATAAGCCGCGTTGGAACTATGAAAATGTTAAAGAAACTGCATAAAGAAGAACTACTAATAGATAAAAAAATTGGAAAATCAACAGTATACAAGCCGAATTTAAGTGATGATTATGTAATAGACTTGATTTCTTTTCTTTTGTCTGATGAAGCAAATAGCTTCAAAAGGTGGAAAGATGAGTTTAAAGGGCTTTTCAAGAATGAGAGAGTTGTAATGCTCTATGGTTCAACAATAAAGAATTATGCTAAAGCGAGAGATATTGATGTGATGATAATAAGAAAGAAGGGGGATTCTGGAGAGATTTATAAATTAATTGCTGAAAGACAAAAGTTTATTCCTAAAAAAATTCATGTAGTTGATTTAACTCCTGAAGAGTTTGGGAAGAATTTAAAGCAAAAACAAAAAGCTATTCTAGACATAGTTAAAAATGCTGTTATATTATACGGACAGAATAGATATGTTGATCTGATAAAAAATGTCACAAGTATCTAAACAAGTTGATTGGTGCCTAAGAAAAGCACAAAAAGATATCGCTGAATGCAGGAAGCAGGGCAAAAAACCAAAGCACCGGGGACTGTTAAAAACAAAGCCAAGTGCGGAAGAAGCAAAAAAGCATATAGAAAAGGCTGAGCATGACCTTAGTGTCACTGAATACCTTGTTAGGGGGGGCTTTACAGATGCCAGCATAGGAACTATCTTTTATACTATGTATCAATGTTTCCTGGCTATAACTGCTAAATTTGGTTATGAATCTGGCAATCAAACATGTACAATCTCTTTAATTGAATACTTAATAGAAAAACGCAAGATAGGGTTGGATGATAGATTCCTTAAATATTTCAAATATGAAGATGATGAAGTAAAAGAAAGCGTTATTGAAATGAGAGAGGACTATACGTATGGGACAGATACAAAAGCAGATAAATCTAAAATTGATTTTTTCATAAAAGAATGCAGAGAGCTAATTGATGCTACAAGAGAAATCGTTTATAGATGAATTTTCTGTGGTTAAGTAGAATATTATCTTAATCTCTTAGCTATCCTTCTCTTAGCTATCCTTCTTGAGATACTTTTGATTTCCCTGAGCATGTGTTCGTAACCTACTCTTTCTGTCCAATTTCCGTCATTTGAATCTTTCCTAGATTCTGCATGCGGTCCAAAAATTTCTGTTTGGGTTGTAAAACCAGCAAATTCTTTGGCTAGAAAACATTTGTCTTGATGACTTGGGAACTCTTGAATTGTTCTTTCTAATGTTGATGTGTCTGTAATCAGGATTAGGCTTGAGCCTTTTATTGCCTCTTTTGCGTGTGTGAGTTTATGATCACTTATGTTCAGACCTTGTTGAGCTAAGATGTGTGCTGTTGTTCTTGAAGGTCCGTCAAAGCCTCTGCTTTTTAATGATTCTATGAACTCATAAGCAATTCCAGCTGAAGCTACTGTGATGTTTTTTGAATCTCTTTTTTTAAGGAAGTAATCTGTGTATGCTGCCAAGGCTATACTTCTTCCTTTATTATTTTGACAGAGGTAGAGAATTTTCATTTATTGCAAGAATCAGGATCTTTTTTATTATTTTTTCTACTGGCTTTTTAAAACTTTCGTTTAACCTTTTTATAGATGAATTTTCTTGTAGTTATATAAAAGAATATGAAGTAAATTATGAATAAGATCCAGCCTATGTTTTGGTGGAATCCGTTTTCTTTATAATTAAAAAAAGTTTCTCTATTATCTCTTTAATTGCACTCTCATTATTTATTAAAAATTCTTTCTCTGCTTTTTTTCCATAATAAACTGTACCATGTCTTACCCTCCTTAAGGTATCCACAATTCTAATTTCATTACTCTCAAATCCTTTATAATTTTTAGCTAAGTAATCAATTAAGGAAACGTGGCTTAAGGTTTTGAAACCATTGGCATACATTATTGCTGTTATTAGTTGAACAATAACTTCATAGTACTCTTCAATTATTTTGTATGGTAATTCTTTTGGCAAAACGGGAATAATTTTTTCAATCCTTTCCTTAGCCATTTCTTGCAGGGATTTTGTCCTTTCTTTGTCCTTACTTATTTTAAAAATTTCATCCATCAAATTCCTCCGTGAAGAGTCCAGCCATTAATTAGGCTTTTAATTAATTTTTTTTCTAAATCTTCAATTTTTTCAGCGAACATAATGTGAACCTTTCTTCCAAGTTTTTTTTCTATTTTTTCCAAATTAATCTCTTTTTTTACTTTTGAAAGAATAAGGACATCAATATCACTTTCTTCGATGTCCTCGCCCCGGCAATAAGAACCGAATACTACTACAGCTTGGGGATGCAGGGATTCAACTATTAAATTTCTTAATTCGTAAAGGGAAAAAAAATTATAGACTTGCTTGTAATAAAGAAATTTTTCGCTTTCTCTGTTTGCCACAAATCCATCAAAGGGCTTTGCCTTTTTCTTTTGGATCAAACCCTCTGTTTTTAAGTTGTTTATATTATTCCTTACAGAAGTTTGAGCTAAATTAATCTTTCTAGAGATCTCCCTAATAAAATGTATTGCTGTTGGCTCCTTAAAGAAAACCTCTAATATGGTCAATAAGCTACATTTTTGTATCATAGGATATATTTTTGTTTATATTGCTATATAAATGTTTCGGATTGATTTACATTGGAGAAGGCTTCTAGCGGGATTTATAGATAAATTTCTTTGTTATTAAGTAGAAGACTATGAATAAGATCCAGCCTATATTCTGATGAAATAATCCTACTGCGAATTGCTCGCTTATGTATAATCCTGTTAAGAGCAAGACGAAGATTCTTAAGATGTTGAATAAGAACATTCCTATTAAGCCTATTGGGAAGAGTATTAATGCTCTCCAAGGAATACGAGATTCTTTTCCCGAAGGTTTTCTTTTAAAGAAAAGGCTCTTGTAGTCTAGGAAAAAAATTAGGAAGAATAAGGTTGTGAATAACAGCATTGAGTCTATTCCTGAGCATGGAGCTCCTATTACTATAGAAAAAGCAAAGACTTATATACTATTAACTATAGGTTAATAACTATTAACAAAATGGTAACAGAAAATATAAAATCCAGGGAAATACCCTTGGTTCTACTTAAAGATTTTTCTACAACTCACACAATTACATCACTTGCAAAAGAATTAAATATGAGCCGTGTTGGAATGTGGAAACTTCTTAAAAAACTTGAAAGAGACGAATTAATAAAGTTAGAACCTATCGGTAAAGGGAAAACAAGCACTTATAGAATCAGCTTAAACTGGGATAACCTACTTGTGGAGAAAACTTTGGCTCTCTCTTTAACTCAAGAAGCATTAAAACATAAAAGATGGAGATTTAATTTTGAGAAGTTAGAAAAAGAAGTTGAGTTTTTGATACTCTTTGGAAGTATTCTCCATTCTCCAAAACGGGCTAATGATGTGGATATTCTAGTAGTTATTGAAAAGAAAAACCTTGTTAATATTGGAGATTTGATAGTTAAGATACAAGTATCCCAAGAAAAAGATATACATTCGATAAACTTCACAAAACCAGAGTTTAAAAAAGAATTAAAGAAAGGAAATAAGGCATATGCGGGTGCTATTAAGAAAGGGGTTATTTTATTTGGACAGGAAAGTTTTATTAATTTTATGAAAGAGGTACACGGATATGGAAACTGAAGAAAAAGTAAAAGAGTGTTTTAAAAGTGCTAAAAAAGATGAAGAAAGAGATAAGAAGCATAAAGGTCTGCTTACTGTAGAACCAAATCAAAAAAAGGCTAAAGAATATTTAGAAAGAGCAAAAGAAAGTTTGGAGTTTTGTGATTTTTATAGGAAGAGAGGGGCAGATTACAAAATACCAGAAGAATGGTTTTACTCTCTCTATTACTGTGCATTAGCTATTCTAACTAAATTTGGAGTTGAAAGCAGAAGCCAAAGATGTACTGCTTTATTTATTGGATATTTAAGGGAGAAAGGATTGATTGAATATGATGAAGAATTTATTAATAGAATTGTTGTACACAAGGAAAAGGATAAAGAGTCAGACGTAGATGAAAGAGAGAGGGCAAAATATGGTTCATGGATAAAAAGCGATGACGTCAGAGAAAGATATGACAAAATGATGAACCTTAGTAGAAAGGCTATTTCTCAATGTGAAGAAATTGTTTTTTCTAATGAAGCTTTGAATGTTCCAAAAAAATTAATTGGGTAAATTATATCTCTCCTGAATATTGGAATCAGATTTTTAGGTGCCGGATATTGGAAATGTTAAACCTAGGGAATTGGACAAAAAAGCGTCGGATTTTGGACAAGATTTAGGTGCCGGATATTGGATGAACGGGTGTCGTATTTTGAATGGGGCTGAGGGTGGTGGTGTTGGGGGGTTAACTGGGAAATATTGGGATTTGGGGGCTGTTGAAGAGGGTTTTGCTGATGGCGGGTGCCGGATTTTGGATGGAGCTGGAGATGGGGGGTTTTTAAAGGGGTTTGTAAATAAATCTTTTTGTTATTATGTAAAAGAAAATAAAATAGATTATGAATAAGATCCAGCCTATGTTTTGGTGGAATAAGCCTACTGCGAACTGTTCGCTGATGTATAGTCCTGTTAAGAGTAAGACGAAGATTCTTAAGATGTTGAATAAGAACATTCCTATTAAGCCTATTGGGAAGAGTATTAATGCCCTGGTTTTATTTAGTTTTTTGTGGTCCAGGAAAAAAATCAGGAAGAATAAGGTTGTGAATAACAGCATTGAGTCTATTCCTGAGCATGGAGCTCCTATTATTACTTTGAAATTTTCTATTGTTAGTATTGGCCCTCTTTGAGAGAATATTAAGTTTGTACTATAGAATAATGAGAATAGTTTTTCTGTTAATGTTGCTACTACTTTTGAGAAAAATGGCCAGAGGCTCTGAAAAGCTCTAATCAAGAAGAAATACAGAACTCTTTGTAACTAATTCTAACATTGATTTAACGGTTCATTTCATTCGCCCAAATTTTTACTTACTTATAGACGAGAGAGGGGGCTTAGTCCTGCGGACATTTTGCCTCTTAATTCGTAAAAGAATTTATAGGAAGGGGCGTCTTATCTTTCTTTTTTAGAGGATACTTCGTATTTCTTTTGAGTTAATTCTGATTTTAATAAATCATCATCAAATAACGCAAGAATGTCCCAAATGTCTTTATACTCTTTATAAATTATGGTTTTATTCTGTTCATCAATTTTAAATCTAAGCTTGTAGTCTTTTTTCATCTTTTTTACTTTGACAAAAGTAATGCTATGATAATATCCTTTAGCTTTTATGTTACTCAATTTTCGCATCATATTTATGTTATCACAACATTTCTCTTTGAAATCATCCCAATCGGTAATCTTTACTTCTTTCTTATTTATCTCATCCAAAACTTCTTTTGATTCTTTCATAAATTTATCTTCAAGTTCAAATAATTCTTCAAATGCCCTTTTCGCAAAAATTATAACAAAACCACCAAATAAAAAGCAATGAATTTTATAATCCATCTTGAAGATGTCTTCGTCTAATTTGGTAAAAGTTCCGTCTTTTATGATTAAGGCGTTTAAGAGAGATTTTCTTAAAATATTGCCGGGGGTATATCTCTTAAAAATCCTTAGTGATGCACTGTTATTATTCTCAAAAATTGCTAGGTATCCCCAGAGATTTTCAAAGAATTCAGAATTTAGCTCATTACCCCTTATTGTTTCTATCTCGTCTTTATTTAATTTTAACAATTTTTGTTCTATTTCCTGATCAGAAACGTATTTTATACATTCTGATGTATTTGTGGGGGAGTATTTTTCAAAATTAATTTTATGGATGCTTTTCTTTATTCTTTTTACTTTCCCAAGAAATGATTTTCTTAAATTCTCTTGTACTTCCTGATTAAGTAAAACTTTTTTAAAGTTATAATTTGTTCTTTCTTCTGATTTCTCTCGTGTTATAAATATAAGCGTGGCTGACAAATTCCCTAAAAGTAATTGTTCTGTTCCTTGAAATACTGTTTCTTGATTAAACTCTACCATATTAACCTACCAAAATTGAATTTGTTAGTCTCCTAAATTTAATTTTTTCTAAATTTGCTTTACTCTTTTCCTTTGTTATTAGGATTAATTTATCGTCTTTGACTGTTCTAATTTCAATTAAATCGTACCCTATAAAATTTAATGTGGGATTTACATGAATCATATCAGACTTGATATATAGAAACGCAAATACCACAAAAAGCAATACAATAGATGAAACATCCATAATATTTGTAAAATCAATAGTCAAAAATGGGATTATATATGTTACTAAATACGCTGAATTTACCGAGTTTATGTTTTCTACGCTTTTTATTTTTACAAATTCATCAGCAAGAGATTTACATCTTTTTATACTGATAAAAAGTATTGCATTAGAAAGTAGTATTATACCACTTAAAGTATAAAGCAAATATTGGTTATTTATATTTTTTAGGATTAATATCAAGAACAAAAATGTATATGAACTAAGAAAAAGAATAGTTTTGATTTGATTTCTTAAAATATCTGTCATTTTTAGTGTAATCCTTTAACAATAATCCTTTAATTTAGCATTCTTTTTATGTTTATTTATTCTTTTATTTGCTAAACTAATATATTCTTTATTGTTATCAATGCCTATCCAATTTCGATTTAACTGCATTGCTGCCATAGCGGTTGTTCCAGCACCAATAAATGGATCAACCACTATATCTCCTTCATCGGTTGCCATTTCTACTAATCTCTTAAATAATTCTAATGGCTTCTGGGTAGGATGTGCAGCTCT
>JBDRGP010000009.1:0-28724 GCA_043817645.1 Candidatus Woesearchaeota archaeon
ATAGAAAAAAAACATCTTTATTTCTTATTTGGTATTGTTCTAATTATTGGTATAGCTGTCTTTGTAGCAGCTCAAACTCAAAATAATCCAGGACATATGTGGGATGAAATGGATTGTGATACTGATTTTTGTGTTGATACTTCAACTGGGAAGGTTGGAATTGGGATAACTGATCCCGTAGCACATCTACATGTGAAGGGAGGATCATGGACTGGCGTAATCCAGGTTGACTCTTCCAATGTAGGCGAAAGTTCGGGCTTTGGCTGGAGAGAAAACAATGTCCGCAAGTGGTCATTATATAATTATGCGACTAATGATGCTTTGAAACTGACAAATGAAGGAACCACGACTCTTGTCACGGTGCTGCAGGATGGAAATGTTGGTATTGGAACTGCCAGTCCTACTAGCCCACTGCAAGTCGCAGGCATAGTCCACAGCACTTCAGGAGGTTTTAAATTTCCAGATAATACTATTCAAATTACTGCTGGCGGCGGCGGCATAACCAACATAGTAGCAGGACAAGGTCTTATCGGAGGGGGTCCTAGTGGAGAAGTAACCTTGAATGTTGGATCAGGAACTGGAATAACCCTCGCCCAAAACGGTCTTAGTGTAGACTGTACCGAAGTACTCGGCCATTACTGTGGTTATGATAATGATTATTGCACTGGGGGAACTTGTTTAGGAGGTTTAATTCTTAATGGACATTTAGATGTTGGTATAAATGTTGGTGGGGAGTTACGAGTAGGCGGTCTCGATCAATCAAGTCATGTTGTATGTGTAAAGGGAACTGGAGAGTTAGGAACCTGTTCTAATCAACCTTCAAGCACAGGAACTTGCACTTGTGTTTAAGAAAGATTTTTTTAAAAAACCAGAAGAAAACCCGTCAAAAATAAAATTAGACTAATCTACTTCTTAACCTTCCCCCTCTTCAAAATATAAGCAGAAATAACAATAGCAATCCCAATAACAAGAGCAGAAGGTAATAGATTGGCGCTTTTAGAATTAGAAGAACTATCATAACATTTATGATTATAAGCACAGTATCTTCCTCCCCCACAGTCTAGATTAGTATTACACTCCCTAGAAACATAAGCGGCAATCAAAACAGCTGAAATAATAGCCAAAAGCACTATTATAGTGACCCCAAATATCCTCCACATGTCCGACATTTTAAAAATCCATATCAAAACGCTTTTATATATCTTCTGCTTAAAAAATATATAGGTATACGAAAAAAAGAGGTTCATATAGATGAAAAAAACTCCGCAAAAGCTAGGTATCTACTTAATAATCTTAATCTTCTTAGTAATATTCCTCATAAGTTTTTCCTCAAAAGATAGAGTATCAAACTTAAATTCCTGTGAAGGAGAGCATAATAAAAACGAAAAAAGTATCACAACAGTAATATACAAGGACGGAACAACAGATTTTTTTACTGATTATTGTGTAGGCAATGTTCTATATGAATTTTATTGTGTTAGCAACGAAGAAATGAGAAGTGAAAAATTATTCTGTCCCGGAGGCTGCATTGATGGTATGTGTTTTAGTTCTAAACAAGAAAGATTAGATATCTTGGGCTTGGCCCCCATAGAGGATAGCCCAGGAGGAACAGGATCATCTGTTCCATCAGGCGCTGCTCCTTCCTTAGGCGGTAGGGGCTTAGATGATCATACTTTTTTTAGAGGGGAGGGACCAGAAGTACCGATAGAATATCTCCCCCCAGAACAAGAACAAGAAGGCTTAATAGTTCCAGGAGAACAACCACCAGCTCTCACTGTTACTGAAGACGAACCCACAAAACCAATAGTCTCCCCCCCAGACACATTAAAACAAATGTCAGAACTAATAAAAGCAGAACCTTCTTCACAAGAGGATATAAATACAGATTTCTTTACTATTGCTCTAATCGAAGAAACGCATGATGATGTTTTAGAAGGGTACATCGGTGGTACAACAGAATATGCAATAAGAACTGCGCCTCCTGAAGAAGGAAATATAATGGCTCTCAAAGAAAACGGAGAAATAACAATAACATTTTTTGACCCAATAGACCCAGGTGAAGTAATATTAAGATTGAAATTTAGTGAAAGAAGGCTACAATTAGAAATACCATAAACTATTTCTTAGAAATAATAATTATAGTTTTCTAGGCCCCATAGAAAGATTTATATATTATGGAATATTAACATAATATTATGGTAAAAATACATAATAAATCATTAATACTCAAGTTTTTGCTCTCTAATAAAAAAGAGGAGTTTACTATTCGAGCAATTGCTAAAAATATATCTGTTGATTACAAGACCGTATACTTAATTATAAAGGAATTAATAGAAAATAAAATTATCCTAGCTAAAAAAATTGGACAGACAGTTTTGTGCTCAATAAACCAAAAAGAGTTTAATGCAGATATATTCAGAGCAGAACTGATAAGGAAAGAGGAATTGTTGAGAAATAAGAATTTTTATGCTTTATATGATTACTTTAAAGATATCGAAGAACCATTTTTTATATTGTTATTATTTGGTTCATATGTTAATAGGAAAAATAGAAAAAAATCTGATGTTGATATAATGCTTATTAGTGACGATAAAAAAATAAAGGAAAATATTAAAAACAAAATATCTCTAATCCCTTTAGATATTCATTTACTTACTTTTACTTCCTCAGAATTTCTCTCCATGCTAAAAACAACTAAATTTAATGTGGGGAGGGAAGCTTTTAATAATAATATCATATTATCAGGGATAGAGAATTATTATAGGCTAATTAAAAATGCTTGATGAGAAAAGAATAAAGGAGGCAGAAAGTAATATTCGGGGATTTCTCAAAGATAGACTATTTTGGAAATATAAACTTTTCAGAGAAGAGATTTTAGAAACATATAAACGTAATTATCAAGAATCTATCGCTGTTGCTCAGAAGTTATTTGATCAAAATTTATCGAACTTATGGGTAATAGTAATTTCTTATTATTCCATGTATTATATTGCTAATGCAGTTTTATATAAAATTGGCTACAAGGTAGGGACTAAAGTAAGCCATAAAGTCACTGCTAATGCTTTGATTGTTTTTATCAGAAATAAATTAAAGAAAGAATTATTAGAAGAATACGAAGACGCTAAAGAAGAAGCTCTTGATATTATTGGAAGAAAAGCAGATGAGATTATAGGCAGTTTTCATAAGGAAATGGAAAAAAGATCTGTTTTTCAATATGAATCCACTGAAGATATTAAAAAAGCAAAAGCAAAAACATCACTAGAAAGAGCAAAGGTTTTTATTTTTGAGATGAAAAAATTATTATAATTTTTAGGGTTATTTAGCCAATAGGATTCCCCCTATAACAATCCTTAGACTTTCTCAACTTATTTTTTAAAAGAAGTGCCTTCTTATATTATAAAACCCAAGAAAGAAGCCCCTTTCAAAGTTCAAAAAGCACTGAAAGGAAGCTAACTTTCTGGGCAAACAAGAGGTGATTATTTAATTGATTAAAATAAATTCTTTACTTTGACAAGTGCATTCAAAATCAGGCATTCCCCCGTTTGTCTCGAATATTGCTCCACACCGTTTACATATTGCTTCTTTCATTTTCAATATACCACTCCTATTAACACATATTTTATTTGTGAAAACCTGACATTTTCAGGGTCTTCTTGAGACAGATTATCTCCCTTAAGCACAAAGTACCTTCCTGCTTCATCTTCTCTAACATCAATAACTCTGTGAACAGTCAAACCATCAGCATACTTTGATTCATACGCAACAACATCGCCAACATAAATTTCATCCTCATTTTCAGGAACAATCTCGATTCCGTTTGCTCCTTCATCCAAAAAAGGATCCATTGAATTTGTGTTAGCATATCTTGTCCATGAAGCGCCATCAATCTTAATCACTATCCTATCACTGTAAACCCTTATTTGCTCTTCAGACACCCTATCGCGTGGTGATTCTATATCTCTTGCCTGAAATGAATTAACAAATGACGCCATTATCACTAACATTATCGCTACATAAGCAACCACTAAAGAGATTCTGACCATTTTGCTACTCTAAAGTGGATATTGGAATATATAAATCTTTCGATAATCAACACTCCAGAGTGGTATCAAGACAATCTACCAACAATAAGAATTTTCTTTTAAAAACCTATTACGTAAATACTAGAAAATCTCTCCTATATACAAAATATATGTACTCATATATAAGCTTTACCTTAATCTAATAGTTTCTAAATTCTTAGGCGCATTTGTCTCAATTCTATTGGATTTATGCAGGTAAGAAGCTAATTCAAGGCATTTAGAGGACTCTCCATGAATAACAATAACCTTTTTAGGCCTTGGCTCACACGAAGCAACGTATCTTATCAACTCATTTCTTCCAGCATGTCCGCTCAACCCAGCAATAAGCTTAACCTTCATATTCACTTTTGCAGTCTCCATTCTGCTATCTCCGGGCACCTGAACCTCTCTATCTCCATTCTGGATCCTTCTACCCAAAGAACCTTCTCCTTGCCAGTTAACAAAGATTATAGCATTTTTAGGATTATCAGCCAGTCTCCTAAAATAAGAAACAGAAGCTCCACCAGTCATCATCCCTGAAGTAGCTAAAATAACACAAGGACCTGTTTCATCAATAACATGATCCTGTTCTTTTTTTGAAACTACTCTCATAAATATATCAGAAAGAAAAGGATTGTGATCTTTATGAAAAATTGATTTTCTTACATTTTTGTTCAAATAATCAGGATAAGCGGTATGTATAGCAGTAACATCCCAAACCATTCCCTGCACATACACTGGAACTTTATCCAAAACACCCTCTCTGATAGCGTTCTCAAGAATTAACATGATTTCTTGTGATCTCCCAACACCTAAAACAGGTACAAGAACTTTTCCACCACCACTAATAGTCTCTTTTATTGTTCCAAGCAACTCATCTTCACAAGATTTTCTTGAAGGCAATATATCCTCTTTCGCCCCATAAGTTGATTCCGTTATCAAAGTTTCTACCCTAGGAAACCTATTCACAGCAGGCTCAAGTAATTGTGTTCTTAAAAATTTATAATCCCCAGAATAGACCAAATTATGCATTCCGTTACCAATATGTATGTGTATCACAGAACTACCTAAAGTATGCCCCGCATTATAAAAAGTAATTCTTATGTCAGGAGTAACATCAGTAACCTCTTCAAAATCTAAAGTAATAGTATGTTTAACCATCTCCTTAACATCCTTGCTTCCATAGATTACTTTATTAGCTTCCTTTTGCGTTACACCAATAGCATCCAAACACAAAAGCGCACCAACATCCCTTGTAGGAGCAGTCATATACACAGGTCCCTTATATCCCATCTTATACAGCCATGGAACAAATCCAACGTGGTCCAAATGCGGATGTGACACAAGAACAGCATCCAAATCTTCTAATTTAAACTCAGGAGCATCTAATATAGGATACTGATCTTGTCCTTGAGCGGCAACATTTACACCACAATCCAATAAAACATTTGATTCTGGAGTCTGCAACAATAAACAGGATCTTCCAACTTGTCTTGCAGCTCCTAAAAATGAAAGCCTGATCCAATCCTGCCCATTGCTCCTTTTACTTTCACCATAAATTCTTTTTCCAACTTTGTTCAAAAACTTCTTCCTATAATCATTATTCTCAAACAAAACATAACGAATATTCTCAATTATTTTGGATCTTATAGCAGGAATTCTTTGAATAACAGGAACCCACAGTATTCTTTTCTTTATTTCTCTAAGCAACTCTCCTTGTTTTCCTATTGCAAGCCCAGGTTTTTCAGCCTGTATAATAACTATAGACCTTTGAGCATCAAACAAAGTCTCAGCATGACCCGCCTCTTTTGGAATCAGGTCTTCAATGATCTTTTTTGCTCTTTCCATCTCCATACAAATTGAAGGATCAGGCCTTAATTCAACTCTTTTCTTTATAGTATTCACTATCTCTTTTATTACCCCATTCGAATTAATGAAAAAATCCTTGTCCTTAGTATAAAGGATTATATTCGCACCTTCAAATGCAGAGTTTGATATCTTAGTTTTATCAGGTAATCTACTAAGTACTTCTTCTAAGATTTGCATTTTTTTAAAGAATCTTTGTAAAGTTTATACAGCAATATTCGTCTCTAATATTTTGGTTAATGCTTTTTTAACCCCCTCCTTCGTAACAGTCACTACATCAATACCCTCTCCAGTCGCAGCGTCCCTTTGCATAGCAGCATTAATAGCTTTTACAGCTAATTTAATCCCCTCTTGTAAAGGCATATCTCCAGTATAAAGAGTATCAAGAACACCTAAGGCCATCATAAATCCTGACCCATCAGCCATATATTTTTCATGTTTCATAACAGAGCCATCCGGACTTAATTCATATAGATGCAAGCCAGATTCATCCTTTCCAGCAAGCAAGAATGCAGTAATTCCAGGAATAACAGAAAATTTCCTTATATTATTATAGATGATAGTACCTAATAAATTTGCCACTTCCTTAACAGTTGGTTTTTTCCCTGTTCTTATTGTTTTTAATGAAATCTCAGCTTTAATCAATTTTGTAATTAATTGTATATCTGAGACATTCCCAGCAATAGTCACAGCTAGCTCATCAGTCAATTTAAACACTTTATCAACTGTCTTATTTAGAACAATTCTTCCAGCAGCAGTAGCTCTCTTATCTGCAGCTAGAACAATGCCTTCCTTACAAACAATCCCAACCGTAGTTGTTCCTTTTTTAATATGTTCTTCCACATTATTCATTTTTGACACGTTAATGCTTTAAGAAATCCCACCTATAATACATAGAACAGATGGCTCATTTATAAAGTTTTCGGTATAGCAACTTAACAAATTTTTCAGCATCAGTAAACTTCCTTGATTCTTTAGTACAAACAAAGCCTTTCTTAACAACAGTTTTTTTATGTTTTTTCCTGAACTGTTCAACATGTTTTTTCAATTTCAAAGGAGGACCTCTTATCTCTTTATATTCAGATAATTTATTTGACTTAAATACAAACCAAAACACAGCCTTCCCATCAAAAATAAATCCAGACTTTTTCAGTCCAAATCCCTCTAACTTAATCTGCCTCTTAATCTTATTAAACAAGGCAAACAATTTACCAGCAACCACATCACTTTTTCCTTTCTTAGGTTTAATCTCAATAGCAATAGCATTTTTAGGAATCTTCTCTTCTTTTAACAAAAAATATCTTTCAGAAGGATTTTTCAAAAACAATTTAGCAGCTTTAATCAAAGTGTCATACTTTTCTTTAGACACAACTGCAGCAGCATTCCTTGCTTTATCAACAGGATCAACTAAAACCAAAGGAGAACTTATCTTAGATGTATTTAATTCCTTCAAAGGCTTCTTTAAAAGTTTCTCAGGATCTATTACAGTTTTACCTTTCCATTTACTAACACCTCTAACAAACTTCATAAACCCTCCATAATAAATAGTTAATATCTCTAAAACATATCCAGAAAATCCTCTAATATGAGTTTCAGCTCCATAAACATGATGTGCTCTAGCAAATGCTTTGCTTAATCTAATATCGTTATGCAACTTATGTTTTTTCACCCATAAGGCATGTAATGGAGAAACATCAGTTATATTCACTGCTTGCGAAGCCTTTCTTATATCCAAAATAGGCACAATCTCAAAAGTAAGTTTTCCTTTTTTAATCTGAAAGTAATCCCTGGATCCATGCAATCTTTTAGGTTTTAATTTTTTAATACCTTTATACAATAACCCATCAATTTTCTTAGACCTATCTTTATATTTTTTATAATTAAATTTCACAAAAATATCAATATCATGAATCCCGCTCAACCATGTATCTTTAGCAAAACTCCCGCCAACTACCGGTTTAGCATCTTTAATCTTAATCTCTTTAAGAACAGAGTTTACTAGCTTCTTAATCTCATTAAATTCCCCTTTAGTTGGTTTTATCTTATCAAGAATTTTGTCAAACATTAATAAAAATAATATCTTATCTATTATAAAGATTTTTGTATGGCTTTCTCAACTATCTTTGGAGATTCAGCTACTAAATAACCTGAAAACCCGCTTTCTTTGTATTTTTTTATAGATCCAAACTCAATTCTCCTCTCGAATAAAGGACAATCCAAAACAAAAGTATCAAATGCACTGCCATCTCCGCCAACATGAAATCCATGTTTTGTTGATAAGTACTTAAGCTCTTTATATGAATCCTTATCTAAAACCCTACCAAGCCATTCTTCACCTAAACCCTCTGCAGCAAATTGGCTAATCATAATTTTATACCCTTTCTCAAGCATGTCCCCAATCAAATCTCCATGCTCTTCACCAACATGTGAAGCAAATGTCTCTACTCTTAATGGCAATAAAGCATCTTGAACAGCCTTAATCTGAGTTACCTGCAATCCAGTACCTCCAAGAATAACAGCATCAACAGGATGTTTTTCAACAATATTTTTGACAATACCAGCTTCTAATTCAGGGTCTGCTATATCACATGTAGTAATTATATGAGGAATTCCTAACTGTTTTGCTTGCAATTGAGTATGCTCAACAGTAGCGTAATGAAACAAATAACAATCAGTTCTAGTTGGCTTTACTGATAATAAATAAGCTATTTCCCATCCTTTTTCAATAGCATCAGCTAGAGCATAATTAGAATCCTTTCCACCAGAGTATAATACCGCTACTTTCATACAAAAAGGCTTTATTTTAGTAGATTTATAAATATTGCTTTTTTAAAAAAACAAGAAATAACATCAAATCTTCCCAACCAAATCAAGACCGGGCTTTAAGGTCTCACTTCCTTCATTCCAACCAGCAGGACAGACATTTCCAGGATGCTCTTCAACAAATTTAGCAGCCTTAACCTTCCTTAAAAGCTCCTTACCACTTCTTCCAACATCATTATTATGTATTTCAAAAGCCTTCAAAACACCATCAGGATCAATAACAAAACTCCCTCTCAAACTTAACCCCTCGTCATCAATATAAGTCCCAAACTCCTTACATAATTTACCAGTAGGATCAGCAATCATAGGAAATTTAATTTTTTTAATAGTAGGAGACTCTTCATGCCAGGCTTTATGAACAAAAACAGTATCAGTACTAACACTCACCACTTCAGCATCAATTTTCTTAAATTCCTCATACAAATCAGCCAGTTCCCCTAACTCAGTAGGACAAACAAAAGTAAAATCAGCAGGATAAAAAACAAGAGCCAACCACTTACCTTTAAAATCAGATAGTTTTATCTTTTTAATTTCGCCCTCATAAAAAGCCTCTAACTCCAAATCAGGGATTTTCTCATTAATCTTTACCATATTTACAATAAAAACCTCTCCATTTTAATATCTTTTGTTTAACCCAAGCATTATTTTTTTAATAAGAAACCTTATAAATATATTCTACAGTATACAGATTATGAAATGCCATCAATGTAATTCTAAATCAATAATAAAACTCCCAAATAGCGAAATTTCTTTATGCAAAAAACATTTCAATACTTATTTTGAAAAAAAGGTTAGAAAAACAATAAGAGTAAATAAACTAATAGACAAAAAAGACACAATAGCAATAGCAGTTTCAGGAGGAAAAGATTCTTCAGCTCTACTTTACATCCTAAATAAAATTTTCAAACCAACAAAAATAAAATTAATAGCAATATCCGTGGATGAAGGAATAAAAAAATACAGAGATCCAAATTTCAAATCTGTAAAAAACCTCTGTAAAAAATTAGAAATCCCATTAAAAACATACTCCTTCAAAAAAGAATTCAAAAAAACCATGAATGAAATTACAAAAACAGACAAAGACACCCATCCTTGCACATACTGTGGCGTATTCAGAAGAAAACTCTTAAATGAAAAAGCAGTTAAATTAAAAGTAAATAAATTAGCAACAGGCCATAACTTGGATGATGAGGCAGAATCAATAGTAATGAATCAATTTAGAAAAAATATAAGAGCATCAGCAATTCTAGGTCCACTAACCGGAGTAAAAGATGATCCAAAATTTATAAGAAGAATAAAACCCTTTTATCTTTTAACAGACAAAGAAGTGGCAACATTCGCCTACACCAATAATCTATGCAATGAATCCACAAAATGTCCTTATTCCATAAATTGTTACAGAAGACAAGTACAAAAAATACTAAATAATTTTGAAAAAAGATATCCAGGAACAAAATACAACATAGTTAGCGCTTTCTTAGCAATACTGCCAAAGTTAAAAGAATCTTTTAAAGAATCAGAAATAAAAACTTGCAAAACATGTAGTGCTCCAACATCTAAAGATACTTGCCGGGCATGTGTTTTATTAAAAAAATTAAAAATTAAAAAATAATTTAAAACTCGGCACCAAATCCGGGCTTTTTTTGCCAATCCAGTCTTGAATATAGTTAATGTAACAGTGAGGACATCCATTAATAGGGTTTTTACAAATTATACAGACACCGTCTTCTGCATCAGGAATCTCTGCAAAAAACTCCTTGGTCTTCCTTCTCAACCCAGTTAATAACCGAGCATTACGTCTTTTAAGCCATTCTTCTATCTCGTCTTCTATACAATCCCGGCATACTGGCTTCTCTATTGCCTCAGCGCAGGCAAAAGATACGTTTTTCATATTTTTAGGTTGCATTTTTTAACACCTCGAGAATGAAAGGGTTATCAGCAAAAGCAAATAACCATATATCTAATTCTAATAAAATCAGAATTCATAGACCAATACTTCTTACTACTAACCATATCAAGAATATACGCGCCCAGATATAAAAGCCTTTAGTATATACTGAATATATAGTAATAAATCTCTAAACTAACCATGTAAAAATTATTAATAAAGAATAAACACTCATACCCAGTATAAAATCCATAGGATCTCCCTTATTCTCCTTAGGAATAACTTCTCTTATAACAACAAACAAAAAAACTCCGCTTATAAAAGCCAATAAAGCATAATAGACCATAACAGGAACAACAAAAAAACTAGCAATCAATACTCCAATAACAGGAGATGCTGAAAGAAGCAACCTCAATGACTTCTTCTTTATTATTGTATGGTGTATATCCTTTAATGAAGCAGCACCAAGCGTAGTATGAAAAACTAAAGGCAAGAAGAATAACAAACCACCCCAGAAACCTATATCAACAATACTTTTTAACAAAATCCCAATAATCACATAATACAAAAAAAACACAATAGAATGAGTCTCCTTCAAGTCTCTCAATTTTTTTTCTTTTGACGCATGCTGATAAATATACTTCTCTATTAAATGTAATAAAGCAAACCCAAGCAAAACAAATAGAAACAAGAAATTATTAAAGAAATTTATACCAATATATAACCTTGGAAATAGATCTAAAATAAGATAAGCAAGCATCACACCCGCACCAAAAGAAATTATTCTCCATTTATTCTTATGATAATGAAAATTCTCACTCAAATAATGAGTTAGAGCAAGAATTGCACCAAATAATAAAGCGATATACACCATCTATTTTGAATTAATTATTTACTTTATAAAGATTCTTTCCCACTCACAAACAATTACTCTGCAACCCCTAATAAGTAACATCCACAATATTTAAATACCAGACTTAACACAGTTTTAATTATTTATATTAAACAAAGAGGTGGATTTAATGGCTAAAGGAAAAGAATGCTGTTCTGAAAAGTACATGTGGATATTTGGCGTTATTATGTTAATTTTGGCCTGGTTGCTATGGGTAGGTAGCATGACTTTTGAGAAAGTATTTGCAATATTATTAATTATTTTCGGAATAAAAAAGATTTGGATGTCATTCAAAAAATAACAACCCTATTTATCATTTTTTAACAAAAGGTGGTTTACATTAAAAAGAATTTTGTAGTTGGACTTTTGATAATAGCAATATTTATAGGTTTATTCTATTTATCAGACCATTTTACAGGAAAACAACTCCTTATCCCGCCATATGACCTATCTCCACCTTATTCAGGAGCACCCGCATCAAAAGAAGTTAGAACCATCAGAGAAATAGAAGCAGGAAAAATAGAAACAGTCCTAAGTTCATCTAGCAATATTGCAATAGACAGAATAAAGTTTTCTCTTAATAAAGATGTAGAGGATTTAAAAATAACCCTAGGAAAGCCAAGCAGTTTTAGAGAAGATTTTCTTTTCCCTCCAGGAACCATATACCAAATCTTCGAAATTACATTTGAAGATGTAGAAAAAAGTTCATTTACTCAAGCATTAATAAGATTCCAAGTTGAAAAAGACTGGTTTAGCCAAAAAGGATTTAATAAAGATGAAATAAAATTATTGAGGTCCACTGGAACAGCTTGGGAAAATCTCGGAGCTAGCTATCTTAAAACGCAAAATCCCTATCATCTTTATGAGGCTTCCATAGATGGCTTTTCATTTTTTGCAATCGTAGCACAACATACTGATCAGCCAATAACTCCGCCACTACAGCCACCACAAGAACCAGAAGAAGAACAACCACCACAAGAACCATCTTGTGGTAATTCAATAAGAGATACAGGAGAAAACTGTCAAAATTGTCCTTCAGATGCCCGCTGTGCTCCAGACGAAGTTTGTCAATCAGGTATTTGCACAGTTAGAGAAGAAATTCCGTCGCCACAACCTAAAAGAGAATCTCCTGCCCAAATACCCTCTCCTAAAAAAAGTTCCACATTCTACATAATAATCTCAGCAGTAGTTCTATTTGGATTACTTATAGCCTTTTTTATCTATTTCAAAACCATAAAAGGAAGAGGACAAGTGCCACCAAAACAACTAGGCCTTCCATCAAATAAAGAAGCCCTACAACTTAAAATGTATATGCAGCAATTTAGAGCCCAAGGCCACAGCAGAGATGACATGAGAAGAGGGGCATTAAGAAGTGGCTGGCCTGAGAAATTAGTAGAAGACATTTTAAAACAAATCAAATAAAAAAGCTTAAATACAATTCTTTCTAGTTCTTTATGTATGGGCGAGTAGCTCAGCTTGGTTTAGAGCACTGATCATAAGGGTAAAACCTTATCAACCCAATGAGTGCAAGTCTTATATGACTCTCTTTGGTACACAAACTCAAAGCCAAAGACGGGCTAAGCCAGCCAGAGAAATGTTAGCTTTTAGCATTTCGTTTCAAGGTCGGGAGTTCAAATCTCCTCTCGCCCATTAAAAATTAACTATACTTCTCATAGTCTTATTCCAAAACTTTTTATATACCAATCCTAATCAATAAAGCATGACTTTTGCAAACGTTCTATTATTATCGCTCATTGCAGGCTTAGCTACAGTCCTAGGCGTATTCTTAGTAAAATCTAATGAAAAATTCACAAAAAAATATTCTATTGTATTTATCTCATTAGCAGTAGGTGTCCTTTTAGGAGCCAGCTTTTTTGAATTAATCCCACAAAGTCTAGAATTACTAGACTCAGCATTAATATTTATTCTCATAGGCTTTCTGATATTCTACTTGCTTGAAAATCTAATTGTCGTACATATCTGTAAAGAAAGCGATTGTAAAAAACACAGAATAGGCACAATGGCCATTATAGGAATAGGATTTCATTCTCTCATAGATGGAATCATTATTGCAGTAGGTTTTGAAGTTAGTTTTGCTTTAGGTATAGCTGCAGCCATCGCAGTAATAGCCCATGAATTTCCAGAAGGAATTATTACATATTCTACATTAATCCATGCTAAATTTAGTAAAAATAAAAGTTTTTTATATTCTATCTTAGTTGCTATAGCAACACCCATTGGAGCAATTTTAGCCTTTCCTTTTATTAAAAATCTCACAGAACCATTTCTAGGAGGTTTATTAGCAATCGCAGCAGGAACTTTCTTATATATAGCTAGTTCTGACTTAATTCCTGAAACACATGAAAAATTCAGCAAATTAAACGCGCTTTCAGTAATAATTGGGGTTCTTATACTCTTTTTTATTGAAAGGTTTATTGGGTGATTTTTAGAAAGTTAATCAGTTAATTTAAATACCCTTATTTTTTTATCATAAACATGAGATATACAATTGGCATAGATTTACACGGCACACTCCTAGATGAAAAATGGCAAATAAAGCCGATATTCGAAAAACAATTAATTACAGAATTAAACTCTCTAAAAAAATTTTGTAAAATCTACATCTGCTCAGGAAATGACCTCACATTTATTAAAAAACATTTGTCTTCAGAATTAAGGAGATATTTCGATGGATATATCCTTGAAACAGGTTGTGTATTTAGTGACGGAACAACAGAAAAAATAATCATCCCGGAAAATCTAATAAAAGTTATAAAAGTTATAGAATCTAAACTAAAATTATCAAACATAAAAGAGATTAAATATTTCGCAAGAAGATTAATAACAATAAGTCTATTTACAAAAGATAGCAACAGCGGCATTGACCCAGCAATAGTTTATCCAAAAATAAAGGAATTAATAAAAAATTTAGGGTATGATAGTAAAGTATTCGTAACACATTCAAATGTTGCAATCGATATCATCCCAAAAGACCACAATAAGTTTACAGGAATACAATACATATCTAATCAATTAAAAACTATTGGAATAGCAGATTCTTTTAATGATTGTCCTATGCTCTTAAATACAAATTGCGCATTTATCCCAGCTAATGCTTCTCCTAAATTAATTGATTTTTTAAAAAACAATAAAAAAGAAATCATTCCAATTAAAGATGTAACATCATATCCAAAAAATACCATTTTAAAAAGTGAAAATCCATTTACCCAAGGAGTTCTAGATAGTTTAAAATTTATCAATAACAATCTAAAATAAAACCAAAACATTTATATTCTCCAGTATATACTTTAATTCCGGAGTAGGCAGGCGTTCAACTATCGCTTTTTCAGTCTTAAATGGCTTAAAAGTGGGGAAAGTCCGCCCACCTGACATTTACATGTTAGCAGTTAATACTGCAGTTGTCCATTGAAAAATGGATCTCAGAAATGGGAGGCAACCGCACAGAAACGAACCTGTTTATGTTAAAGATGATGCTGTGAAAGCTGATGTTTCATAAACGATGGATGAAACGGCGAGCCCCAACTGGTGCAAGTTTGTTAAAACGCTAAGTCGAATGTTGAAACTGTTGGTTGGTGAGTTTAATACAAACCAGAACAGACAGAAGGTGGCTTATAACCTGTCTACTCTTTTTAACTAAGGTTTTAAGTGCAAATTAATTTTTTTAGTTAATCGTAATAGGGCGCAGTATTATTTGGAGCGCCCAAAAATTTTTAAACTTACAAAATTAGCCCACATCTTATGTATGAAGTAGAAATTAGAGCCCTAGTAAAGGACTTTGATGATGTAAAAAAGAAGTTAGACGGTTTTGCTACCCCAACATCTCCTTCAGCAAGGGAAGTAACAATATTCTTTTTTAACCCGTATAATGATAATTATGATATTCGACTAATACTCAGAAAAAATAAATTTATACTGGGCTATAAAGAAAAATTGTCAAAAAAAGCTAGAAAAGAAATTGAATCAGATATCTCTAATCCCGATGCAATATATGATTTGTTAACTCACTCGGGTTTTGAAATTCGAATGATCGTTGCTAGAGTTAAGTATCTCTATCAATATGAGAATTATAAGATTTTATTAAATCGTATTATTGATTGGGGAGATGCTATTGAGGTTGAAATATTAATCGAAGAAGAAAAAGATGTCGATATTATTGAAAAAAATATCAAAAATTTTATGTTATCTAAGCTAGAAATATCTGAATTGTTAGAAAATCATACCTTGCAATCAATGAATGGGGATTATTGTAAAAAAATTAATTTTAACAATATCCTGCTGAAGGATTTGTTAGATTACGTATATGGAAAAAAGAACGATCTGAGATTTATATGAGATTTATATTATTTGCTACCTGCATCACGCCCTCACCTATAGCTCCTTTTTACAAAAAAAAGAAAATCAGACCAAAAATCTAACCAAAGCATAACCAACAAAACATCCAGCTGTCAAAAAGGGCATTGCAGGATAAAATTTATTCTTATCGCCATAATATAAAAGTAAAAACAAACTTAAAGCAACAACAAAAGGAACCAAAAATCCAATAGCACCTAAATCCCTAACAACAACACCAGCGAATAACAAAGGAAATCCAATATCCCCGCCACCAAGTATTGCTACCTTCTTCTTCCCATAAGGAATCATAATCCCAGCAAACAATTTCAACTTACTCTGAAATTTAGCTAAACGAATCATATGTTTTGTTTTCCATACAGCTATAGCATCATATCCAGCTATTAAAACAAGTAAAATTGAAATAGAAAGTATACTTAAAACAGGAACAAAAATAGCAGCCAAACCACCATATATAAATAACTCACTTAAATTATGCACTATCACATTAGGTTTAATAATCCTAAAATAAACCCCTAATAAAGCTAAAAAAAGAGCAACATACTGATTAAAAAAAGCACTTAAGGAAATAGTCAAAACAAGAGTAAGAGAAAGAAAAAACCAAAATTTCCATAGTCTTACAGCCTTAAATCTAGCAATAACCAGCGCAACAATAGTCACAATAATAATGATTAAAAAAATATGAATAAAGCTTGTTTCTTTGTCTAAATCAGGTCTCTCAATACCAAACGCAAGCTCTTCCCCAGTTAATTTATCCACTATCACCAACCCAATAAATTGGGCAGCAAGAAATAGGAGTATTATAGTAGCAGTTACCTTATAGTTATGCTTCATATCAATAGAACCAATCTAACCATATATAAATATACTCTATTAACTGTAGAATGACTAAAAATACTATCAACATTTATATAAAAAAACAACACCTAATTTAATCATGAGAATTGCCTTAGTAGACAAAAAGAAATATTCTTCAACAAATCTAAAAAAACAGCTAAAAAAATATAATTTCAAAATCGTAAATAAAAACCCAAAAATAGTGATTTCTTTTGGAGGTGATGGAACCTTTTTCATATCTGAAAGATTATTCCCAAAAATCCCAAAATTATTGATTAAAGATAGCAAAGTATGTCACCTATGTTCTATTGCTCCATATAGCCATATTCTCAAACAATTAAAGAACAAAAGTTACGCAAAAGAAAATTGCATTAAACTCCAATTAAAAAACCTAAAAGCAGTAAATGATATAGTTATTAGAAGTAAAAATCAATTTGAAGCTTTAAGATTTAAATTAAAAGTAGGAAATAAGATGTATAAAGATGAATTCATAGGAGATGGATTAGTAGTTGCAACACCCTATGGCTCAACAGGTTATTTTAAATCAATCACAAGAAAAAGATTTTCTAAAGGGAAAATTGGAATAGCCTTTAATAATCCCACTTCACAAACAAAACCAATAATAGTCCCAGACAATAAACAAATACAAGTAAAAATAACTAGAGGTATTGCAACAGTATCCGCAGATAATAGTCAAAAGATTTTAACCTTCAAAAAGAATTCTAAAATAACAATAAAAAAATCAAAAGATATAACAACAATAATTAGAATAAAAGGACATTAAGCTTCTTTTTTCTCTTCAACTTTCTTCTCTTCAGTTTTTGCTTCAGCCTCTTTGGGTTTCTCTTCAACTTTCTTTTCCACAGGCTTTTCTTCAACTTTCTTCTCTTTAGCCTTTTCTTCGCCAACGTTCTTTTTTAAAGAAGGTTGCCCTTCTAGTTCTTCCTTCTTCTCAACACCTAAGGCTTTCTCCAGACTTTCAGCCCCATACTTAACAACCTTCAAATTCGCCTGAACAATTTTAGCTCCAATCGCATTTCCCCTAACAGTTTTACGTAATTTCATACCTTTCCTTTTAATCCTAACACCCGGACCAGAACCCATTAGGGCTTTTTTCCTATTCGGACCATCAATATCTTTCCTCATCGGAAAACCAGCATCATCGCTCCCACCAGTAAATTGCAATTCATAACCTTTCAAACCAACTTGTTCACCAGCAACCTTATCACCTATCTTAACACCACCCAAATCCAGATCTAACTCTTTCTTATAGCTTTTCCCGGTTTTTACATCATTTATAACCAATTTCATATCAACCATTTAAATTCCCCATAAAGGAGCAGCCTTTCTCTTAATAATAGCAATCTCCTTTAAAACCTCAATTTCATCACCCTTTAAAAATTTTTTCAATTTCTTCAACTTAACAAAATCTTTATCAGACACATCAGTATATAAAATAGTGTCCTCATCTACTTGCCTTCCAACAGTAATCCCAGGCAAGGATATAGCAACTTCCTCATTCTTTCCAGCCTCAGAAACATTCTCTCCATCCAACTGCACACTTTTTATTTCTCCAGCCTTAGAACCGTCTTCTTTAATCAAAGGAGCACCGTTCTTTAATTTTCCAGCTAAAACACGAACACCAACAATTGCAGGATGACTTTGTCTAAACACACACCCCCTTAATATCTGCACCTTTGCAGGAAAAATAATTTCTTTAAGCTCTTTTTGCTCTTCTTCTCTTTTAGATTGTTCAACCCAATCATCGTAATCATCCAATATCTTATAAATAACATTATTTGTTATTACCTTAACTTCGCTAGAAGAAATATTTTTAACATTAAACCCTAAAATAACTTTTTTCTGTAATTCCTTTTCAGCACTTGCTTCAGCAATGTCATGTTTGCTTATATGTCCTATAGAAGCTCTTTTAATAGAAATGCCTTTTTCCTTAACCATACCGCTTAAAGCTTCTAAAGATCCTAAAGTATCAGCTTTAATTATTACTCCATCTTTATCAGTTTGAATAACAACTTCTTTAATCTCCTGCATTAGTTCTTTCTTAACTTTTTCTTCATTATTTTTAATAACTTGAACAGGCATTCCGGCAATAACATCATCAACTTCAGGTGCAACAATCAAAACACCTGCAGCAGCAGAAACTTCTTTTTTTGTAACAAGTTTTCCTCTACCCTGCTCAAATATGCTTCTTACTTTTGTTATTATTGGCTCACCAAGAGTAGCAATTCCTATCTTATCATTTTGTTTTAAACTGCCATCATAAATAATAACATCAAGAACTTTTCCAACACCACGCATTTCTTTAATTTCTAATATTGTACCCTTTGCAGCTCCTTTAACTTCAATGCTCAAGGAATCCTCTAAATACTTCTGAGCTAAACCAGCTAAAACAGCCAACAACTCAGGAATACCATCTCCGGTTTTTGCACTGCAAGGAATAATAGCAATCTGCTTTGTATAATCATCAATTCTGTCAAATCTTTCTGCATTAAGTCCAGATTCTGATAACTTTCCAACCACATCATAAAGCTTAGTTTCAATTTCTTTCACAGTGCTCTCAGGTTGCGATTTCAAATTCAAAATTAAAGGAGAGGAAGTATTTGACCTAAAAGAAGAAATAGCATCAATCTTATTTAAAGCAATAACAAACGGAGTCTTATAACTTTTTAAAATCTCAAGAGACTCCTTTGTTTGAGGCATAATCCCTTCTTTAATATCAATAACTAAAACAGCAATATCCGCTAGATTGCCTCCTCTTTTCCTTAAATTATTAAAGGCAGCATGTCCAGGAGAATCCACCATTAATATACCAGGAATATTAAGCTTGATTTTAAGAATATTTAGCAAATTCCCACAAATCTTCTTTATTTGACTTGTAGTTATGTTTGTAGAAGATATCTTTTGGGTTATCCCACCAGCTTCTTTTTCAGTAATATTCGTCCCTCTAATAAAATCTTGAATGCTTGTCTTTCCAGAGTCCACATGCCCTAGAAAAGTCAATATAGGCTGTCTTATCATTTTCCATTGTTGAAAAACCGAAATTTAACACTTTTAAATAATAGAAACTAGGCTTTTAAAGGTTTTGAAAACAAATATATTATTTTTCAAGTATATTGGTTGCTCTTACAAGAGCCTCAAGGGTTTCTACCGATCTTTTTTGACCTGCCGACATTCTGTAATCAGTTCTTCCTCCTCTCATCCACAAAAAAAGTTCATGTAAAGAATGCCTCAATCTTGCTATAGCTTGCGGTATGTCATACCCCCCAACAAGATTTACTTGACCATTTAATCCAAATTCTTCAGGAATGTGATTATTCTTGTACTCAATCACATTATGAAATCTTTTTTCATGGAGATCCCTATTAATAAGAGCATCTTGTGCCCTTCTTCCTAAACAACAAAGCATTTCATATACTGCTGCAAAGTCAAGATTTCTTCGCATACTTTCTTCATCAAAATCAAACAGTCCTTCTTGACTCTTTTCCTGTGCAATAGCAGACTCTAATCGCAACCTTGCACGATCTGTTGCAGTTTTAAGGACACTATGCTTAATTTCATAATCTACTCCAGGGATAGGATTAAACAAAACCTTAGCTTGGGCATGCGCAAGTGCACTGATTGTAGTGCGATCAGCATCAAAAATTACAGTTCTTTTCCTCGGCTCAGGATCAAGAGGATCATTATTTACCCAATGATAAGCCATATGATGTAAAAATTCATCACCTTGCCGATAGGCCATATTTTCCCTCATAAACTCTTCTATAGTCCCGCAAAGAGTCCTTCTTGCTGTATGTATATGTCCACCCAATGGACCAAGTATCTTAACTCTTTGCTCTGGAAGATCATCTATGTTAAATTGCCCCCTATCAATATTATCCCAAAGAACCATTTGTTGCATGTAATGTTTCAATCTTCTAAAACTGAAACTCAAGGGGTTCTTTGGCCTAGCCACATCATCAGAACTTATTTTAGGAGTTCCAAAAATTGCAAAATCATAAACAGTTGCCAATGCCGAACCAAGAATTTCTTCCCTAAGCGCTTTTAACTCTTTTATTTGCTTCTCTAACCTATTTACGGTATCTCTAGGTTCAAAATTCTTCCCACATCTTTCCGTAAATTCTCTAATCCTTTGATCAATGGCAATTAGGTCTAGGTCATGGGTAGGTGACCAAACCCCTTCCATACTAATTCCCTCAATACTCCTACTTTCAGACCCCATATAACGTATTTCTTTAACATAGTCCATAACATGCGGTGTTGGGAGACCATACTTATCCCATAAGAGCATTTGGTTAAACTGGTATTCTATACTGTGGCGTGCACGGATAACTTGGGGTTTAAATGTAGTAGGGCGTTGGCCTTGGAATATTGTCTTAGCAAAAAGCCTACCGCGCACTTCATCCGCACTACCATACAAACTAACAACAAACGCGTTAGCACGCTCTAGCATACCTACTCCCTCACTTGGCTCAACAGAAATTCTTGTTAATTCATTCGGATTAATATTCAGAGCCCTAAGCCTATCAGATAAAGGTCCACTCTTATAGTGATTAAGATCCGAAAAAATTTTTGGCGGTAGGGAAAGAGTCTCTTGAGTATTCATATAAGAAATCTTCGGACCTTCCTGTGCATTATTATGATTAGGCATCCTACGAATCATTCACATCTCCTACATACCCTATTTATAAATATGCCTATCATAAGAAATAATTAACTATATACCCTCCTCCCGAGTTTATGTATCTCCCTAACAATATTTTTCAATCTTTCATAAGGAGCAGAAAGATTGCCCGCACTTGCACGACATAATTTTTCAATTTTTTTGATTAAACCATCTTTTCGTTGCGAAAGAATATACGCTGTTTCTTGTTCTTTTTTATATACTGACTTCATAGTTTCTATATACAATTTTTCAATTTCAGCCAATGTATCAATAAAACAATCAAGTTCTTTTGCAGAAGACGTAGTTTTTTTTATAAGGGCACTAAGATACTTTGCTTCATCCGCGATAGTTTCTATATGATGAATAAGATGCCAAATCCTTAAAAGGTCCCCATTACTCATGCCCAATCTGGTACGAAGATTAGTATCATCCAAAGCCTTTCTGATGGTTCTCAAAGCGAGAAAGTATAACCTATTAACATTTTCATCTCTTTGATTAAGATCATCAGGATTAATCCTCTTACCTGCAGCCCCAATATCAGTTAACATTGCCCGCGCGATTATATCCATCCTTTTTAGAACATCTGACAAGGAAACCGCATCCAAATCTAACAAATCTTTTGCCACAAGAATTCCAGTATCTTGATCTATTACCTCAAGACCAATAAGATTTTGAATCCTGGGCTTTAGTTCACGAGCCAACCCCTGGATATTGTTACCTTTTAGTTTTAGTATACGATAATTTTCAAGATACGCAGACACTATTTCTCTAGTCAGTATAGAGATATCCTTCTTTTCTGTAAGAATTGTTATTTCTTTTTCTTCTTTGATACTCTCCTTTTTCTCAGGTGAAATAACAAGCCCATTATCCCCATTCTGCTCAAAATAAATTAAATCTCCTTTATTCAAATTATTTTTCTTTAACCATGTCCCAGGTATAGAAATAACATGTGACGAATTACCAAACTTGATTAATTTCCTTGTTTCCAACTATATCCCCCCCTACAAGTATATACTATATATTTTTCATATAAGCAAGGTATATATATCTATATAAATATTTCTATTGTATAACGCGAGAATCATATAAGGGGGGCTTTATGACAAAAAGAAAAAAATCAAACCAAGAAGAACTCATAAACGATATCTATGATGAAGAATACATGGAAGAACTTCTAGAGGATGATGAGATTTCCCCAGAGGAGGAAGCCTTTATGATGGGCTATAATGGAGCCTAACCCTGGGGGTGAATAAACTATGAAAATCGAAATCGAAAACGAATCAAACACTATAGAAAAAATAAAACTTTTCACAGAAGAGGAGGCAATACAAGAAGCAGAAAGAAAAATCTGCATTGTTGCGTATTATTAAACACCTTCCAGTTTATAGAAAAAGGAGGCGAGGGGAATAATCATGGCAAAAAGAAACATCTGTATTTTATGTGGAAATAGTATTATGAAAGCGGCAAGAGATGACCCATATGTCTGCAGAGACTGCGAAAAAGAAAATGCTGAAGGCAGATACCTGAATGATTGGATGATTTAACTCCAAAAAGTTCTTCTAAATTTTTTTTCTTTTTTTATTTTCTAAAACTTAAGCTTTTTTAAATCTAGCAACAGTATCAATCAAATCAACATGACCTATAAACAAGGCTCTGCAGCAATATCTTTCTAATCCCAACTCATCAAGAATCCTTTTCCTTTCTTCACCTCTTTTAACTTTCTCACCAAATTGCTCCCATAAATGTGCTACTGGTTTACCACAAGAAAGGCATCTGATTGGAATTATCATATTAAACTATTATCAAACCACCCTTTTTAAATATGTCGAAAATTTCTTAAAGTTTCCCACACACCTCAAAATAGAAAAAAAATATAAAAAGAAAATACCCTAAATGTTAGAATATGAATAATAACCAGGCTAAAGAAGAAGGAATATCCATCATAGGGATAATACCTCAGTACCCTAAACATTCACAACATAATATATATGCAAAAATCAAAATGCCCCCAGTAGGGATAATATCTATTCTTAGCCAGATAAATCATAACCAAAGATATAATGAAATCTACGCAATCGATGAGAATAATTATGGAGGACCAAGAGATTTTAAAGGCGCACCAGATCATCAATTTCTCCATCAAAAAACCCCGGTAAAAATTGCGATGCTCTACGGAGGAATGAGTAATTCCATTCCAAGAATGTTTTCTATAGCCCAACAATACAGAAAATTTGGAGCAATAGCAATAGCAGGAGGCAGCCATGTAGATGAAGAGCCAGAAGAAGCTCTAAAATCTGGTATAAGTATTGTTGTGCACGGAGAAGGTGAAGAAACTACACAAGAGATTCTTAAAATAATAATAAAAAACAATGAAGTGGAATTAAACCCCAAAGAATTAGCAACAATTAAAGGAATCAGTATTTTAGATGAAAATGGAAAATATCTATTTACAGGAAAAAGAGAACCTATAAAAGACCTAGACTGTTTAGAAGATCCCGACTTAACTCTAATAAAATTCCTTGAAAAAAGATGGAGCGCCATACCTATAAACAGAGGAAGAGGCTGCAATTTTAATTGCGAATTCTGCATTGTAAACAAACAATATGGCAAGTATAAGGGAAGCAGTGTTGAAAAAGCCTTGAGACAAATAATAAAATATTCTGATTTAGGCTACAAGGATTTTTTCTTTACAGATGATAATTTTGCCCAGGATATAAAAAAGACAATAGAACTCTGTAAAATGATTGGAGAATACAAAAGAAAATTCAAGAAAAAAATAAGAATAACCGTGCAAGTAAGAAATGAAGTAGCTGAAAATGACGAACTTATAAAAGCAATGATTTTTGCTGGAGTAAGAACTCTGGCTATAGGATACGAAAGCCCAATAAATGAGGAACTAAGCAGAATGAATAAAATGGTCACAGTAGAAAAATTACTAAAAAGATCCAGGAAATTATCAAAATATTTTTACCTACACGGAATGTTCATCTTTGGCTATCCAACATTTAAAGACTCAAAGTACAAGTCAAATCTAACATTAGATCAAAGAGTAAAAGCATACGAAAAATTCTTCAAACAAGCAAAGATCGATACAGTTCAAGCATTAAATGCAGTTCCCGCACCAGGTACCTTACTTAGAACCAAACTTCAAGAAGAGAAGAGACTTTTACCATTAGAGATGGTGGGCTGGGATAAGTATGATGGATTATTTTTATGCTATGACCCCACTCCAGAAGGATTAGATGCATACGAACTTCAAATCCTTCCAAAAATCTTAATGAAAAACTGGTACTTAGGCAATTTCATAAATGGAAAATTAAATTACGGAAAATGGATGAACTGGACATATCATGCAACAATAGGCTTTCCAATACAATTTGCAATTTTTTATACAAAAAGATTTTTTCATAACTTAATCGAAAAAAGAAGAGAAAGAAATCTGGATAAAGAAGAAATCCTTTTACCAAAGAGGAATATCTTCTACACATCATTAGTTAACGCTTGGGCAGATATGGAAAGAAGATGGAGGAATCTTTTCATTATAACCTACGGCGGTGGGATAGCAAGAAGCTGGCTTGAAGAATACAAAAAAAGCGATTATAAAGCAAAACTAAAAGAGTTCTTATCAAAAAAGACAAAACAAACCCCTTCCCTAGGCGGGGCTCTTTCAGTAAAACCTGGCCGATCATTAGGACAATAAAACGTTTTTGGGGGCGTGTTATATTTTTCCGTGGAATAAGGTCCTATAAAAATTGGATTCTCGGATTGAACTGGATAAGGATCAACAGAAGGCAAATAAGATGCCTCTGGCCATCTCCCGCAATTATCAAACTACATGCGAGTTATTGTTGCCAATTGGCGCAGATTGCTTTCACAACGAACTTTCTCACAACTCTCTCTAGCCGCACCAATCGCGGGTGCAAGTATAGCCCCCATTACTCCAACTATCAGAGCCACGATCATAGTTTCTATTAAAGTAATTGCCTTATTGTAATGGTCTGCTCTAACTAAGCGATGTAGACTTGGAACTATGCTCTTTTCCCGCGGGTATACAATGGAATCAAGGTCCAGATTAACTTAGCAATAGGAACTATTCTATATAATTTTTTATAATCAAGTTGGAATCTCGCTTCTCGCAACATAGGGTACTTTCAAAGCAGTATTTCACTTAGAATAGGGATACCCGTTGGAGATTATTATGCCAATATACATCTTGCCCCCTACTAAGATCTAATAATAAAATGAGAATAAATAATTTAATATATCAGTGTATCTATTGAGTATAGATAGCAAAGAAGAGGGATAACTCAAAAAAAGAGATTAATTTCAAAAGAACTTATTGTAAAATGAAAAAACAGAAAAAAGATAATTCGATGTGGATTTTGATTTTTGTGAATTTAGTTGCAATTGGGTTTGTTATTTTTGAGAAATGGTCTTTGCTTACGTTAATGTTTATTTATTTTGCTCAGAGTTTGATAATTGGATTCTTTAATGTTTTTAGGATTTTGAATTTAAGAAAGTTGTTGAGAATGCGAATCTTTTTTTTGGTGTTTTTTGTTTTGATTTACGGAGCTGTGCATTTTTATCTTTATGGTTTTTTGCAGGATTATGATTTCTTTGAGTGGGGTGGAGTTTTAGCAGGAAGCGGGTTGTTTTTTGTCAATCATTTGTTTTCCTTTTTGAGGCATCGTAAGAAACTTGAGAAGAGAGATTTGGTTGGGACAATGTTGTTCCCTTTTGTGAGAGTTTGGCCAATGTTTTTGGCAGTTATCCTTCTTGGGTTTTTTGGAGGGGGGATTCTGTGGATTGGAGTGTTTGGAGTTTTGAAGAGTATTGCGGATGTAGCAATGCATTTTGTTGAGCAGTTTTGATTACGATTGGTTTTTTGTTATACTTTTTGCCAGTTTCCTTTTTTGGATGAGACGGAGTCTCCCATAAAAAGTCGTAGTGAGCATAGCGAACAGAGAAGTTTGGTCTTGGCGAAAAGTATAAATCTGAGTAATCACTCTTATTTTTATGCCCCTAGAATCTTCTGATTATTGGAATCGCAAAAGAAAATTCAGACCTGAACTTACAGATAATCTCATAGAATTATGTATTCAAAAATCAGATATATTCAAAGATAGAACTTGGCCAGATGTCTATAATGCTATAGCAAGAATTCCACCGGCAGGCAGGATATTAAAAGTGGCATACAAGCGGAAAGGCAAAACTATAAAAATAGTAACGGCCTATTGGTTAGATTAAGATGGAAAGTTGGTATGATAGAGAAGAGGATATTTTGAATATTCAACTTCAGGAAGAAGGATATTGGAAAAGCATCGAATTGCCTAACGGGATTGTTATAGATGTTACTAAAGGTGGAAAGATAATGGGAATTGAAATTCTTCAAGCAAGTAAAATATTCTCTGGCGATGTTAAAAAGGTTATTGAACTGGCCAAGACAACTTCTAAGCCAAGACCAAATTGAAACTAATCCTTGTTAGTTTCTTTGACGAAGTCAAACGAAAAATTTATCTCTGGATTTTTGTGGCAAAAAAGAAGAGAATAAATTTTTCGAGTTTTTTCGGGGCAAAGTAATCAAGGATTAATTCTCAGGGTTTACCCAATTCAACTAATGCATGATAATTATCAGCTAGCTTTTGAGTTTCAGAATCTGTCAAAGTATGTATAGTAAGAAGCTTTCTTTGTTCTGAATTGAGATTTTTCTTCAACATATCTAAAGCATCTCTAGCTTCTGTTATGTTTGGATTTACATAAAATCCATCAAGAGTAAACTTTGTGTCTAAAATCTTATTAGGGCTAGCCGGATCAGGAAAATCCTGCTTTGTATACATCTCAACAAGACCAGGGATATCATCTTCGTATTTAGCAGGTGTTTCATCACCAAAAAAAACCATTCGAACAGTCTTTCTAATATCTGGAGCTGTTCCGTCATATGAAAGTTCAATTGTTCTGTACTGAGGTGATGAATCAGTATCTACTCCTAGGTATCTCAATAAACACAGACTATCTATGTCCCAGCATACCTTTACATTGGGTTTATTATGATCTAATGGATCAGGTCCAAAAAGATGATGTATCATCGGCTGATATGTGACTAAAACACTCCCATATAAGCTCTCACTTCCCAACTTGCCAATCTCTGCAAGAAAATAATCATCACTTCTTTCTCTGATTATTAGTAGCATAGGGTCACATCTCTCTCTTGGAAAGCCAGTTTTTTTAAAATCAAAGCGTTCATCTCTTTGGTCTATTATGCTTTCCAAAGATGTCTGTGCTCCGAATATGACTCTACTCGCAAAATTAATAAAAGAAGTTGGATTGCGTATGAATCCAAATCCCAATATCCCAGCTAATGCTACCAGTGCAACAGATCTGTTTCTTCGCTGATTTGGAGAAGTCATATATATATAAATAGAGTTATTTGTAGAGTTATAAAACCTTGCCCCGAAAAAATTGAACTTAATCGCTGTTAGCCGAACCGACCCCTACGAATTGGGGGAGGGAAGTATGACGCAGGGACATAAAATTCTCACAGAGCGAATGCGATACCTAAACTAAGAAAAGAAAGGGGACGATATCAGTTATATACCTCATCATGATGCTCATAATCTTCAATAATTACTTTCTTATTATTTTCATCTACAGAAAAAGTGAGAACAAAGCTTTTATCAACATGAACTCTTTTAAGATGTTGTAATGGTTTCCTAAGATTCTTATAATGTTGTGGATTTTGAATTATTTCATCAATCTTTTTTTCGATGATTAATAACTGCTTTGGATTCTTCTTTGCTAGTTTAAAGAATAATTTTTCTACACTTCTTCTTAATTCACAATCATACATTTTAAGCTAGACCGAAGTGTTTTCTGAAGTTTTTGATCTTTACAGTAGGTTCTTTCTGTCTTTCTTTCATTTTTTGAATGAATTCAGGCCTTAACTCAGGCTCTAAGAAACCTTCTCCGTATTCCAAAACAACTCGATCAATAGCTTCAGATTTATCTTTAAGATTATGTCTAGCTTTAACAATATTCAATATTTGATTTGCATTTTCGGAAATATTAACCATAGCTTGTACCATATATATCACCCATACTCAGCATATATACCAGGTATATAAATCTTTCGGTTTTTATCTTTTAGCCCGAATTCTGAATTAGACATAATCGCTGTTAAATGACCTTTCCTCGAAATTTTTAGCTAATTCTATTAGCGTTAAGAAAATTTCAGAGCTGGAAGGCACGAGTGAAAAATAGTTCGTAATGTAATGAAGAATTATTTTTCCTCCTGTGAGTTATGAC
>JBDRGP010000010.1:0-8976 GCA_043817645.1 Candidatus Woesearchaeota archaeon
CTACAAAGACAGCTATACCAATAATTAGAACAATACCAAATAAGAAATAAAGATGTTTTTTTTCTATATTAAAAGTTAGTCTCATAGTCTACCTCTTTTAGATTAAAATAAATGGATTAATTCCTATTTAAAGGTTGTGGGGGGGTATCAGTTATTTTTTGAATCTGTATTGTGTATTGGCCCGGCATTCTGGGAGTAGCCATTTTAAGTGCTTGTTTTGCCAATTTTAAATTATTTTCATTAACTAAAATTGAGAAAACTGTTTTTCCTTTTTTTACTTGAGCTGCGAGGCCTATTGGTCTTCCAAACGAATGCTGCATACCTTTTTGCATTCTATCTGCACCTGCGCCTGCAAGCATTTTATTTTCACGTAGAATATGATGAGGATAGACTAGTATATTGAACAGGTAGTCTAACCCTAAATTATTATGCAATCTTCTGTTAACCACCAATCTACAACTTTCTATTGCATTATGTCTTATTTGAATATCTTGTTTTGAGATCAATTCTAATTTATACTTAAATTCCTTTTTTTGGTCACCCATGTGGTACCTTACTATTCTGTTTTGAGGTATTGTTTTAATGAAACTCTTGCTTCTAACTTTAGACTTCCTAGTATATGGTCTTTTTACTTTACTATAACAATGACCTTTTCTTAAACCTGCCATTTTATTCTATTTTTACTTTTTGACTTATTGCCTGTCCTGGCATGCCTTTTTCAAATATTGCTCTTACACACCCTGAATTTCCGTGTAAGTTGCTTATTTTTCCTGTTATTTTTTTACCTGCAGGACTTTGCCAGATGACTTTTTTTCCTATAACTTCCTTGGTCTTTTCTTTTTTGTCTATATCGTTGATTTTTATAATCATCTGATTATTGTATTTAGTGTGCCTTCCGCCTCTAAAATTGGTTATAGTGCCTTCCATTGTTAAAAATTGAGAATTTGGATTTATAAATATTGCTTTTTGAGATTTATTGATATTTGGCGAAATCTTCTTCTTTTATTTTAGCTAATTGGAGGATGTTTTTTAAAGTGCCTATTTTGAGTTCTTTGTGATTTGGAACTACTGTACCGAAAAGGCCTTCTTTTGTGTCTTTCTTAAGAACGATATGACTTCCTTTCTGTCTGGCTATTATGAAATCAAACTTATTACACCATATTTTTATGCATTCTTTTCCAGAAATCTTCTTAAGCTTCGACAACCTCAGCAACCTCGAATGTGGTTAAAAGAGGATGAGGTGATTTTTTTAATGGAAATTCTTCTAAATACACTTCAGTGGCTTCCTTTAGGTTAGTAATTGCTTCTTCTATAGTGGGGCCCTGACTAGTTGTACCTACTTCAGCACATTTAGCTATAAACATATCTTCTTCTTTTTGGATAATGGCAGTAAAAGTTTTCATTTTTATGGTTATAAAAGAGAACTTGGATTTATAAAGGTTGTGGGGTGAAAATTTTCTCTAGGTAACAAAAGATTTAATAATGATAATTCAACATGTTTGTCTGTGGAAGAACGAAATAATATCAAATTGAGGGATATTGGTGAATTAGTAAGGGCTTGTTATAATTCAATGGATGGGCTAGGGAAGGTCTTTGCATGGAACTACATTGTCTCTCCAACTGCTGGAGGAATTGCTAGTATTTGTACTGGAGAATGGAAATATTTTGTTGGGGGTCTTGTACTCGCAATTGGTGTTCCAATCATTTATGCAATATGTGAACATTTCGGAGAAGTTATGAGTGAGCCGTGGGATGGGTCTGGTATGCCCCCTTATTAAAATTTATTAATAATTAACACTAATTTTTATGCCCTTACCGTAGAGTTTTTTAAGATCCTCAAAGATGTTTTCATGGATGAAGACGTGTTTTGGTATTCTTTTTTTGGTGATTGCTTCTTCTAACTCTATTAGTGAGCTATTTTTGATGTTTGTTAATTTTCCATCTACTACTTTTGCTTTTGCTACTTCTTTTTCTTTTGCATCAATGTTATTTATGATAAATGCATGGTCTTCAAGTAGGTATAATTCACCAAAAGTATCATCTCCATGTTTAAATCTTATTTTTGCTCTTTCTAATTCTAAACCACGTTTTCTTTGTATATAGTCAAGCATAGAGCCAAGGAAAACATTTGCTGATCTCCTTACTTTTTCAATTTCCTGTTTTGTTATGTTCTTTTTTCCGTAATCTTGCTTTGCTTTGGTAACTGCCTTTAGAATGCCATAAAATCTCTCTGGGATTATGTTTTTCTTTGTTAATTCTTTGAAACCGAGTTCAGGAGATTTGTTTATCTTCTCTAATTTTAGTACATCTTTTGCTATGGCGGTACAATTTTCATAGATTTCTGTTATGGTTTTGGCTTCTGCTTTCTTTTCAATCTGGCTAAATAATTTTTTAATTCTTTTCATGTAAAGATCTGCATCCTTTAACATACTGTCCACTTCAGCGCCAGATAATTGTTTTACTTTTCCATGCTCTATACTTTTGTAGAATTTTCTTATTTTTTCTAAGATGTCTACGTATTTTTTCTCTAGGAGTTTTTCTTTTTTTACAAAGATTTCATTAAGAAGATGTATTGCTTCTGTAGGTGTAGGTGGAGCAATTCCGTATAACATTAATGCAGCTTGTGCAGGATTTAAGATTCCATAATAAATATCCTGACCTACTATGCTCAGCAATCTGTTACGAGCCATTTCAATACTTTTTTCTCCAACCTCCATATGCATGTCTATGGCTTCTGGACTTGGTCTTATTCTGCCCATCTTTAATAATAATTTCCAAGGCATGAATACTCCTCTATCAAATAAAGGAACTCCATCTCTTAGGAAAGTGAATATGACTGGTGATGCATCTTTAACAGACTCCCAGAAATCAGTTAAGATGTAAACTTGTATATGGAATTCTTTTTTAACTCCTGTGATGTCTCTTGCCTGCATGCCCATAGAGATAATTATTGCTCTTAATTTGTCTTTTAATTCAAATCTTGACATCTTTTTTACATCTGTGTCATCTATTACTATGTAAACATCGATATCATTGCTTTTTTCTCCTCTGAATATGCTGCCTGCTGCAACGTAACTAACAATGTATTTATCGAATTTTTTTAGGACCATGGATTTGTGTACTTCTGAGATTTTTATTGCTGCGAGCATGTCTGTTGGATCATGGATTATTGCTCCTAAAGAAATTAAATTAAGAAGTTCGTATTTTCCATCATAGCAGCTTTCAACTAATTCAGATTTTAAGACTACATTAGGAAGAATTTTTTCATCTATGGCTTTTGTGCTTTTTTCTATTGCTAAGATAAGCCTGTCTTTTAAAGCGAATCTGTCAACGTTTTTACTATCTGAATCATCAACTAAGATTAAGATTTCTATGGTTTTTTTCTCTTTTTGCTCTTTAGTTGGAGGAAGTAAAGCTATGCCTAAGATGTATTTATTGAATTCCTTTAATAAATTAGCTTTGATTTTGTTTAGCTTGTTCTTTAGCTCTTCGAAATTCTTCTTGATTTCTTCAGGAATTTTTGGTTGAGAAATATTATTTGTCATGTGTATATTAGAGAAGCTATATGTTGCTATTTAAAACTTTTGGTTATTTGGCGTAGTTGACAACCTTCATAAATGAGTAAGAGACCCCCTAAAGGAAGGAAACCCAAAAGGAGGTCGATAACTATGAAAGGTTTTTCTTATATAAGCTTTATTCAACAAGCTCTAGAGGTAGCGAGGTGCTTACCCCTGAAGTTAGCTAAATTTGCTCAAAACACATTCAGTTGTAGACAACTAACAATACTACTTATACTAAGACAAAAATTAGATCTAAGTTACAGAAGATTTGTTAATTTGCTAGAAGTTACCAAGATTCCAGAGATAATAAATCTCAAAAGAATTCCAGACCATAGCACATTGTATAAGTTTGCTAAACGTATCGGTAGCAAACTTATAGACAGGTTTTTGTTAGCAACCCCAAGCATTAAACAACATAAAGTGGCTATTGATGCTACAGGTTTTAATATCAATAGACAATCAGATTATATGTCTTTGAGGTTTGGGATACCGACGAGGTATAAGCACTTTGCTAAGGTAAGTATTGCTGTGAATATCAAAACACAGCAAGTACTTGGCGTTGTTGTTAGGAAAGGCCCTAGGAATGATAATAAGGATTTCTTTCCTACTTTGAAGAAAGTGAAAGGAAGGATCTTGTCTGTGATAACAGACAAAGGCTATGATGCTAAAAAGCATCATGAATAGGTGATAAGGAATTTGCATGCTAAATCTGTGATTTGTGTGAAGGATAAGAATCTAAGTACTCATTCAAGGAGTACTCTGAGAAGAAAAGTACTTAGAAACTTTGATCATAAGGAGTATGCAAAGAGAAACCTTGCTGAAATGGTTTTTAGTACTGTGAAGGATTGTTATGGGAGTAGGTTGAGAAGTAGAACGTTAAGGATGCAGAGAATAGAAATTTTGCTTAAATTCATAGCTTACAACCTCAGGAGAGGTTGTTATTTGAGGTTGTCAACTTGACCTGTTATTCTGAGGGTTATGCTGGAACTTAAGTAAAAATATAAATACTGAAAACATGATATTTTTATGATTAATGAGCATAAATTCGGGTCTTTTGTAATTAGTGGAAGGAGCTATTTGGGAGATATTAAGATAATTGATGGCAAGGTTCATTACTGGGAAGATCGTAAAAAACATACTGTAAATTTTGATGATGTGAATGATCTTTTAGAGAGTGGTCCAGAAGTGATTATTGTAGGAACTGGTAATTCCGGGTATTTAGAGATGCCTGCTGAAATTAAAGATATTATTCTTGGTAGGAGGATTAAGCTCTTTGTTGATGTTAATGTGAATGCTGTTAAGAAGTATAATGAAGCTGTTTCTATGGGTGGGAAGGTGGCTGCCTTGTTTCATGCTACTTGTTGAAATTTAGCTATTATGGGGGAATATAGGTACGAAAAGGAAAATTTTATATAGCTAAATGTGGTCTAGATAGTATGAATAGAACCAAGGATGGAAGAATTTATGATAAACGTGTTAAGATTCCTAAGCGTATCATAAGTAAAATATTATTGGATTACAAACGATCACAACAAATCACCTGGAAACAGTTCGCAAATGAATTTCATATATCCCCTTATACGATTCGTCATGATTGGATGAACGAGAATACTGTCCCGCTAAAGATATTGAAAAAAATTCTAGAAAAAAATCCATCTGTGAGTTGGAGTTCTTTAAAAAGTAAGATAAAAATTCTAGAGCCTTATTGGGGCCAGAAAATTGGGAGCAGATCAAGATTAAAAAAAGAGATTATAATTGAAAAGGTGGATGGTAAAGAAGATTTTGCAGAGTTTTACGGAATTTTGCTTGGCGATGGATGCATATACTCAAACTTATCTGGGTTTTGCATTAGTGGCAATAGTGAATTGGATAGACACTATTTAGAGGTATACGTTTCTGATTTAATATACAGGTTATTTAAGCTTAGACCTAAAATCTATTATTCTCCGAAAGGCAAAATAATGCGCTGTGTGTTATATAATCGGGCCATATCTAGATTTTTAATAGAAAAAGGGTTCCCTAAAGGCAATAAAAAAAGCAATAAAATACGTATTCCTCCTGTGTTCTTTAAAAGAGATTATTTGATCAAAGCGTGTATTAGAGGTTTGAATGACACTGATGGAAGCGTTTATCCACAAAAAAATTCAAAAATTATTCTAGATATATCAATAAAAATAAAATCCTTGCTTGAATCCTGTATAGAAGCATTTCATAAGATATCATTTCCAATAAATTATACTCATAATAGGATTTATCTTTGTGGTGGGGGAAAAGTTTCGTTGTTTATAAGAGAAATCGGTAGCTCTAATCTTAGGAATATAAAAAAATATGATATGTTCCTTAAGGAGGATAGAGTGCCTACGAGTCTAGAAACAGAAAGGCTTTTAAAAATGGAAAAAAATTCAGAAATTGAATTACCTTATTATGGGCCGGTGGTCTAGTCCGGTTATGATATCATCTTGAGAGAGATGGTCTAACAAACAGTGCCCTTACAGGTTTAATCTGAGAGAGGCATTGATCGCAGGTTCAAAACAACCCTTTCAAAAAGCGTTGGCGGAAAGGTTGATGAAAGTCCTGCCCGGCCCATTCTTTATCCAAATAAAACAGCGATTCGAGTGTAATAAATTTTATATAGGCAGTTAATTCATGAAATTGTATGAAGAGGAGTCAATTTGTTCTGTTTGTATTGGTTTTAGTAAGTTTATTTTTAGTTGTAGGATGTGGTTCTGGTTCAGGAGTTACTGGAGAAGCTATTGCTGTTGGTTCTCAAGAGGTAAAAATAGGAGTGCTGTTGCCTTTAAGCGGGGATGGCGCTAATTATGGTGAAAATATAAAAAACGGTGTGGAATTGGCTTTAGAAGGAAGTGGTTTTGAAGTTGTTTATGAAGATGGCGGATGTAATGTTGATGATGCTGTTGATGGCGTGGAAAAATTAATAGATGAAGGCGTGGTTGGAATTATAGGTGAATTATGCAGTGATTCAACCCTAGTTGCAATTGGTGTTGCTAAAGATGCTGGAGTTGCTATGATAAGTCCTGCTTCTATTGATTTTGATCTGTCAAATACACCTGAAGTGGCTGAGAAAAATACTGTTCTTGGAAATCAATTTTTTAAGAAATACAAAAAGGCATATGGTTCTGAACCTCCTGCTTTTTCTGCAGAGGCTTTTGATGCTGGGTTAGTTTTGAATGAAGCTGTTTTAAATAGTGATGGCTCAAGAGAAGGCGTGATGAATGCTATTAAGGATATTTCTTTTGAAGGTGCTTCTGGAAGTATAAATTTTGAAGGCGAGTATTATTTTCTTAAGTGAATTTTTTTGAAATAATTTCTATTTGAGTCTGTTAAATAGGAAATTTTAAAAGGGAAAGATTTGAGGTAGTTCTTATGGGTCTTTTGGGTTATGTTCTTGGAGAAGATATATGGAAGGATATTAGAGATACGAATAAGATAATTTTAAGTAATAATTTGTATCCTGAGATTCCTAGAAATGAGGTTGTTTTTGACTTAAAGATGAATTACGTTCATGATTATTTATGCAGGGTGGTTAAGATTGCCTCTGGTGCGGGTGCCTTGGAAAGTCTTGTTGGACAGGATGGAGTGGAACTTATGTTCTGTGCTGGTTCTTTTTGCGTAGCTTTTATTCTTGGAAAGATGGCAGATAAGTGGAGGAGAGAATTCCTTGAAGATGTTGATTTTCTAGCACTCTTTAATTCTTCCTCTGACTATTGATTAAGAAGCGATTTTTAATGCTTTTTTTAATTTTGGTTCATCAAATCCGATTATGATTTCTCCATCAATGTCTATTACTGGAACGCCTTGCTGTCCTGATTTTTCAATCATTTCTTTAGCTGAGTTTGGGTCTTTTGTTACGTCTATGTCTTCAAATTCTATTTTGTGTTCTTTTAGCCATTCTTTTGTTTTATGGCACCAGGAACAGGTTGGTGATGAGTATATTTTTATTTTCATTTTTTTAACTCCTGGTTTTTTAAAAAATACTGTCTTTATTAAAGGTTTGCTTTGGGGGTTTAAAATGATGGGAAAGAAATTAGAGTGATTAATCGCAGCAGAGAATAGGATCCAGACTAGAACAGGGGTTTGTACCGGGCCCCCCTTCATTTCCCGTAGTAGTAAACCAAAAGGGGCCAGCATCCCCTGAACTAAATGAACTCCATCCAAGGCAATCTTTACTATACGTACTGCCTGGTGCCGGGTGGGATACAAATGTACTGTACCATCCAGTTGAGGTGGGTCTGCTGTTAGCAAAATCAGCAGCTGTGCACATTCTTGAGCCAGGATATACAATGTTACATTTTGAATTTCCACCAGAATATCCACCGACTCCGCTTCCGGTATAGCTTGATGGAGTTGCCCCCACATAAGTTTTAAGTGTGTTGTCTGCTTTTACTTCTCCACTAGCTTTTATATTTCCAACAACATGTAATTTTTCTGTAGGACTAGTTGTTCCTATACCAACATCTCCTAAACTGCTGGTTGTATAAATAGGAGAATTCTCAAATTTGTTTACTGTATCTCTTGGTAGCCATCCTGTGTTCACATCGTTTGCAACATATGTTTCGACTGTTGCCTGGCTTAACTGTGTATCAACAACAGTTGAGGTGACAGTATATAATGTTCCACCAGATGTTGGGGGCTCTACCGATATCCCTGTTCCAGCTGCTACATGAGTTACAGTACCACCACCTCCGCCAGTTGCAGCAGTAGTTTGGATAGTATTATCTGGAAATTTAAAACCTCCTGAAGTGCTGTGGACTATGCCTGCGACTTGCAATTTACTAGTGGGACTTACTCCTACCCCTAAAGACTGAGGAATATAAATATCTCCGTTGCTTTCAATTCTAAATCTCCTGCCACCGCCACTACCGGATAAAGGATAGTTCCAAATTTCGAAATTGTTTCCATAGTCTCCATCCATATTCCAGATTATCCAGCTGTTGTGATCATCACTAACGCCACTTCGGCCTAGTTTGATACCGAAAATACCATCGGTTGTGCTACGCACTTCTAATTTTTGTTGGGGGTTAGTAGTTCCAATTCCAACATTACCACCAGGTTTAATAGTTAGCTTATCACCTGGGAAGCCCCCATATTCCCCTTGGTATGCAAAACGCAAGTCAGCAGTAACATCTCTTACTGCTATATCCCAGGCATTGCCATTTGGCTCTTCTAATCTCAAATCTGCATTATTACCTGTTTGTGATTTTATATGTAATTCTTGCCCGGGTGTGTCTATCCCAATCCCAACAGAGTGATAGTCAGTATCAACACAAAAATCAGTATCACAATCCATTTCATCCCACATATGTCCTGGATTATTTTGAGTTTGAGCTGCTACAAAGACAGCTATACCAATAATTAGAACAATACCAAATAAGAAATAAAGATGTTTTTTTTCTAT
>JBDRGP010000011.1:0-2948 GCA_043817645.1 Candidatus Woesearchaeota archaeon
ATTTGAGGAAATTTTATAATTGGCCATCTATAAATTACTCTTCTGGCAAAACCACTTCCAAAATAAATTAGGCCATATTTTTTACTTAGCTTTACTGCTATATTAGCATATTCTTCACTAAAAGAAATTCCTATAGCCAAGTCAAAACCAAATTCATTATACTGCTCTTCTACTTTTCTAGTTAGTCCTATTGCAGCACCTAGATCATTAGGTAATTTCATAACTATGTCATCTATATAGGGTTTTGATACTGCATGTACTTCTTCTACTACACAATTTAGGCATTCTCTATATAATTGGTTAGCTATTTTTTCATACTCATCTCTTCTGCTTTCAATCAATACTATATCAGATATTCTTTTCGCTCTGTCTATAGGAGTACCTCTGCTAACCCCATATTTTTGTTTAGCTTCTTTACTTGTAGCTATAATCATCCGCCTACCATTAGCACTCTCATTATAAACGACGACAGGTCTTCCTCGATATTCAGGATTTAAATATTGTTCACATGCTGCAAAGAAATTCCTAATATCAAGATGAGCATACATGGATTTATTTGTCATAGATTTAACACTGATAAGAATTATATAGACTTATATATAAAAATTAACCTAAACTTTTTGAAAATTCTATTTTCTTTATCAATGTTATAATTTTTCCAGCATTCCCGACTAATGATTTAATATTTGCGTCCAAAAAGTACGTGCTTCAGGTTCAAAATCAATTCTTTCAACATTCCAGATATCAGCTATCTTTGGAATTTCAGTAGCCAGTATATCTGCTTGAATCTCTTTTTTATCGAAATCAGAACTTCTTACTACACCAATTTTAGATAGAGAACCTAAAATATCATTGAACTCACTTTTTGTGCAGCACCCTAACATTACTATTTTTATGCTCAATTCTTCTTTACCAGTTATTACATGTTTTTCTCCAGCAAGTTCTATCTCTTTGCCTTTGTTGTTTTCCAAGAAATTAACTACTATTACTAAATCTGACTCAACTTTACTGTTTTTCCATTCTGTAATCATGCCAGCAGACTCACTAGTAGAAGGTCTAAAGAAATTACCGCTTAAAAAAATACTAATTAGACTGACGCATAAAATAATACCTAATGAAAAAATTATCAATTTTTTATGTTTCTTCCATAGTTTAAGAACTTTACAAACACAGAATATTTCTTTGCCTCTTAGAGCAAAAAATATACTTATGATAGCTATAACAATTCCTCCGATTATAAGAGGCACTCTCCACTGATGTAAGAAAGCAGCTGCTGTGAAAAGACCAAGAGGTATGAGTAAGCCACAACAGATGATTGTGAATATAGCTATTGCTACTCCGGTGATGGCCGCGATTAAAGGGCGTTTTCTAGTTTTGCTTTTAACAGGTTTATTTTTATCTTCCATACCAAACCCTCGATTTGTTTTCTATCTGCAACACGTCTTCTTTTTAACAGGAGCCATTTTGGCAGGTACCATTTTTTTCCCACAACATTTTGGAGCTTTTGTTAGATCTTCAACTTCTGATTCAGTTCCACAAATTTTGCATCTTACTTTCATTTTCTCACCTCCCCTCTAAGATTTAATTGCTATAAATTTAATACTAACCACTTTTCCTTGAACAACTTCAAGATCTTTTGGATCAGGAGAAGGAACAAACTCAGTTCCGGGACAAGTGGACATAGCAAATAATTCCTCTGGAGTAAGAAAATGACGCTTCACAATCTTAATTTGGCCAAAACCAGCTTGCTTTACTATCTCAAGATAATCTTTCTCGGCAATAGCTCCTCCTACCACCCCAGCCCAAGTTGACTGAAAACGTTCTGTTATCTCAGGGTCTATTTTTTCTGAAAAGACCATATCTGAAATAGCCACTCTGCCGCCAGGTTTTAAAATCCGGAAGGCTTCTTGATAGGCAGCCTCTTTGTTTGGAGTTAGAATAATAACACAATTTGATATGACCACATCAGCTAAACTATCAGGAAGTTTGAGTTTTTCAATGTCACCAATATGCTCTTCAATCCTTTCAGCTGGAAAACCAGCCTCAGCTTCTGACTGCCCTTCTTTCTCGATCATCTGAGGGGTTATATCTACGCCAATTACTCTTCCTTCAGGACCAACTTTACGAGCAGCTAAAGTTAGATCTATCCCGGCTCCACAACCAAAATCAACTACTGTTTCCCCGGATTTAAGATTGGCAAAACTAACTGGGTTACCACAACCTAAGGCAAGATTAAGAGCAGTTTTTGGAATTAAAGAAAGTTCTTCCCCACTATAAAGCTCTTTAACTTGCTTCTTTCTAATTGGACAGGGATTTCCAATCTCAGCATATTTTGCGGCGAATTTCCCATAACGATCAGCTACTAGGTTCTTAATTTCATTATCAGTTAATTTTTTAATTTCTTTTTCAATTTTAAAGGTCTGCTCAGCCCACAAGAGTTTACCAAAGCCGACAAGCATTGCACTCTGGCAATAAACCTCAGCATCTTTAATCTCTAGACCATGTCCAAGTGACCACTCACAACATCTTTGATAAACCTCAGCTGCTTCTTTTTTGACTAAATTCCAGTGCTCTGTAATGTCCTTTTTTGGTATGTTGTATTTCTGGGTCAATTTCTCAAATTCAGCCTCAAATTTTTTCATCAGTGCCTGAAGTTCGCCTTCTTCACCCTCTTCCTTAACTTTTGCCTTAAAACCAGCCTCCTCAATTACTTTAATTAGCTGTTCATCAGTCACTTTTTCAGCATCAAACTCAATCTCAGCTATACCTCTCTTTGGGCATGCAAAGGCTTTCTTAACTCCTTTAACATTTAACAAAGCCTCTTTCACCTCCTTGGCACAGCAAGGGGTGGCAATTCCTTCGATTTTTAATGTAATTTCCTGAGATTTTGCCATTTTATTTTTTAATGATATTTTTTTGCATCTGTCATATTTCTATTCTTTCAGCAG
>JBDRGP010000012.1:0-2138 GCA_043817645.1 Candidatus Woesearchaeota archaeon
TTTTGTAAATTGTTTTTCTTTTTGTTATAAACAGCAATTGTTATTGCCATTAAAACAATTAAAACTATTCCAATTGTTATTCCTGGATTATTACTAACCCCGATAACAGCTCCTGTAATCCAAGAGCTTGATTCTTGAATAGTCTCTGTTGATTCTTTACTATCAAGAAATGTTAATTCACTATCTTCTTCTGCAACAGCATTATCTGTCACATGTTCATCTCCTTCATTGTTTAAGATTAAAGAACCTCCTGATGAACTCCCTGAAGAGCTACTCGAAGAACTTCCTCCAGACGAACTTGATGATGTTTGAGGATTATTTTCTTGTTCTGAGATTAAAACTTTTAGCCATACTCCCATTTGAATAATTGAGCTCCCTTCTTGCTCTTCTTTTAGTAAGACTACTCCATGATACTCTCCAAGTTTAGAGCCTGATAAACAAACTTCCAACTCTCTTTCATCAGCTCCTAATGTATCTTGATAGTCTATTGAAATATCATGATAATTTGCACTTTCTTCAAATGAACTTACTTTCCATTCCATGTCTTTATTCTCTGCCCATTTATCAGAAACACTTATTGTTTCTGATTCTGAATTTATTGTTATCATTTTGCAATCTTCTTGATTTGGTTTAAGCTCGTATGTCAAGCTGCTAGGAGAAAATCCTGCAGCTTGAACAAAGCTCAAGCTATTAATTCCGATTATAGCTGTTGTAATTAAAATAATAAAAATAAAAAATAAAAATTTCATTTTATGGTGTTGCAGTTATAGTATAGACTACTGTTCCCATATAGGGTTTAGATACTGCTCCAGAAGGGATATCTAATGTTGTAGTTATAATCTCTGGAGTGTAAGTACACATATTTCCAGATTCAACGCAATTAATTGCAAATACCTGTCCTTCAGCAAGAATCCCATTGAATTTTAAGCCAGTCTCAAACGGAAACTCTGTTACATCTGTTACCTCTACACTTACATTAGTGTTACTTCCAGTTGGATCAATAGTCACGCTAGGTCCAGGATTATTTATTGAGCCTACAATTAATGACCCAAAATTTAACAGGGAGGGGCTTATTAACACAGTAGTAAATGGGTCTACTTCCACATAAATCTCATTACTATTATCAAAATCTTGAACAATCTCCCCGTTTATCATCACATCATCTATGTAAGCTTCGGAGTAACTGTAAACTGAAATCCAACCATCCACTTCAATTTCAAACTTCTCTATTTTTGCGTTCGGATATGTCGTTTTCCAATCGCTTAAACTTTTATGCAAGTTTTCAAAATTAGTATCTCCACAAGGTCCGGGATAAAGATTGTTATTGAGCCAAGCGTAAGTGGTATCGTTTATCTCTTCTCCTCTATCAGTACCAAAAGTTTTTAGTGCTCCTATTGGATAAGGAGTAACATCACAAAAACTACTAAGGGTTGACTTTGCACCTTCAAAAATCAATACCTCATCATAACCTCCTCCATCACCCTCTTTGTCTATAAAGACATCAACATGTGCCATATATCCTGCAGCAACATACTGCTCCCAAGACATTTTTTCAAAACTTCCTAACTCCATAGGTGTTGTTGGAGTGATTACAACTCTTCCTTCATTTGATGGAGGATAGTTAGTTATATTTGCAGCTAAAAGATGTGCAGTGTTTGGAGAAGAAATATCATATTCTGTAGACAACTCTGATATTGCAGTCCCTGTCTTAGACAAACTAGTCGTAGTAGAAACACCCATAACCATCGGAACAACAAAACTTAACATCATTAAAAAAACTAAAATTTTTTTCATTGTCTTTTTTTTTTATTTTAACCTCCTTTTACCTCTATAAATTTCCATATTACAATCAAAGTTTTTACACCTCTTGATTGTTTATATTCGGAATAAGATTTTCCCGTATATAAAGATGTATTACTACTTCATCTTGATGAAAATATTCATGTTTTACATTCGGAGAATTAAATATCATTTTTAATTACTACTTTCTCTTAGTTAAAGTTCCTATTCCAAAAGCCCTTTAAATTTGCGAACCACCTTTCGAGGAAGATTTGATTTTATAATAATTTTTGGAAGATAGCCACTAAGATTCTCAACAGATTGATTTCCTAAATGAGGAGCATACATCTCTTGAATTT
>JBDRGP010000013.1:0-123925 GCA_043817645.1 Candidatus Woesearchaeota archaeon
CAGGCAATAGAGGCCCCATTCTTAACAAAAGACCAAAGAGTAAGATATGATACGGAAACAAGAACTTTAGTACATGCTGAAAGTGAAGATGAAGGCATCCATATCTGGACACCAGCTGATCAAAGTGGTCTCCGTAGGGCCGGTCGGGGCAGGGACGACGACCTCAACGTCAGGGACGGCAACTTGCTCTACTCGTATTCCAACGGCAGGGTACCCGTTATTCAAGACCCGCAGGGTCGCGCCGAAAATGTAGAATCTCTTGCCACCAGATTAGAGGTAAGAAGTACTCAAATGGATCAGGCGGCAACAAGACTAAAAGAAGTTGCCCAATCTATCAGAAAAAGTAACTTATAAAAACAATACTCTCTTTTCTTTTTATGTCCTAGCGATATTATTTAGAGGTTTATTAGTCCTATAATAAACTGATGAGAAATAATATCTTGGACTACACGCTTATCCATAAAATTTCAACTTACTATGAATTGTTGTATGAAATTCAACAGCAATAGTTAGTAGCTTCAAAAGACGTGTGGGAAGCTCTTTTGCGAATACTAAAGCTGTGGTGTCCCTATAATTATGGTTAAGCTAGTCTCCGTAGAGCCTATCGGAACAGGAACGACAACCTCAACTTCAGGAACGACAACTTGCTCAACTCGAAATTTTCATCTAAAGAAAACGAGTATTCCAACGGCAGAATAGCCCAAGCAGCTAGGACCTATTTTAAAATGGAATCTCACAAAAACACATACCCTCTACTTTGTTCATACAAGAATCTTGAAAAAGCCTTCAATAAAGCAAGAAAAGGAAAAAGTTTTATGCCCTATGTTGTAGACTTTGAAAAAAATAAAGAACTTAACTTATTAAAACTCAAAAACGAATTAGAAACCTTCTCATATAAGCCCTCGCCCCTAAAGAAATTCATAATACAAGATCCTAAAACAAGAGTAATTAGAAAATCTCATTTTAGAGACAGAATAGTTCATCACGCAATCGTAAATATTCTAGAGCCAATTTATGAAAAAATCTTCATATTTGATAGTTATGCAAATAGAATCAGTAAGGGAACAATAGCCGCTTTAAAAAGATTTGATAACTTTAAAAGAAAAGCATCGGGGGGGGGGGCGTTATTAAAAAATGCGAAAAACAACAATTTGGTCAAGGGTTATATCCTCAAAGCAGACATAAAACATTTCTTTGATTCTGTGAATCATGAAGTCTTACTTGATATTCTAAAAAGGAAAATAAAAGATAAAAGAGTAATTTGGTTAGTCAGTATTGTACTAAAGAATTTCCCAAACAAAGAAAAAGGAATGCCTCTAGGAAATATGACTTCTCAATTCTTTGCTAATGTCTATCTAAACGAATTAGACTATTTTATTAAACATAAATTAAGAATGAAAGCTTATTTAAGGTATGTAGATGACTTTGTTATTTTGTATGAAAGCAAAGAAGTACTCAATGTATGCAAGGATAAAATAAGCAAATATTTGAAGTATTTAAAATTAGAATTACATAAAGATAAAACAAAAATTTTCTCTCTATCAAAAGGTACAAATTTACTCGGATTTAGGATATTCTACTATTACAGATTATTAAGAAAAAGAAATATCAATCAATTTAACAAGAGACTAGAAAAACTTAAAGAGGAATATAAGGACGGTTTAATAGATTATGAACAGATTATAGCCAGTCTCCAAGGTTGGTTTGCTTATGCAATCTGGGCCAACACCTACAAGTTAAGAAAAAGCATGTTAAGAGAAGTTAACGAATTCACTTCATCTTCTTCGTAACATCAATATTTTTCCCACATTTAGAACAAGCAAATCTTAAAGCTTCAGCACTTTTCTTCTTTTGAGTCTCCTCATTAAATATTTGAATTTTTTTCCTCTTAAAAAGAATCTCAGTTTCACCTTCAAACCCGCAGTAAGGGCAAGTATGTCTAATAGAAGCAGTCAAACTTTCTTCATATTCTTTTTGTTCAACAGTGTAACCACACTCACTACAAACATATTCTTTAGCCCTTATCTTCACTTTCCCAGTTTTTGCATCTTTAGGTTTTCCCATCAAACCTTTCCCACATTTAGGACAATTTCCTTTGAAAACCCAGGCCTTAACTTTTCCATTACCAATATTCCTATTAGTAAAATAAACACACTCGCCAGCACTTGTCGGTTCTTTTAAAGCCATAAATATCCACCTCTTTAATCAGTCTCGTTTTTTTCTTCGTTTAGATTCCAATCTTGTTTAACAACAAATCCAACTACAGCTTTTATATTAATTACTGATTTATAAACCCATTTTCCATACTGTTTCACAAATTTGACTCGATCCTTTTCTTCACTCAAATCTAAATCATTAACCTTAGCAACTAAAAAGCCAACTAACATAAGAATAATTATCAAAGCCAATACTAACCTAGCCATAAAACCTTTTAGATAACTCAATATTTATAAATCATTATGTTTCAATTTACACTATAGCCCCATAGTCTAGTGGCCAAGGACGCAGAGAAATTCGTGTAACCCTCTGGTCATAGGAGAGATAGGCTGAAACCCAGGTTCAAATCCTGGTGGGGCTAATTTTTATAAAGTGCAATTTTCTTCTTAGACTTATGCTCCCGTAGTGTAGTCCGGTTAATCACCCGGCCCTCTCGCAACCCTTTAGAAAAGCGTTGACGGAAAGGTTAGAGAAAGGCCGTAACCCGAGTTCGAATCTCGGCGGGAGCAATTAAAATTATCAGATTATGTAATGTTTCATTTATATACTAATCCTCCTATTAATAGCTCTATGAACAAAGAAATTTTTGATTTAATTGTTGTATACTCAGAAAACATAGCAAATAGTGCTAAGGATAAAACCTATACGGATAAGGCCCCATTCCCCTCTAAAGGGAGTCATAGTATCTATAATGACAGCTACAAGTATTTTTTATCAAAATGCAAACAATTTGATCTTAATGCAGCTTCTGCAACCTCTAAAGATATAATAGGCCCAGGTCTATTTCAAAGTTTTTGGACTTATAATAAGAAATGGATTAGACATAAAAATAAAGCTTATTCAAATATTTTATTTGATAAGTTTACTACAAGGAGTTATGAACAAAGATCAAAACTAAAATTGCTTACTTCATCTAAGGATGTTTATATGTTTAATAATAAGAAGATAATAGAGATGTTTCAGGATAAATTAAATACTTATAAGCATTTCAAAAAATTTGCAATACCTACAGTTGATATAACTAATCTTTCAATAGCTAAAATTCAATTAGCTAAAATTAAATTAAATGGTTTATTAAAAAAACATAAGTACAGAGAAGATTTTAGTTCAGTTTACATAATAAAAGACAGAGAAGGAGCGGGAGGTTTTAGAATTTTTAAATTTGATTTTGATACTAGTTTAAAGGAAATTAAAAAACGACATAGGTTGGATATAGAAGTAAACTATGTTCTTCAGCCATTTATTGATGGTGATAAAAGTTTTATTTTTGGCAAATACAAAGGTTTTATCGATGTCCGAGTTATTTTATTAAATAATAAGATAATCCAGGCTTATATCAGAATTGCAAAAAGAGGGAATTTCAAGTGTAATGAACATCAAGGCGGTAATTTAGTCTATATCCCAAAAAGATTAATACCAAAAGATGTTCTAAAAATGATACCTAAGATTACTAAAAAACTGAATTTTAAACATGCCTTATATGCCTTAGACTTCATCAAGAGTAATAATGGAAACTTATATTTTATAGAAGGAAACACTAATCCGGGACTTGATTGGAATCATAAAAAGAAAATAAATGAAATTCGATCAAAAGAATTAATTGATCTCATTATTAATGAACTTAAAATAATCATTGCCGAAAGAAAGCTATATCAAGCTCATTCAAGAAAACTACCAATCTTTAGTTAACAACACTGTCCAATAGTTAAAACCAAAAAGTTTATTAGATGAAGCTACTTATGATTCTAAATGATGGTCCGAATGAAAAAAATTAAGATGCCTTGTGCTGGATGCAACATACAATTTGAAGCCATCCCTTGTGAAAATATCTTTATACCGAAGTATTATTGTGATAAATGTTTAGACAAAAAACGTAATTCACCAACTTAAATTTTTCTTTAAAATAAAACCCAAATTATCAAATATTAAAAACCAGGATTTTATTTCCCAACCAAATAATTCCTATAAATCACTTTTAAAGCAAGAATTACAACAGCACTACTTAAAAAAACAGACAAATTACCCAATAGTGCTTTAATATAAATTCCAATAGTAGCACTTCCAATAGGGTAGGCTATTGCTAAAAAATTCACAACCCCGGAAACAATCATAATCCCAATTATAGCGAGAATAAAATTATGCCCTCTTTCTTTAGGTATGTCAAACAAACCCACAACAACACCCAAAAGCAGTAAAATAGTTCCAGCACCAGAAGTTAACCTTGTAGGATTATAAAGTGTAAAAAATAACACCAACACTAAACCTAAGGAAAAAATGTGGTGCCCAAGGAGTTTAAACTCTTTTTTGTTTATACCTCTCTTTTTCATATTTATTTTAAACAAATTTTTATATATAAAGGTTTCCCCTATTTCATGCAATCTGCAGCTTGAGTTTGTCGGTAGAACGTCGGCTTCCCAAGCCGGAAAGGCGGGTTCAACTCCCGCAAGCTGCAATCTTCTTTAGTCTCTGTAAAAAAGACATCGACCGACATCAATTCCCAGGGGTGGCGTATCTAGATTTTTACTTTTTTCTATAAACAAAATAAATCCCCATATCCACCACTATAGCCAATATCAACCCAATAACCACCCCACCAGGCCCAAAATAACTTCCCAGTATCAAAAAAATAGCAATTAAAATAACTAATAGTATCAAAATTTTAAACTGGTTTAGCCTTCCCACAAAAACACCAAATATTTATATATATTTATAACTTTTCATTTAACAAACATGGATTATAAAAAAGCAGGTGTAAGAATTATTTCCTTCTTTATTTTTCTTGGTCTATTTAGCGCTGCTTTCGCTTTAACAACAGATCTCTCAATAGAAAATTTCAGTGAAATAATGTTTGAAGTGATATACGATAATGCAAACACAACAGTTCAAAATGATGTAACCACACTTTTAAATGAAAATTGTATAGCCATTAACTCTACAACAAACGATACAAACAACAACCCCCCAATATTCTTACAAGATGTTTGCAATAATGCAACTCTATTAAACGAAATTACCGAAAATTGCAATAATTATTATGAATTAAAAAACACTTTTCCAGAATTTGAACCAAACCTAGAATTCGAAGAAGCATGTAACCAAGTTCTAGGTGGAACATTAAATGAATCCTGTGCACTATTACAGGAAACAGGAATAGAAATAGAGCCAGAAGAAATCAGTGAAATCTGCTTTAGATACACAAATAAAGAAATTAACAATAAAACATTTTTTGTTGAAACCCTAACAAGCGCAATACCAGAAAATATTTCAGAAGAAAGTGCAACCCTCCTAACCCTCTCAAGAACAATAGACCTAATCTCTTTATCACTTTTAGGGCCATTAATAATTCTCTTGTTTGTTTTGCTCTATGATAACAAAAAAGAGCTTATGAGGATCATTGGAAATCTACTCTTTAGCTTAGGATTTGTCATGGTAGTACCGATTTTACTTCTAAAAGCGTATGTAGCGGTTGTAGGTTATGATACTACCCCCCTACTAATAAGCATGCAGAACATCAACGCAGTAGAACAACAGCAGGGGATGGTTGCAGGACTTGTTCCTTTAGTTCTAGGGAATCTTATAGGGTTATTATTTTTAATCACAGGGGCAATTCTTTTTTTCATAGGCCTTTTAATTAAAAGAGTATTTAAAAAGGAAAAAACTCTATAATTATACTATGCCCTATGAAGTAGTTATAGGTAGGAATCAAGCAGATAGAGAGAGATTTGGTAAAAAGGGCACAATTTTTCTTGGAAAGCATTATGTCAAAATGGGTGAATTTGTTTCACTATCAAATAAAATTCTCATGGATATTGCAAGGAGCCATGTTGTACTCGTAACTGGCAAACGTGGAAGCGGGAAGAGTTATTCGTTGAGTGTAATCGCAGAAGAAATGGCGCACTTACCAGAAGAAATTTCAAAAAACCTATCAATAATAATGCTAGATACAATGGGTGTGTTCTGGACAATGAAATATCCAAACACAAGAGATGAAGACCTCCTAGAAGAATGGAAAATGAAACCAAAAGGCATGGATATAAATCTTTATATCCCAACAGGCTTTTTTGAAGAATACAAAAAAACAGGTCTGCCAGCAGATAATAGGTTTTCAATAAAAACAAGCGAATTAGATGCTGGAGATTGGTCTAGCGTTTTTGATATTAAGCTTACAGATTCAATAGGAATTCTAATTGAAGGAAGCTTAGAAGAAGCAAAAAAGAAATTTAAAGATACTTACGAAATTGAAGACATAATAAAAATAATTTCAAAAGACAAGAAAACTCCACAATCCGTAAAAAACGCTGCAGAAAACAGATTCAAGAATGCAGAAAAATGGGGCTTATTCAGTAAACATGGAACAGAAATAAAAGACTTATTAAAGAGAGGAGAAGTTACAGTTCTAGATCTAAGCGCTTACTCTAAGGCCTCTGGAGGACGGAATATAAAAAATCTAGCTGTTGGCATTATTAGTAAAAAATTACTTGCTGAGAGAATAGTCTCCAGAAAATTAGAAGAATTAGACAACATAAGCCTTGGAGAAGGAATGTTCATTGATACTGAAAAAGAACTTGAAAAACCAATGGTCTGGATTTTCATAGATGAAGCTCACGAGTTTATTGGAAAAGAAAAATATACTCCAACAAGTGAAGCTCTAATACAACTTCTCAGAGAAGGAAGGCAACCAGGAATAAGTTTAGTTTTGGCTACACAACAACCCGGCTCATTAAGACCAGATGTACTAACCCAAAGCGATATAGTGATAGGACATAGGATTACTGCGAAAGTTGATATAGACGCATTAAATTCAATGATGCAGAGTTATTTATTAGAGGACATCCAATCATACATGAATAATCTACCAAGATTAAAAGGAGCAGCTATAATCTTAGATGATAACTCAGAAAGAATATTCCCTACAGGCATAAGACCAAAAATGAGCTGGCATGGAGGAGAAGCCCCTAGCGCAATAAAGCAAGCCAAACAGGAAATTGAAAAAATATTAAGTATAAAATTCTAATACCCCAAAACCATAGAAAACCTTTAAAAACACAAACCATCCCTTTAAAGATATGGAAAAAATAGTTCTTGGTCTTATTGAAAAAGTAAGAATCAACGGGGTTGAGCTAAAGGCTAAAATTGATACAGGAGCAGATAGGAGCTCCATATGCCGTTCAATGGTGGATGAACTAAACCTAGAACCCACAGGAAAAAAAGTAAAGGTAAGATCCTCCCATGGAGAAACTAAAAGAGAAGTATACTCGGCAAATTTAGAAATAAAAGGAAAAATACTAAAAACCGAGTTCACAATAATAGACAGAAACAACCTTAATTATGGCATCCTTATAGGAAAAAATACCCTAAAACACGGATTTCTGATAGATCCTTCAAAATGAAACTAGGAATAATAAGCCTGGGTGGAAAAAGCAGCAAGAGTATCATAGAGGAAGCTAAAAACCATTTCGATGTAGCAGAACACCTAGATCTCAAACAATTTGAGGTCAGAGTAGATAGCAAAGAAATGTCTGTGATGTATAAAGGAAAACCCTTAGAAAACTTTGATTGCCTTTATGTCAGGGGGTCTTTTAGATATGCTCTATTGCAAAGATCAATAACAAGAGCTCTCTGCTCAGAAGTTTATATGCCCCTAAGTCCTCAAGCATTTACTTTAGGGCACAATAAATTCCTTACACTTTTAGAACTACAAAAAAACAAAGTTCCTTTACCAAAGACCTATTTTGCAGCAACTACGGATATAGCTAAAGAACTTTTAAACCAAGTTCATTATCCAATAATCATGAAGATACCCTCTGGAACCCAGGGCAAGGGAGTTATGTTTGCAGATTCAATAAATGCAGCAAAATCAATACTCGATGCATTGGAAACCTTTAATCAACCATACCTACTTCAAGAATATGTTGAAACAGGAGCAACAGATCTTAGGGTTATTGTGGTGGGCAAAAAGGTAGTGGCAGCAATGAAAAGAAAAGCTCTACCTGATGAACTAAGAGCTAATATCCATGCAGGAGGAAAAGGTCTGCCATATGAGCCAGATTACGATACAGAACAGATTGCCATAAAGTCTGCAGCAGCAATAGGAGCAGATGTTTGTGCAATAGATATTCTGGATGCCGGAGGCAAACCTCAGGTTATAGAAGTAAACCTTTCTCCAGGTTTAGCAGGTATCACAAAAGCCACAAGAAAAAACATTGCAGGAACAATCGCAAAATTTCTTTATGAAAAAACTAAAGAATTCCATGAAACCAAAGAAACAAAACGAAAAGGAGATGCCCTAAGAGAGTTAGAATTAGATCAAAAAAAAGAAAAAGAAATCCTAACCAGTCTTGATATTAAAGCAGGAATTATAAGACTGCCAAAAATAATAGCTAATATTTGTGATTTTTGTCAGGATGAAGAAGTTTCAATAACAGTAAAAAAGGATCAAATCATTATAAAAAAGCACGAAATAAAAAAAGATTAAACTACTGTAAATTCCTCTTGAACAAATTCTCCAGCGGCATAATCGAATACAACCACATAATAAACGCCGCGTTCCCAGCCTGGAGAGATAACATAACTAAAACTAACCACCCCAGAACATTTAGCACCATCACCACAAATGTTTTCCTTAGAGCCAACTCTTAAATCATCAATAGCATAAATAAAGTCCGCTCTATTGTTCACTCCATTTACACCCCCTTCAACATCAACATAAACAACCTCCCCAGCATTAACAACTTCAGGAGAAACTCTTATCCTAACACTAGAATATTCCTTAACTACAGATCCAGTAATACTAAAATTAAAAGAAATAACAACTAGCACAATGATAACTATACTTCCAATTAAAATCCTATTATCTTTTTCCATAAAAAATTAAATCTAACCACTGTGCGTTAATGTAAATACTTCTGAATCAAATACTAAATTATAATTATCTCTAGTAAACCTAAAAAAGTATTCTTCAGATGGTAACCCACAACTCAATCTATAGTTTTTACTGTGGGCTCCTGTACAGATGGATTGAGGACATAAGTTATCAGAAGAACCTCCAACTCTTGTTCCATCATCAGCTCTGTGCATGTAAAATTTTTGGTCTACCCCAACAGATCCAGCATCAACAAATACATAAATAATCTTAGAACTATCTTGTCTCCTGCAGTCTACATCTGTGGGAGAAAGTTCGATAACCACCCCGCCTCCCAATTGCTTACCAGTAATACCTTTAAAATTCAATCCAACCAGAGCCAATAATATAACTAATACTGCAAAAAGTAATACTTTTCTATTGTCCATTTTTAAAAATTATGTATAGGTTACTCTAAAAGAATTATCGGAATCAAATAGCAATCCCTTTCTATCTCTAAACTGTAAGAAGTACCTATGTCCCTCTCTTAGTATGTTTTGATCACAGGATGGATTAATACTGTAACTCCCAGCTTGAGCGTAACTTCCAGAACTAAAGCTATAGGAACCCCCTCTTTTATTGTTATCGTCAGCATCCGTAAGTGTCAAATCTGAATTTACATTTCCCTGCCCGCTTAAGGTAAACTTCAACTCGAATCGTCCTTGTCCATATCCAGCACTCGAACACGTCACTTGCGGATTTTGAATAAAGGCACTCATTCCACTTTCTCTAGTCTGAGCCCCACTGATGCTATTAAAATTAAAAGTAACAACCCCAAGTAAAACTATTAAAACCGCCACAACTAAAATTTTATTGTTTGCTTCCATTTAAAAACCACCACATTTTTATGTTAATCTAAACGAGTCTTTATAGACAACACCGTCTCTTGTTTTTACTGCAGCCTGTAGAGTCTTTCCTTTCCAAGCTCCACAGTTTATTTTATAATTAACAGCCCTTTTATTAGTAAATTGACTTTCCTTTCCAAAAGAAAAGGTATCTATATTAGCACCACTCGGCAAATAAATAAAACCTTGTCCTCTTATAGTCTCACCTTGCGGGTCAACAGTTATTTCAACCACGGCAGTAGGCCCATTACACGTCACGGTCTTTGGTGATACCGAAACAACAGGTAACCCTCCTTTACTAACTTTCCCACTAATATTCGGACCAATAACATTAAATGAAACTAAAGCTACACCAATTATAAGAATTGCACTAATAAGAATCTTGTTTTCATACTGCATCAAGTACACCTCCTTTAATACAAAAATTAATACTTGCTATTCTTTAAAAACCTTTCGTTACCCAAATATCAATCTTGTCGGAATATTTAATGCATCAATCCTATAAAGAGTAAAACCAATCACCAACAAAAGTGCTAAAATAAGTATGATAAGCGCTGCTAGCAAGTTATTTGTCTTTTGCTGTAGTACCTGGCTATAAGAAACCTCATATCTCTTAACCTTACCCTCCTTCCCCTTCAATTCATATTGCATTTTATCACTCTAAAATGCTCACTCTTTATAAATTTGATTATAAATAAACTTATATTATAAAATTATACAATTATAGAATTCTCAATAACCCCTTAAAATCCCTTATCAAATAATCCGGTTTCACAGCTTTTAATCGTCTTTGGGTATACCTCCCAGACAGTACAGCTATAGTCTTTACCTTAGCTCGTTTTCCAGCTAACACGTCATACGTGGAATCCCCAACCATATACCTTGCTTTGTGATGCAGGAGTTTTTCAGCCTTAAAAATCTCATCAGGGGAAGGTTTGGAATGTTTAACATCATTATTCCCTATTATGACAGAGAAGCACTTCTTATTTAGCCCAGCACCATCCAATAAGGACACAACACTCTTATGAGAAGCATTTGAAACAACAGCTAGCAAGTATCTCTTACGCAAAACATCTAAAGTCGTTTTCACACCACGCTTCACTCGAGCATATTTGCAAAATTTATTCACAAGTATCCTATCATGATATCTTTGTATTTTCCTAATCGTTTTTTTATCTTTAGATTCAATCAATATCGAAACTAATTCTTCATGCGACCTTCCAAATAACATAACAATATCCTTAAACTTCCAAGGAGAAAACCCATTTTTTTTCAGAGCGGAATTATACGCGGAAACATGCGCTCTCTCCGAATCCAATAAAGTATTGTCCAAATCAAAACAAATTAAATCCATCTTCAGTTATTTAGTTTTTTCACCAAATATAAAATTTTTCTTAATCAAAAGGTATTTAAAGAAATCCCCACTTAAAAACTTTAATGGTTTTAGAGTCCCTATTCGGTCCAAAAAAAGCGCTAAGTAGTCCTTGGAGACTATTTTTTTTAGGACTAATGTACGCTTCTATAGGTACGTTCTTAGGTTTGTGGATTTTTAAAAATCAGGCAAGCCTAGTTCTCGTTTTTCTCACAGTTTTAGCAACAGTTCCATTAATGTATAAAACAATGAAATATGAAGAAAAGAGAGATCTGAAATTTACTTCTGAACTTAAACTTATTAAAAAACATTCAAGGGCATTAATTGCTTTTATGTTTCTTTTCTTCGGTTTTGTAATCGCTTTTTCCATATGGTATCTTTTATTACCAGATAGATTGCTCCAAATAACTTTTGCTTCACAAATTGAAACAATAAGAAGTATAAACGGAGGAGTTATAAGCAATGTCATAAGCCCAGGAGCTAGTTCCTTAGTAGACATCTCAGCAACAAAACACGCAGCTGTTTTCATGCAGATATTTTCAAATAATATAAAAGTTCTTTTATTTTGTATCTTTTTTTCATTTTTTTATGGTGCAGGTGCAATTTTCATTCTGACCTGGAATGCTTCTGTAATCGCAGTAGCAATTGGAAACCTGATAAGAAGCAAAATTGGAGCGGTTGCGGATTATGTGGGTTTATTAAAGATAGGTTCCTACCTCGGCATATTCTCCTTAGGTCTCTTAAGGTATGCTATCCACGGTTCTTTTGAAATACTATCTTACTTTACAGCAGGCCTTGCCGGAGGCATAATATCTGTTGCAGTCATAAAGCATGATTTCGGTTCACTAAGCTTTAAAAAAATATTAGCTGATTCAGTAGACTTAATAGTATTGGCAATCGTTCTCGTATTTCTTGCAGCCATATTAGAAGTTTATGTAACCCCTATATTTTTCTAAACTCTCGGATGTCTCCGTAACCAGGCAAAATAAGATGTCGCCCTAGCGCCAGAGCATTTTCTTTTTAAAGAATCTACAAAATCTAAAATTATATGAAACACCACTCCCACAAATACAATAAAAATGAATTTATGAATAAAACTCAACAAACCCAATAAAACCCAAAATTCCCAAACATGAAAAATATGCAAACTATCTTTTTCTCTTTTGTTCTCTGGCAAAGAATAGATGTAGGCTTTTTTCAAATTAAAACTCTTAAACCTAAAAACATACCAAAGATAATGATCTACATCTATCAAGAAAGAGCCAATCAAAAAAGTAAAACTCCAGTAGCTATAAAAAGGAAATAAAAATCCAACAACTATTAATGAGGGTATTAGATGAATCAACGGTAACATTATTAAACCTCCCAAAGTATCTGTTTAAAAACATTTGCGAGGATCGCATAACCTGGTACAACCCTTTAGAAAAGCGTTGGGGGAAAGGCGTTGCAGGAAATTGCACCGGTCTCGAAAACCGGGTCCTTACGGACTTGGGGGTTCAAATCCCCCTCCTCGCGTTTAGTCACTCAACAATTTCTCAACTATACTAGCAAAAGCAGGTCTTGTTATCAACACACCAACAGTAATACCAATCAAAGTAGTAATTGCAAAACCCCTTACTAATCCAGCACCAGCATTCCATAAAGGAAGTAGAGCGACAAAAGTAGTAGCATATGCAGCAAAGATAATAAAAAATGCTCTTTTGATTCTCTGCTTCCAGTTATATGCCCTCTCTTGCCCTCTAAGAACCTCATCAGTTATAACAATCTGATCATCAACTCCAGTACCAACCGCAGCAATAATACCAGCAATAGAAACCAAATCTAATCTCCAACCTATAAACGCAGCAACACCAAGAATAATAAAAACTTCGCTCGCCATAGTAAACATCATAGGCAAAACAATTTTTAATTTTCTAAATCTTATAAATGTAATAATACTTACAGTGATCAATGCCAAAAAACCAACAAAAAAAGCGTTCTTAACAAAGTTGCCTCCTAACAAAGGACTTATACTATCCAACTTTTCTATTTCAAGCCCAAAAGGTAAACTTCCAGTAATCAATACTGTCTGTAATCTATTCATCTCTTTTAATGCATCATCATAAGCTGCTTCCTGAGTAGCTCCATTTCCAGGACCAGAAATTAAAATAGCAGTAGTCTCCAATCCTTTCAAACCTTCGCTTATTTGTAAGCTGCTTACTAACTGTCCATCAAGGTACAGATCAAGAGGCAACTCCAAATAAACACGGCCACCGTCCTCTTCAGCTCCTATAGGAATATCCTTTGTGATTTCAGCGTGTCTTTTAGCAGCATCACCACTTAAGCTTATTTGAAATTCAAAAGTACAAAAGGCCCCATTAGCACTTTCATCGCAATTCCTAATACCAGAACAGGTCCCATCATCTTTACATACAAAAGTGATATCTTTCTCACTTCCGACAAAAACAGTGTCATTTCCTATTTTTGCCTCAAACTCCCCTTGTTGCTCTATCAATTCTTTTACTTCCTGTCTTGAAGCTCCAGCAATTTCAATTAAAACTAGTTTAGTGCCCTCTCTGTCTTTAGCAGACCTAATCTGCAAATCACTTAATCCATAGGTATTCAATCTATTATTAAGAACATCAATTAAGTTAGTTATTTCTTGATCACTAACAGTTCTCTCAACATCTGGCCTCAATAAAACCCTTGTTCCACCTGAGAGATCCAAACCTTTTTGAATATTATTTGTCCTTACAATTTGCACAGTTATTTCAGGTTTCTGTGTTGTAATATAAGCAACTTCCCCACCGCTACTTCTAAAAATAAAAGTAGAGTTAACACCTATACTACCAATTACAGAATTAAACTCTTCAATACTCTCAATAGTCTCACCATTAATACTCTCAACAACATCACCATGTTTAATTCCTTGAGAAGCCGCCTCTCCACCAACATTTTTTACTTCTAATCCTGAAGCATAAGGATTTGGATTAATAGCAATCAAACACAATAACAATACAAAAAGCAAAATTATTACTCTTATTGAAAATAATTTTTTAATTTTCATTGTACTTCCTACGCATGTACATCTTTAATATCCCGGTATTCATCAGGTAGGTAGCAATAACATCCACCACAAGTCCTAAAGCAATAATAAGAAACATCTGTCTGAAAACCAAGGATGTTGAAAAAATAAACGCTACAAGCATAGCTCCGAAAGTTGTCACACTCATCGTAAGACCTGTTTTAGCAGCCCCCCTTATCCTATCCCATATACCGCCCTCTCTTATTTTTAAGACCCTAGTAGTAAGTAGTATATCAGTATCAACAGAATAACCCATAATTAAGACTAAAGCAGCTATACCAGCAGCTGAAATTCTAATTCCAAATAAATCAATTAGCGCAACAGTAACAACAATATCAAACAAAGCAGAAAAAACAATAGCCATCGAAGGAATAAGGCTCCTGTAAATTATCAAAACTACTACACCCATAAGCACAAAGGCAATAACAAGTGCAAAAATCATTTCTCTATAGAACCCTTCACCAAGCCTGCTTCCTGTTTCTTCTATAAACAAATTCTCTTCAGTAAGTTCCACATATAAATTTCTTTCAAGTACAGATTTAATCGTATCAGCTTCAACACCACTCGCCTCTACAATATACCCATTTTGAGCACTTTCAATTCCAACTAAATTCCTTACAAAGATATCGGAACTTCCTAAATCTTTCTCAAGAAAAGATTTAATTTCTTCTAAACCAACTTCCTTATCAATATAGAAAGTAGCACTCACTCCGCCCTTTAATGAAACATCCTTTTCCAGAATATCTCCGTGATTTAAGCTAAATATAGTAAGATAAACAATACTTAGTACAAATACAACTATAGGTATAACTAACAATTTCTTATAATTTTTATTGTAAAATTCTTCTAAACTCATATCAAATCCTACCTAAAATCCCTATTTAAATAATTTCCGACTTTAATCACTCAAAAGCTTTATATAGAAAAATCAGTCTTTTATTTAAAAAGAAAGAGGTGCACTTAATGTCCGAGTTTCCAAAAAAATCACTTTTCTTGATAGTTCTTTTAATCCTATTTACCCCATTAATAACACCAATAACGCCTATAGAGCCAAATCTTAATACAACACTAACCAAAGGAAACTATGCCCCAGGAGAACACCTTCTTGGAGATATAAAGTTTGAAATTACAGGCCCAATAGAAAATCAATACATCCAAGCAGATATAGGAGACGTTCATGAAAAAATAAAATTAATTGACGCCTTAGTCCAATTAGAAAAAACATATCAAGCTACCTCGCCAATACAGGAATTATATGGGAATCTAAACCAAGGAATAATTTTCCCACCATCCCCTCAGCTAATAGGATTTAAAGCACAAAAAGTTGATAGAAACAACATTGAAATTAGAGATGACCTTTCTGTTTTTGGATTGGCTTCAAACGGAAACTACCCCAAGTTTCCTTATATTGATTTAAAAGCAGATGGTTCAAGAGAATGGCTTCATCTAGGAAATCTAACCAGCTGGGAATCTAGTTACAAACATTCTGGATACCTAAATGAAGCCCAAACCCAAGGAGAAAGAACAATTGTAGCACCAGAAGAGTATTATTGTGAATTGATTAATCTAGGAAAGGATGTAGATAGAGTAAACGTAAGTGTAAGGTATAGACTCGCCTCAGGTATTCAAATTCCAGTCTATGTAAGGGCCTTTGGCCCACCCGGCAACAATCTAAAAGCCCACGGAACAGAAGCCGAAGAATGTATGCTCCCACCAATAACTAGCCAAAATTCTGAATGGGCAAGTTGCGAGTTGGACTTCGCAGCTCCGCGTATCAGAAATAGCGATATCTTATTTTGCGTATATGCTAAAACAGACATGACAGGCAATCTCTTTGTTTTAAATATTGACAATTACGGAGGCCCAAGAACATACGATTGTGAGGACAGCACTGATGGTATTGATTGCAATAGAAGGCTTGGTTGGAATTATTTCCTAAAAATAAATCTCCCGGAATATGATGGTATTTTCAACGAAGGAATACCATTTTCTGAAGGATTAAAATCCACCAAAAGCTCTTTCACTGGAAAAATTGAAGACTATTTAGAGATTTGCAACCAAGACAACCAAGGAAATTGCATCGTGCCTCTTGAAGTAGGATCACAATCAGAGGGAATAGTCTCTTTACCGAACAATTTAATTGAGATAAGCAATGTTGGAGTCGTATTCGAAAAATACAGAGAGAAATCAGAAATTCTTACAAAAATCAGTACCAAAAACTTAACAAGAGGATTAAACTTAACCATTCCCTTATCAATCATAGAAAACCTAACCGCTCCACAAGTTCCATACATTCAAATTTTACCTTTGAAAATAACTTTCGGCTCAAAATATGTTTTTACCGATGTTGAAATAAATCCCGCAGCAATTTCTGAAGAAGACCCAGAGATACTTATTAATAATACTCTAGAAAAAATAGATGAATATCTTTCAGATCCAGCAATTATACCAATCCTGGAATTCCTTGACCTAAATCTAAACGCAAAAAGATCTCCCTTGCAATCTTATCAAACACAATTAGAAGACCTCAAAAGCAACACTACAATGAACGAACAAAATAAAACTGCAGCAATCGCAGGAATTAGAACCTCAATTATTAGTCTAATTGCAGAGGTCCCTAAGGAGTTGTATATCTCAAATGAAGTCTCAAACTTACCAACTATACCGCCAACACAAGTTCAAGATTTTTATCTGCCACAAGGACAAACATCAACTGAAGTTAAAGACTATGTTCTCTCAGTACAAGGTTTAGCAACCATAAACTCAAGATCAATTGCTTATAGATTAAAAACTCAAACAGACCAAATCCAAGAAAGAACTCTTGTAATAAGAGACATCAGCACATCATTAGCAAATCCTTATGTTATAGAAGATATCCCGTCTTCAGTTGCAACCGTTAGTGAAGTAGAATACAAACAACCTGTTGCCACAGTGGGTTCTGGAGCAACACTAAAATTAGAACTTCATTTAGGTTCTGCAAAATTAGTATACCAAATTCTCGGAGATGTAACTAATAGCCTACCAAATATTCGAACATTGATAGTCAGTATTGAGGGAGCAGCAGCACAACAACAAGACGGATTTCAAGAAGCTGTTTGTGGGGATGGTATTTGCACAATCCCCCTTGAAGACAAGATACTCTGTCCAGAGGATTGTAAAAGAAAAGCCCCATGGGTGACAATAATCATGATCATACTAATTTTCTTAATCTTACTATACTACATAAATTTTTACAAAGGGAAATACAGTTTCCGCTCACTCTTCCACAAAAAGAAATTATTTAAATCAGAAGCAGACAAAATCAATCTTATCAATTACATAGAAAGATCTAGTATACATATGTCAATAGAAAAGATAACCAAAATTCTTTTATCCAAAGGGTGGAGTAAAGAACAAATAGACCATGCCCTTGAACAACTCAATAAAAAAAGAAAAGAACGAACCAAATTATTTTAGACTTTATTAAAAAATGAGATTGAAATTTACAATAATTGTATTAATAATCCTAGCTGCAAGTTTTTTCATCACCTATATAAATTTAGAAAGATTATCCACATCCCAAGTACCTGAAATTATCGGATTCACAATATACCAACTCTCCTTACCAAACGATTGTACAGATCAAGAACTAATTGCATTATGGAATAGTGTTTTTGATGAACCATTTGATGATATCATTGGAAGAATTCTGAGAGAAAGTGGTTCATCTCAAAGCACATTATGTAACTTTATAATCTATGAAGTTAATGAAAATAATTATTTAAGATTTCTAGGCATTGAAATTACTACAGACTCAAAAACTATATACGCGGGCGCCTATAATATGTCACTAGCGGTAGCCTTTAGCACATATGACCTAGCATACGACTATCTTACTTGGCGCCTAATAACGTTACCCCGTTTTGGGATAGTTGTTGGCCCCTCCAATCCTGTTTTCGAGGAGGATGTAGAAGACCTCCCTCAAGACTCTGGTCCATTTAGTCCTTCTTGGGCTAATGATAAATTCAGATCGCTCTATAAACTGGTGCCAACAGGTTGGTCTAATGTAGCAAACGGTTATGCGTATGAAGAAGTAGAGGAAGGAGACCAAAAAAATCTAATGGAAACCGGAATCGTATTTACACATAAAGAGGGTATGCTGTTTGTCTATTCTGAAATAGATTTTGAAAGTGCTTGTCAAGAAGGAGATATAAGAAATTGTCCCGGCGGAGGAATATGTGCGGGGGGTAACCAAGTTTGTTTTGCAGGATCCTGGAGCGCATGCGATGTAACCCCACAAGAAGAAGTTTGTGATGATGATATAGACAACGATTGTGATGGGGTAGTAGATGAAAACTGTCTTTGCACAGAAGGAGATACTCAACCATGCGGACCCAACCTTGGCATATGTAAAGATAATAGGCCTCTCAGAACTTGCAGAAGTGGAGCTTGGTCTGATTGTGAAGGCGGAGTTACACCAGTAAATGAAACAGGCAATTCATGTTTTGATGATCTTGATAATGATTGTGATGGACTAATAGATGAATTTGATACTGATTGTATTTTCATAAATTCTTGTGATGATGGAATACAAAATCATGGTGAACTAGCCATAGATTGCGGAGGCTCATGCCCACCATGTCCTGACCCATGTTTAAACGGTATTTTAGATGGAGATGAGACTCAAGTAAATGTTACAATAAACGCTCAAGGAACTATATCCGATTGTGGTGGAACTAATTGTCCAGCCTGCCCAACCTGTTCAGACAGCCTTCAAAATCAATTAGAAGAAGGTGCAGATTGCGGAGGCCCATGCCCCGCACTTTGCCCGCAACCAGAAATAGATTCAGATAATGATGGTCTTACAGATTCTAGAGAAGGAGAGTTAGGCACGGATGTATACAACGCGGATACTGATGGAGATGGCACTTCAGATGGTTCAGATACATATCCACTTTGTCCTAACACCAGTTGTGATTCAGATTACGGAGAAACCATTGAAAATTGTCCTGACGATTGCAAAAAAAGTAAGTTTCCTTTCTTCATTATTCTATTTCCTATAATAGCTCTAGTTTTACTAATAATCATTTACTTCATACTAAAAAGAGGCAAGAACAAAAAAGAAAAAGGCAGACCAAAACTTCACCCCTTTTTGGTTCAGCAATCTCCAAGAAGATCATACTCTGATAAAGTAGCAGAAGAACTAGGAAAGATTAAGTAAGGTTTATAAATTGTTTTTATATACTTCTCAATTGTGCGCCGATAGTTTAGTGGTAGAATAATGGCCTTCCAAGCCATTGACCTGGGAGATGATAAACTTCACTTATTATCCAGGATTTCAAATCCCAGTCGGCGCATAGATTCATTTCTTCTTCCTCCAAAGTTCCCACAACCCAAGTAAAATCCCACCAATACCAATAACGTAATTCACCTTAAAAAATCCACCCATTTTCCATCCCAAATAGATCAAAACCAATCCAAAAGCAATATTTCTCCAGGGATGCCGTTTTAGCTGATCCATCTCAAACCTTCTTATTTTTCTCAATTAGCTCAGAAGAAGATTGTATTTTATCACCGAGACCATGAACAATTTTAATTCCTAATTTTTTACACACTTTAGCCTCTGGAATTTCATAACTAAATCTATCCCCGCCTTTTGCAAAAATATCCGGCTTAACAACCTCTAAAGATTTACAAACACTTTTATCTTCATCTAGGCTTACAAAAACTTCATCAACAAACTTAAGAGCCTTAACTATCTCCACGCGTTCCTTAACTGGCATAAACTCATATCCTTTTTTCAAAACCGTTTGTTTATCATTATTAACAATCACAATTAATTTATCCCCCAACCTCTTAGCTTCCCTCAAATATTCAATATGTCCAATATGGATTGGATCAAAGTAACCACTAGCAGCAACAATTATTTTTTCTTTTTCCATTTTTGCTCCTTAAAAATACGGGCCTGGTAGGATTCGAACCCACGACCCCTTCCTATCCCCTACACTAATAGGAGAGAAGTGCTTTGGACATTATTCCAACTCTATCCAAGCTGAGCTACAGGCCCATAACAAAAACAGAATATCCTAATTTTAAAAAACTATCTAACCCCTAACCTCTATCTTTTTCTCTTTGTGCATAGCATCTAAAATCTCTCTTCCAACTTGGCTTTGTCTATGTATCTTAACTTCTCCTTTCCTACTACTATACCCAGTCAACAATAATTTACTATCAATAAATATCTCTATCTCTCTGCCAGGCTCAACATAAAATCTTATAAGTTTCTTATCCTCTCTAATATCATAATCTACTTTTTCTTTTTCTTTCTTCAACTCTTTGACATCAATACTCACACCTAATTTTTTCTCAATAGCCATAATTATTTTTCCATCTCTACCAATAACTCTAGAAATATCCCTTTCAGGAACACTAACAACCACTTTATTATTTCCACTCAAAGAAACCTCACAAGAACTACAGTGCCTTAATAACTCCTGCTCAATTGCTTTTTTAGCAAGTTCCTTAATACCGCTTTGTTTCCCACTTTCCTCAACCTTAATGACAACTGTTTGTTCACCATAACTATAAATCTCATATTCTAATTTACTGGTTTCAAATTCTCTTACTTCAACTACAGGTCTTGCTAAATCACTCTCTGTCATACCACTAGGAACCTTCACAAGTAATTTCAAACTTAAAACCTTGCCAACATTGCCTTTCTCAACAAAAAGAACAGTATCTAAAATACTAGGAATCAATCCAATATCAAGCCTGGAAATAAATCTTTGAACAGAATCAATAGGACTGCTTGAATGCAAAACACCCAAAACATTTGATCCAGCCAATCTTAAATCACTAAACAATTGAAAATCGGGTGTGTCTCTCATCTCATCAAAAATAATATAATCTGGCCTGGACAAAAATAAAATATCATGAAGTTCTCCCTGAGAAGCAAAGTTTTTGCTATACTGCGTAATCTCATCATCTAATTGCAAGTCTCTTGGACTCTCAATCGTTTTCACAACATTTCTTTGTTTTAGATAAAAGTCTGCAAAAGCAGAAACCATAGTACTTTTTCCACTACCAGGTTCTCCAGCCACAATAACACCTTTAGCGGTATCCTTCATTCTCTCAAGTAATTCTTTAGGAAGTTTATATTCATCCAACTCTAATTTCTTAATTGGTCTAACAACAGTCATTTCCCAGCCATCGCTTAAAGGAGGTTTAACAATAACAACTCTATAATTCCTGCTCTGCACAATAGTGCTTCCTCTTCTAGAAATCTCAACAAAAGTCTTAGGGTCAACTCTACTTTTTTCAACAACCTCTTTTGCCATCTCTTCAATATCTTCCTTACTCAACCTATCCTTTCCAACTTTCACTAATTCCCACTCCCCAGGTTTTCCCTTTTTTGCATGAGGATAAGAATCTTCTTTCAAATGCACACTCATTGTTCTGCTATCAAAATACTTCTCAAGCTCTAATTTCTCTTTAGGCTCTTTTCTCTCTAAGTGTATAACCTCTAATCCAAAGGCCTTTCCAGATTCAGCCTGAACAAAATCTCCAGTAATCAAAATTGCTTTTTCTTTAAATGCGATTTCTCTTATGAGCGCATCAATTTCTCCAGATTTAGCAAATTTGATTTGTAGTTCATTTGGCCTGTCGCCAACAAATTCCAATTTTACTTTTTTACTTTTTCTTATCTCCTGTATTTCCTCTAAACCAATAAAACCTATCTCTAAACCTCTATTCCCTTGATTTTCTAATTCTGCAATAACCGCATTTGGGATTAAGATAGTCCCAGCTATTTTTTTCTTTTTGATTAGTTCAGTTACAGCTTTTTCTATAATAGCCGAAGTGTCCACAACATATTTTTTCTCTTCCATTTTGTATCCTTTTTCCTAACCTTTCTCTCTAAGAAAAGCTAATCGAAACGTTTTTAAACGCAAATTCTTTAATAATAATAAGATTAGATAATCGAGAATAAGCAGCTTGGTTATCTAATCTAAAGAAAAAGTGGTTTTTAAAGCTTTCTAATTTAATTTTGTGACTGAATGTATTTCTTAATTCTTTCAACATTAGTTCCATAATTCGTAGCCAATCCCACATCCTTGAATCTTCCAGCATTTTCAGCCAAATAACCTCCAAAAAGAAGTCCACAATCCCTACATCCCTCTTTATGAGCAAACGCCCTTGGAACTAAACGACCATTATCTTCCACATGCAAATCCACATCACCAGATATTAACGCCTCAAAAAGAGTTTCTACGTTAGCTCCAAATATATCGCAAGTAATTTTCTCGATTCCCATTTTCTATTCCAAAAACCAAGACTTAATGTCTTTCAAAGCAAAAGTTCTATCCGCTTTTTTATCAGGGTCATAAGCCACTAAACACCATTGTTTCTCTTTATGCCATTCGTTTGATGTAAAAATTATTTCTTTTGGAATTATCCGTCTTATCCCAGTCTCGCCTCTCCAATTGGTATACACAATCTTTACTTCTTTCTCTTCCATCTAAACTCTCCTAGCAAATAACAAAAACCCGGTATGCATTAATCCATTATGTTCTGGTCTAACTTTAAAACCATCAACAACCCACCCTCTTTCAATATTCTCTAAAACCTTCTCCAAATAAAACCCTTCTAAATTTTTAGCACACTCCATAACCTGATTAATATTAGTTAAATAACAAACCAAAAAACCACCAGACTTCAAACTTTTTTTAGCATGTAAAAAAACCTTCCAAGGATCTAGCAAATCTAAAACAACCAAATCCAAATTTTTTTCATCTATACCCTCATGAAGATCTTTATTTTTCAGTTTTACTTGAACACCCAAAAATTCCAAATTCTTTTTAGCAATCTCAAAAAAAGACCTATTTTTTTCATAACTAACAACATTATCACTTACATTCCCTAGAAAAGCAGCAAGTACACCACAACCACTGCCCCCTTCAACGATTTTACTTTTTTGACTAATCCCAGTATGTGCAACAATCTCGCCAACGTCTTTTTTCAAAATAATCGCAGGCCCTCTTTTTATTTTCTCCAATTTATCCACAAAACCAGCATCAAAAACAATAAATTCATTTCCTAAATTACTCTTAACAATCCCATTTTTAACATCTTTAATAACTCCCAGAGAAGTATGTAGCTCTCCTTTTTGCCAGAAATATTTATTTCCTTTTTTATCAATAACTACTTTCATAATAGATTCAGTTAATTAACCCTTTAAAATAATTTATTGTTTTGGAAAGGCCCTCATCCAGCTGCACTACTGGCCCCCATCCCAATTTTTCCTTAGCTAAAGTTATGTTGGGATTTCTTTTTTTAGGATCATCTTCAGGAAGTTTTTCAAAAATTATCTTAGAACCACTACCAATAAGATTAACCACCTTATTAGCAAAATCAGTTATAGTAAACTCATTAGGATTTCCTAAATTTGTAGGACCGGTTTCATTTGATTCCATCATTTTTATAAGACCCTCAACCATATCAGAAATATAACAAAAGCTTCTTGTTTGATTACCATCGCCAAAAACAGTTATATCTTTCCCTTGCAAGGCTTGCACAACAAAATTAGAAACAACCCTCCCATCACCGATCTCCATTTTTGGCCCGTATGTATTAAATATCCTAGCTATCTTCACATTCAACCCATACATTCTTTTATAATCCATAATTAAGGTTTCAGCAGCCCTTTTCCCCTCATCGTAACAAGCTCTAATCCCAATTGAATTCACATTTCCCCAATATTTTTCAGTCTGAGGATGTTCTAAAGGATCGCCATAAATCTCAGAAGTAGATGCTTGTAAAAGTACACAACCATTCTTCCTGCATAATTCAAGCATATTCCTTATCCCAAGTACACTCGTCTCAAAAGTTTTTATGGGATTTTTTTGATAATGAACAGGAGAGGCAGGACACGCCAAATTATATATCTGATCTACTTCGATATCAATAGGTTCTGTTACGTCTTTCTCTAAAAATTCAAAATCTGGATTATCCATCAAATGTTTAATATTATCTTTGGACCCAGTATACAAATTATCTAGACAAATAACTTTATGCCCCTTGTTTAACAAGGCTCCACATAAATGACTTCCGATAAACCCTGCTCCACCAGTAACTAATATTCTCATGTTTAATCTTAGTAATAATTCTCTTTAATATAAACCTTTAGCTTCTTTGAGTAATCTGTCTTCTCCCAATAGAATAATACTCAAATCCTCTTTTTTCCATCTGGTTTGGGTTATACAAATTTCTCCCATCAAACACTATTGGGTTCTTCAATTCTTTATGGATTCTATCAAAATCAGGAGACCTAAACGCATCCCATTCAGTACAAACCACCAAGGCATCACAACCATTAAGTGCAAAATATTGTTGATCAACAATAACAACTTTTCCCATACCCATCTGAGCAGTCAATTCTCTGCTCGCATTATCTCCTGCAATAGGGTCATATGCCACGACCCTGGCTCCCCTTCCAGTTAAAAGTTTTATTGCCTCTATCGCAGGAGACTCCCTAACATCATCTGTATCAGCCTTAAAAGCCAATCCCCACATACCAAGTGTCAGACTATCTAAGTTCTCATCATAATCTCTACCAAAGCGTGAAATCACCTTTTCAGATAAAACTCTTTTTTGTGCCGCATTTCTCTGATAGGCTCCTTCCAAAACCCAAGATTTTAACCCCCCCCTTTTTATTTGTTCAATTAAAGTAGGCAAATCTTTAGGAAAACAACTCCCTCCGTATCCTTGCCCAGGGAAAAGGTAATGCATTCCAATTCTTCTATCAGAACCCATGCCTAATCGAACTTCATCAATATCAGCACCAATAGCTTCTGCAAAATTTGCAATTTCATTAATAAAAGAAATTCTCATTGCTAAATAGGCATTTGCTGCAAGCTTTGATAATTCCGAAGAAGAAGGATTCATATACAAGACTCCTCCACCCCCTCTTCTCAAAAAAGGGGCATACAACTCATCACAAACATTCTGAACTATTTCACGGTGATCTGTACCAACTATAACCCTATCTGGCCTTTTTGTATCTGCAACAGCCTTTCCTTCTACTAAAAACTCAGGATTTGAAACAACAACAACATTTTGTCCATGATCGTCAAAAAATTCCTGAACTTCTCGTGTAGTTCCAACAGGCACAGTACTTTTTATTGCAAGAATTTTTCGATCTTCACCAACAGCCTCCTGAATACTTCGTGCAACACTCCAAATCTGTTCCGTATTCATAAAACGATTTTCAAATGGCGTTCCAACAGCAGCAATCAACAAATCGGAATCCCTAACTGCTCTCACCACATCAGAACTAAACCTTAGAAAAGGAGTATCCCCTTCAGAATTTGTAACATTGCTCAGGATTCCGCCCAATCCATCTTCCTCTATAGGCACTCCACCCAATTTTAATAATGCAATTTTATCTTTATCAATATCGTAAGCTGTAACATGATTACCCTTTTCTGCCAAACAAGCAGCAGTAGTTAATCCCACATACCCTGCGCCAAAAACTGAAATTTTCATAGAAAATTGACTCTAAGGCGCCCTTTAAAAACATTTATCTCTTTTAAACAATATTAGAAAAAACATATGCGGGGAACAGGATTCGAACCTGCGTAGGCACTAAGCCAATGGATTTTGAGTCCATCCCGTCTAGTCTTTCTTTTCCTAGGTTTTCTTTTCCAAAGAAAAGCTAATTTGACCGCTCCGGCATCCCCGCATAATAAGACTATCCCTAACATTATCCCTTTTAAATTCTTCTCTTCCCCCTATCAAAACATTAATAAATAACGATTTCGAACTTAAAAGTAATAAGGGGTAAAAATGAAGAAATTATTTTTAAGCATATTAGTTTTAACTCTAATTATTCCGTCCATCTTAGCAATACAATCAGCATCATACCAAGTAGGGGGCGCGGATCCAGAGGTCCTAAAAATAGAATTATTAAGTTATGATCCCTCTCCCATCCAGCCAGGAACAGATTTCACAGCAACATTCAGAGTTAAAAACCTGGGATATCCAAAAATAACAAACTTCTATTTTCAATTTGTAGATGATTTCCCATTAACAACAAACACTGAAAAAATAAAACTCCCAGATTTGACTATAGGAAAAACATATACTCTCACTCACGATTTTCATGTAGACTCTATAGCAGAAACTTCTTTTAATTTAGATTTTCAATACGAAGGAAGTTTTTCAGATGAAATCATATCAGAATCATTTACAATACCATTAGAAACTTTAGATAGAAATATTGCATTTGATAGAGTAACTGTAAAACCAGAAAGAATCGCGCCAGGAGAATCAGCAGAAGTAACACTAACATTACAAAACTCTGCACCAGTAACTCTAACAGACATTGATATAAAATTAAATTTTTCAGAGCCCTTCTCACCAATAAAAACAACAAATGAAAGAAGAATTACTTCATTAGCTCCTAATGGGAAATCATCAGTAACCTTCAATGTACAGGTTAGTCCTGATGCAGATATAGATTCTTATTCTCTGCCTTTAGAGATTACTTTCTATGATACCAATGAAAACAAATTTACCAAATCATTAAAATTGGGATTGGTAGTCTATTCAGAATCAGAATATGAATTGAATCTAGAAGAATCAGACCCATTAATAAGAGGAACATCCCCAACAGTAACAATTTCTTTATCAGACATCGGAACTTCAGACATAAAGTTTTTATCTATGGAACTATCATCAACAGATAAATATATAGTCACATCCAATCCAAGAATTTATCTAGGAAACCTAGAACCAGATGATTTTGAAACCGCAGAGTATACTATTTTCTTAAAAAATTGTTATTTTCGATGTCCCGAGGAAATACCATTAACTTTTAGATTATCCTACAAAGACAATTTCAATAAACAAATCTTGGATGAGAAATCCCTAGTCATAAGAACTTACTCAAAAAGAGAAGCTAAAAAATTTGGTTTATCAGTAACAAAAAGATCTTATACAGCCCTTTATATCTTAATCTTAGTAATTCTCGCATACATGACTATAAAAGAGTACAGGAAAGTAAAGGACTTACCAAAAGCAATCAAAACTGCAATCAAAAAATTCATTTTAGGAATATTAAGGTTTGTAGTTTCAATATTTAGACATCTCCGATGGCGTTACATAAAAAGAGTTCCAAGAAAACTAAGAGTCTTTTTAATTAAATTGCGATGATAGAATATCTCAAACTTGCCGTAGGCAATATAACCCATCGAAAACTAAGATCTTTTTTAACTGTGCTCGGAATTGTTATAGGCATAACAGCCATAATTTCACTAATCACTGTTTCTCAAGGTTTAGAAAATTTTGTAACAGAACAATTTGAAAAAATAGGCACAGATAGATTATATGTAATGCCCGCAATGTTTGGCTTAGACCTGGGAGAAGGTCTCACAACAGACGACGTTGACCTAATAAAAAAACAACCAGAAGTTGAATGGATAAATCCCTTCCTGATGACCAGCACAGAGATGACCTTCGGAAACGAAGATGGCTTTATCCAATATGCCGGGGGAGTAGAGACAGATGATCTTGAAAAAAAATTTGAAGATCTTGATGTAACAGCAGCAAAAGGAAGATTCTTCAAAAATGGTGAAAAAGGCGTGGTAATGTTAGGCCATAAAATAGCTTATGATTTCTTTGATAAAGAGGTTCGTGTAAATAACCAAGTAGAAGTCAAGGGAAAAAAACTTCGTGTTATTGGAATCTTGAGCGAAATTGGTAATTCAGAAGATGATTCCGCTGTTTATTTTGCAATGGAAGATGCACGTGAATTATTTAATAAACCAGATGAAATTAGCGCAATTGAAATAAAAGTAAAACCCGGAGTGGACATAACCTTCTTTGCAGATAAATTATCTAAAAAACTAGAAAAAGCAAGAGATGATGATTTCTTCTCAGTACTGACCCCAGAACAACTTCTAGAGCAATTTGGTTCAATTTTAAATATAATACAAGTAATATTGGGAAGCATAGCAGCAATCTCTCTTGTAGTAGGAGGCATAGGAATAATGAACTCAATGTATACTTCAGTTTTAGAAAGAACAAGAGACATAGGAATAATGAAATCAATAGGAGCTAAAAATTCTGCAATTTTGATGGTTTTCTTAACAGAATCAGCAATATTGGGACTTATTGGAGGTATTGTAGGAATTATTATTGGCTCAGGATTTGCTTTAATCATAGACGCCGGAGCAAAACAAGCAGGATATGCAGTATTATCAATAAGTATTGATCCAAAAGTAGTTCTTGGTGGATTATTATTTGCAATAATCATTGGAAGTATTTCAGGTGCACTTCCAGCACACAGAGCATCAAAATTAAAACCAGTGGAGGCGTTGCGCTTTGACTAATGCACTTATAAGGCTGGCTGTCGGTTACATAACCCACAGAAAACTAAGATCCTGGCTAACCACTTTAGGAATTATAATAGGAATTGCATCAATAGTGGCCTTAGTAACAGTAAGCGAAGGACTAGAAACAGCGATAGAAGAACAATTCGAACAATTTGGAGTATCAATAGTTAGAGTAGTACCAAGAGGTTTGAGGGGAGCGCCAACAGAAACAAGTGTTCTATCTCAGGATGATACCGCGACTGTCAAAAAAGTCAAAGGCTTAGAATATGTAGCAGAACTTTTTACCCAAAATGGGAAAGTAGAATACAACAACAAAGAAAACCTTATAATGGTTCAATCACTAGACCCAAAACTAGCGAAAGATGCTTTTTATGATTTAAACTTTGAAATAGATGATGGAAGAATCCTCGAACCAGGAGATACAAGTGTAGCTATCGTTGGTGCAACCTTAGGAGATGACTTATTCGACAAGGAAATCTTAGTAAAAAATAGCATCAAAATTGAAGATAAAAAATTTAGAGTTGTAGGCGTATTCAAAGAAACAGGAACAATAGGCACAGACAACATAATCTTCACACCAATAGAAACAACAAGAAATCTATTTAATGAACCAAATGCAGTAACAATTATAGCAGCCAAGGTACAAGAAGGCTTAGATGTTGAGGAAATAAGGGAAAAAATAGAGTCTAAATTAAAAAGAGCAAGAGATAATGAAGATTTTGATGTTATAACCCCAGCACAAATAATAGAGCAACTTAGTCTGATCCTCGGAGTAGTCCAATTTATCTTAATCGGAATAGCAGCAATCTCTCTTGTAGTAGGAGGCATAGGAATAATGAACTCAATGTATACCTCAGTTTTAGAAAGAACAAGAGATATAGGCATAATGAAATCCATCGGAGCTAAAAATTCAGATGTTTTAATGATTTTCGTATTTGAGGCAGGAATATTTGGTTTAGTGGGAGGTTTAGTGGGCGGAATAGGTGGAACAGCAGTTTCTTTCCTAATAAAAGGAATCGCAAAAGTTTTTAACTTCGGTTTATTATCAATTTCAGTTAACTATGGATTGATAGTTTTCGCAACCTTATTCGCATTCGCTGTTGGAGTTATAGCAGGCTTAGCTCCGGCATATAGAGCAGCAAAGTTAAAACCTGTAGACGCACTAAGGTATGAATAAAATGGAAAAAGTAATTGAACTAAAACAGGTATGGAAGATATACAAAATAGAAGAAGTAACCTACCCTGCATTAAGAGGAGCAACTCTGGATGTATTTAAAGGAGAGTTCTTAGCGATAATGGGGCCAAGTGGAAGCGGCAAGAGTACAATATTGAATTCAGTAGGAGCACTAGACGTTCCAACAAAAGGAGAAATACTTTTAGACGGAAAGAACATCGCACATTTGGCAGAATCAGAATTAGCACAAATAAGAGGAAGAAAAATAGGTTTCATATTCCAAGCATTTAATTTAATCTCCTCTCTAAACGCTTTAGAAAATGTAATCCTCCCAATGACTTTCCAAGGAATACAAGCAGATGAAAGAATAGCAAGAGCAAAGAAACTATTAGAGCTAGTAGGGTTGGAACACAGAATGAAAAATCTTCCCTCTCAACTGTCAGGTGGAGAGAAACAGAGAGTCGCGATAGCTAGATCCTTATCTAATAATCCAGAAGTTATACTTGCAGATGAACCAACAGGAAACTTGGATTCAAAAACAGGCAAGGAAATATTGGAATTATTAAGAAAACTTCAGAAATCAGAAAACAAGACATTAGTAATGGTCACACATGATAATAAAATAGCAAAACAGGCAGACAGGACAGCCTATCTAAGCGATGGCAAGGTAATAAGAATAACAAAGAATTAATGTCGAAAATATTATATACAAACAATATACCTTTATACGCATGAAAAGAGGTGCGATTTTTCTTTTTGCAATATTACTCGTAATCTCTACAGCCCCCGCTTTCTGTGGAGATGGTTTAGTAGATCCAGACGAATCAGAAACATGCACTTCTTGCCCACAAGACAATCCTTGTTTAGTAGACCAAAGATGTGTGAACAACAGGTGCATAAATAAATTAATCCCGCCATTACTCCTAAAAGAAGACCCAAAAGCAACAATAATAATCCCAAGAGAAATCGCAGAAACTATAAACTCCTTATTAAACCAACCTCACGAATTTGCAGCTTGTCTTGAAGGAAGATATTCTGATGGCATTTACCAAATAACAAAAATAGAATTTCCTGAAATTGCAGGCCAAGGTCTCTATGCAGTAGAACATGCAAAATGTAAAGGTCTTAGCGTCATAGCAACAATACACTCTCATCTAGATGGAAATTGCGAGATGTCAAGAGCAGATATCTTTAATTTTGGCCAAAAAAATGAACCTTTGGCAGCCATCATCTGCGGAGAGAACGATATTGCCTTCTACTCCAAAAAAAGTTTTGATAAAAGAATGAATTATATCGTTAGAGAAATAGGAGATACTCGGCTTACTTACTTTTGGTCTCTTTTCCCTTGGGTTTTTTCAGGACTTCTAATAATCTCATTACTAATACTTTTTTACGAAAGAGAAAGAATCTACAATCTCCGAAAAAAAGAATTAGCTGTTTACTTAATAGAAAAATTCACTTCACAAGAAAAAAATATTATTAACACCTTGGTTGAAAAAGGAAGCCTTAAAAAACGAAAGATAAACTCGAGCTTACTCCTAAAACTAACAAAAAAAGATCTAGTAGAAGAAAAAAATAATGAAATACGTTTAAGACATTGGTTCAAAAAAGCCCTTAAAAAAATATAGAAAATTATTTATTAACCCTCCTCAGTTAATATTCCTATGGCAACAAATCCAGATTATAAATATGCTAATGCTCAAGAAGAATACAACAATGCTAAAAGTGATGAAGAAAGACTACAAGCTTTAAAATTAATGTACCAAACTTGTCCTAAGCATAAAAGTGCAGAAAAACTAGCCTCGGATATAAAGAATAAAATAGCAAAACTAAAGAATAAATTACAAAAACAAAAGAAACAATCTAAAAAAGGAGGTCGGTTCTCATTAAAAAAAGAAGGAGCCGCAACCGTTGCTTTGGTAGGGACTACAAACACTGGAAAATCAACCTTGCTAAAAAAACTAACAGGCGCCAAGGTTGAAATAGCTGATTATAAATACACAACAAAAAAATCAGAAGTAGGCATTTTAGATTATCACGGAATAAAATTACAAGTGGTAGAAATACCTTCTTTATTCGAAAACTTTGAAGATTCTCCGAAGGGGCCGGCATATCTAGCATTAATTAGACAATCAGATCTTATGGTGTTATTCTTTAAAACACCAGAAGAAAAAACTCTACTTAATCACGAATTGGATCAAGCCAATATAAATATCCCCATACTGATTTACAATGACCAAGAAGATATCGCAGACCAATTCTGGAAACGCCTCCCATTAATTAAAGTACGTACAAAAATGCCTGGAAAAGATCCAGATTTCCCTCCAGTAGCCTTATCAAAGGGTTCAACTATAAGGTCTTTAGCTGAACATATTCATAAAGACTTCTTGAAAAATTTTAAATTTGCTCGCGTTTGGGGAAAATCAGCTAAATTCGATGGAGCCCAAGTGGGACTTAGTCATATCTTAAAAGACAATGATCTTGTTGAGTTACATATGAAATAATTTAATCTGCTACATCCTTCAAAGCCGCCTGAGCAGCAGCTAATCTAGCAATCGGAACCCTAAATGGGCTACAACTCACATCATCCAATCCTAATTTATGACAAAACTCTATCGACTTGGGATCCCCAGCATGTTCACCACAAATCCCAATTTCAATTTCAGGATTAATTTCTCTAGCTTTCTTAACACAGATTTCCATCAATTTACCAACTCCACCCACATCAATACTCTGAAAAGGATCTCTATCATAAATTCCATTTTCAACATACTTTGGCAAAAACCTTCCAGAATCATCTCTTGAAAATCCACAAGTCATTTGTGTTAAGTCATTAGTTCCAAAACTAATAAAATCAACTCCCTTAGCAATTTCATCAGCGGTTATAGCTGCTCTTGGAACTTCAATCATAGCACCAATCTTATAATTTATACCTTCCAAATCCAGTTCAGAAGCAACACGTAGGATAATATCCTTAATCAACTTAAATTCTTTAACATTTCCAATTAATGGAACTTCGATATAGGGAATCGGAGTCACTCCATCAACTTTAACTTCTTTAGCAGCTTCAAAAATAGCTTTTATCTGCATTTCATTAACTTCAGGATAAATAATTCCTATCCTGCATCCTCTGAATCCGAGCATGGGATTAAATTCATGCAAATCAGCAAGTTTATTCCTTAATTTCTCCGAACTAACTCCCATTTCTTTAGCAATAACTTCGATATCTCTTTTATCTTTGGGCAGGAATTCATGTAAAGGCGGATCTAATAATCTAATTATTATAGGCAAGTTATCCATAACCTTAAATAATCCTTTGAAATCTTCTTTTTGCACAATTAATAATTTTTCTAAAGCTCTTTTCCTTCCAACTGAATCCGCGGCTAAAATCATCTCTCTAACAGATTTAATCCTTTCACCTTCAAAGAACATGTGCTCTGTTCTACAAAGACCGATCCCTTCAACCCCAAAATCTTTAGCAATTTGGGCATCTTTTGGTGTATCAGCATTAACCTTAATCTTCAATTTTCTTACTTCATCTGCCCATCCCATCAAAGTTGCAAAATTATCACCCAATTCCGGATCAATAACAGCGACCATATTCTTAAAGACCTCGCCCCTACTCCCATCTAATGTAATATAATCTCCTTCTCTCAATTCAACATTTCCAATTTTCAAAATTTTTTCATCTTCATTAATCACCATATCGCCACATCCAACAACACAGCATTTTCCCATCCCGCGAGCAATAACAGCTGCGTGGGAAGTAATCCCACCTCTTGCAGTTAAAATTCCTTTAGCAGCATTCATCCCTTCTATATCTTCAGGGGTAGTTTCAGTTCTAACCAAAATTACATCATACCCTGCATGAGCTTTTTGATGTGCCTCTTCTGGTGAAAAAACTATCCTGCCAACAGCAGCTCCAGGACTTGCTGGCAGCCCTCTAGCTAAAAATTCTGACATCTCCCTCGCAACAGGATCTATTTGCTTATGCAATAGTTGATCTAATTGAGAAGGATCAATAACCATTAAGGCTTCTTCTTTAGTTAACACTCCCTCATTAACCATATCAACCGCAATATTCACTGCCGCTCTGCCGGTTCTTTTTCCACTCCTAGTTTGCAACAAATATAATCTACCGTTCTGGATAGTAAATTCCATATCTTGGAGATCTTTATAATGTTCCTCAAGTTTTTCTCTAATCTCTAAAAGCTGTTTATAACACTCAGGCATTACTTCTTTTAATTTAGAAATTGGTTCGGGCGTTCTTATTCCAGCAACAACATCTTCTCCTTGGGAATTTATTAGATATTCTCCATAAAATTTCTTTTCTCCTGTGCTAGGATCTCTTGAAAAACAAACTCCTGTACCGCTATCATCGCCCATATTGCCAAAAACCATCACTTGTATATTAACTGCTGTTCCTTTCAAACCAACAAGGTTATTTAATTTTCTATAGGCAATAGCCCTAGAACCCCCCCAAGAATTCAAAACAGCATCGACAGCCATAATTAACTGATCAAAAGAATGTTGAGGAAAAACACCCTTTTCATTTTGAATCAATTGGTTATATCTTCCAATAACCTCTTTCAAGTCTTCTTCATCAAGTTCAGTATCAAACTTTGCCCCTTTAGTATTCTTAACATTATCCAAAATTTCCTCAAATTTTCTATGTTTAACTCCCAGCACCACATTACCAAACATTTGTATAAATCTTCTATAAGAATCATAAGCAAATCTTTTGTTGCCCGTTTTATTTATCAAGCCTTTAACAGTTTCATCATTTAAACCCAAATTTAATATAGTATCCAACATTCCAGGCATAGACCTGGCAGCACCAGAACGAACAGAAACTAACAAGGGATTATTTTTATCTCCCAATTTTGCCCCCATCTCATCTTCTAATTTTTGTAAATTTTCTTTTATTTGAGCAATAACGCCATCCGGATATTCCTTATTAGTATCATGATACTCCTTACAAACATCTATACTAATAGTAAAACCACAAGGAACAGGCAAGCCCAATCTTTTCATCTCAGCCAGATTGGCTCCTTTACCTCCCAGTATCTCTTTCATATCCTTATTGCCTTCTTCAAAGGGATATACATACTTCATCCAAAACCCCCCAAAACACCCCTGATAATCAATAAAACTTTAATAATCTATCTATTCCCTACAATTTATGAAACACTTAGAGAAGGCCTATATTCCAAGAAAAAAAGAAATTCTCTCCAGGCTTAAAGACTTTAAAAAAGTAAAAGGAGACAATTTATTCTATGAATTATGTTTCTGTATATTAACACCTCAATCTTCGGGATTCAAAGCCGACGAGTGTATTGAAGAATTTAAAAGAAAAAAATTTCTTTATTCAAACTACAATCCAAAAAACTTGCTCAAGAAAAAAATAAGATTTCACAACATCAAAACAAAATATCTCTTAGAATTAAAAAAGAATTACAAAAATATCATTAATTCTTTAAACAAAATAAACACTCCTGAAGAAAAAAGATTATTCCTATTTAAAAATGTTAACGGTCTGGGTTTAAAAGAAAGTTCACATTATTTAAGAAACACAGGCCACGAAAACCTAGCAATCTTAGATAGGCACATCTTAAAAAACTTAAAAAAATATAATGTACTAAAAACCCTACCAAAGTACTTAACAAATAAAAAATATTTTGAAATAGAAAACAAATTCAAAAAATTCTCAAAAAAAGTAAACATCCCGATGGACCATTTAGATTTATTATTTTGGGCAGAAGAGACAGGCAAGGTCTTCAAATAATAGTCACTTCCACCCCATTTCCAATTTTCACTAAACAACTCTTATACTTTTCCCTCACAAAATCACAATACTCTTTTAAATTATGAGTTAGAATATTATCTGCAACAACAATCGCTCCTTTATTAAACTTAATCAACTTAAAATAATTAAGATAGTCTTTTTTGATAGCATCAATAAAAACAAAATCAAATTTTTCATTTAGTTTATGCAAAATCTCTAAAGCATCTCCTTCAATTACTTTAGTATTCTTCAACCCTGCTTTTTTAAAATTTTCCTTTGCCAATTTTAGTTTTTCAGGATTTTTTTCAATAGTTACAATTTTATCCCCATCCAACCCTAGCCAAATCGTAGAATAACCATTACTAGTGCCAACTTCGAGAATATTTTTTGGTTTTTTTATTTTAACAAGCAAATTCAAAAATTCGCCAGCCTCTTTGGGAATATTAAACATATGGCGTTCTTTTCCAAATCTCTCTAATTCTTCCAGCAAATCCAATATCTTCTTATCCATGGTTTTTAGCTTAAACAACAAACTTTAAAAAAACTTCTCTCTTACTAAAAGTATGAATGAAAAAGCCCTAAAAATACTTAAAATCCTAAAAAAAGAGTACGTCAAACATTCAAGACCAGTATCAACCTTTTTCCAGGAAACAACTAAGGATACCTTTAAGGTTTTAATCTCAACAATTTTAAGTCCAAGAGCCAAAGATACTCAAACAGAAAAAGTCTCTAAGAAATTATTCAAAATAGCAGCAACACCAGAAAAATTAGTAAAACTAAATACAAAAAGGTTACAAAAAACAGTTTATTCAATAGGTTTCTACAAAGTAAAATCAAAAAGAATTAAACAAGCTTCTCAATATTTATTAACTAATCATAAAGGCAGAGTTCCAAATAAACAAGAAGAGTTAATGAAAATTCCAGGAGTAGGAAGAAAAGTTGCAAATATAATTTTGTCAGAATGTTTCAAGCTTTCATTTATTCCTGTAGATGTCCATATGCACAGACTTCCAAACAGACTGGGCTTAATAAAAACAAAGAAACCAATAGAAACAGAAAAAGCATTAATGAAACTTTATCCAAAAAAAGAATGGAGAACCTTAAACAAGTACTTTGTTGTTCACGGTCAAAATACCTGCGTCCCAATTTCCCCTTTTTGCAGTAAATGTGCAATAGAAAAATATTGTAATAAGGTTAGTGTCAAAAGGCGTAGATAAGTTTCAAACTATTTCCCCTGCAGCCTTCATTCTTGCTAGAAGGGGCCCAGTGACAAACATTTTTTTTGCTTGCGGGGAAGTCCAAAATCCTTGGAGCAACATCTTCATCGCAGCTGTTCTATTTTTCGGTTTTCTGAAATCAATCTCTTTTCGTAAAGCCGAAACTATATTTTTGGTTTGTATTCTCCCCATAACGTACTGTAAATCAGCCAAAGTTTCGCTAAAAGTTCTGTCATCGAATAAGTAAAAATCTCTAAAAAAGCGGGGGTTGCCTGTTAGTTCAGCAAAAACCAGTTTAGGACGATGCTCCCGGCGATAATTTGTATTATCTTCATTCTCCGTATCGTGAAATGCCAACACGTCATAAACAATTTGCCACAACTTTCTACTTATATAAAGTTCCTCTGCACCAGGTATCCTCTCTGGGTCATTAAACTTCCCCTTGAACAGATTTCTATTTCTTTTCATCCATCCTAATGCAAAATCCATAGTATACAACGCAACCCCCTCGCCCAACACCCCTTGTATCTGTGTCAAATATCCTTGCTCATCAGGAAGGAGACCGCGAGGCATATTTCTTGAAAAACGAAAATTTAAGTTATGCCCTATTATTTCATGATTAAAATGGTTTAATGCAGTTGCAGATACATTTCCATCCTGGCTGAACAATTTAGGATTCATTGCAGCAAGTCTCGTAGTATCATCCCAAAAGCTAAATCCAAATAAAGGCGGAGATAACGCGAGATCATATTCAAGTTTATCTTCCAACAAGCCAGTATCTACACAAATCTTTTGCACCAGCTCCTTGTATTTCTCAAGTTGTCCTAACAAAGCCGCCCTTACAGATTCAAATTCAGGCTCTCTCTGGATCCACGTTCTTGCAAAATCATCAGCACTGGCCCTATGTAAAACACGAGAATGTATTACTCCCTTCAACATAGCTTGCAATTGGGTATATGCCCCATTACCATAAATAACGCTTAACAAATTGGCAATTTTTGCCACTTCTTTCGGATTATAAAGATAGTTCATACTCGCATGAATCCTTCGAACATTCTCTCCCACATCTACTAAAACAGCAGCATCAAAATCATTGAGAGATACACTTTCTAACTTATTTAGCCCTCTTTCCAACCTACTAACCAACACATTGGCTTCTTTTATGGTTTCACCAGAAATAAACGTAGGATAAGGGCTTCCTCCCAATGCCTGATGTTCTAAAAGACCATATGTTCTATTTAATCTCACCCTGTCTCCATCCAAGCGTTTTAGAGAGACATTCTTTGTTTCCCAGGCACATAATTCTTTATCTACTTTCATGTTCCATTACCTAACTCCCAACAGAATTCAAATTTTGGGGCACTAACCTAAAACAATCCACCCACCACCTAACTTTCCTCAAAAGCCCCTTTAAATCATTTATTGTAGTAGAACAATATCATTTTATCCTCCCATAACAAGCCCAAAGAAAGACCAATTTAAATCACAATAATCTTTTTAAACCAAACTTTTGAAGACCAATACTATGAAATATATCCTATCTAGCGAAAGTGTTACCGAAGGGCACCCAGACAAAATGTGCGATCAGATAAGTGACGCAATTTTAGATGAAGCACTAAGACAAGACCCGCAAAGCAGAGTAGCAATCGAATGTGCAACAAAAAATGGCGGCGTAATGGTCTTTGGAGAGATGACAACAAAAGGTTATATTGATGTTCCAAAAATTGTAAGACAAGTAATAAAAGATATAGGATACACAAAATCAGATTATGGAATTGAATGGGAAACCTGCTCAGTTTGGTCACAAATAACAGAACAAAGTCCGGATATTTCCCAAGGCGTTACAGAAGGAGAAGGTCTCCATAAAGAACAAGGAGCAGGAGATCAAGGAATGATGTTTGGCTATGCTTGTAATGAAACCCCCGAACTAATGCCCATGCCAATAATGCTCGCGCACAAATTAGTCAAAAAACTTTCAGAAGTTAAAAAAACTGAATTATCATACATAAGACCTGATGGTAAAAGCCAGGTTTCAGTTGAATATGAAGATGGTAAACCGCTAAGAATAGATTCAGTAGTAATAGCCGCACAGCACGATCCTGATGTAGATTATGAAACTATAAAGAATGATATAATCGAGAAAGTTATAAAACCAGTTTGTGGAGACATGATTGATGAAAATACAAACCTTCATGTTAATCCTACAGGTTCTTTTGTCCGAGGAGGACCCTATGCCGATGCAGGCCTAACTGGAAGAAAAATAATTGTTGATACTTATGGAGGCTTGGGTAGACATGGTGGAGGTGCATTTGGTGGAAAGGACCCATCTAAGGTTGATAGATCTGCAGCTTACATGGCAAGATACATAGCAAAAAATATTGTTGCTGCAGGCTTAGCAGATAAATGCGAGCTCCAATTAGCCTACATTATTGGAAAAGCAGACCCAGTATCTGTTCATGTAGATTGTTTTGGCACAAATAAAATTCCTCCAGAAAAAATCTCAGAGATAATCAGGGAAGTATTTCCTCTTAAACCAAAAGAAATATTGGACCATTTGCAATTAAGAAGACCGATATATAGAAAAACCTCTTATTATGGCCATTTCGGAAGAGATGACCCAGATTTCACCTGGGAAAACCTGGATAAAGTCCAAATTCTAAAAGAAAAAGCAGGAATCTCTTAATTACAAGTTCCCTAGAATACAAAAAGATTTATTTAGGCTTTCTTAAGTTATTTAGGTATGGAAAACGAGAGGATCGAACAGCTTCTTCAGGACTTAAAAACTGTAAAAAAGGGAGACGTTTATTACGATAACCCCAAAATAAAAAAACAATTCTCAGATCTAATTGGATTATCTATAAAATTAATGCCAGAAAATAAAGAAAAACTTCTAGAACTAAAAGAAAAAGTTATGAACAGGCCTCATGGCCCATTCGGTTCCGATGTTATTTCCTCATGTAAACTTTTGAAAGGATTTTTAGATAAAAATATTAAAAATGAAACTAAGAAACAATTCCTAAACTCCCAGGATTTACTTAATCAAGCCGGCATTGCACTAAGACAAGGCCATGAAGCATATTCTATAAACCTATGCGATTCTGCAATTGAATCTTTTCTAAAAGAAATGTTTGATGTCCCTTCAACAATAGTTGGAGCCGGTTCAGTAAAATTCCTTAGCGAATGCATGATACTAAACATACCAAGCGGGCTGGAACTATATCTAAAAGAAGTAAAAAATAAAGTTTGCCAAATGAATAACCAAATAAAACATAAAGGTTATGTTCCGACTAGACTGGATGCAATTAACGCTCTAAAATCAACAGAAGAAGTTCTAATCAGAAAAAACAGATTCAGAACCTTAACACAAGCAGAAAAAAGAAAGGTGCAACAAGGTATAAACGTGATAAAGAAGTAACGCAAACAATAAAAACATAGAAATTATTTTATTTTCATACCTTATTAATCATAATCTTCAAGCTCTATACTCTCTAGGTGGAGAGAATATAATTTCTTACGAAGAAGTTGAAAGAGGAATGGAAATAATAGAGCAAATGAAAACAGAACCCGAAGTTCTAGGATCACCTGCCCCCCATGAAGAAGTAGACTACTCTGATAGAACACCCCCGCAAGAAGTAGACCATTCAGATTGGTCTCCCCCACCTCCTCCAGAACCAAGAAGAAGTTATTTTTCAAAAGTCATTTATACCATTGTCGCTTTATTCATCTTTATACTCTTTGTAGCCATTGTAATTTTATGGGACAAACACAGACAATCTAAAGGTTTTTGATTTCAAAACAAGCCCCAAATAAAGAAGTAGTATATATTCTAATTAAATTAAACAAACCATTTATAAATCCAAACATCCTATTTTGAAAAAAATTCTAAAAAATGATAGAATTTATCACAAAACCCAAATCAGATACAGAAATATTCAAAACACTGAATCCTATAGTGAGAACCTGGTTCAAAAACAAATTCAAAACCTTCTCCGACCCTCAAAAATATGCTATAATCCCTATCCACAACAAGGAAAACATCTTAGTAAGCGCTACAACGGGTTCTGGAAAAACCTTAACAGCCTTCACAACCATCCTAAACGAACTTATCACTCTTTCAGAAAAAAACAAATTAGAAAATAGGGTTTATGCAATTTATACATCCCCTTTAAAGGCCTTAGCTAACGATGTACAACATAATCTGATCAACCCTCTAACCGAAATGGAAGAACAAGAAAAAAAGAAACTAGGCATAAGAATCGGATTGAGAACAGGAGACACTTCACCATCGGAAAGACAAAAAATGCTCAAAAATCCGCCACATATCCTCGTAACAACTTCCGAATCTTTGGCCATAATCTTAAGTTCTCCAAAATTCTCTCTGTTAATCAAAGATGCGCAGTATTTCATAATGGATGAACTCCATTCATTTGCAGAAAATAAAAGAGGAACTCATTTATCCTTATCCTTAGAAAGACTACAAGGTCTCTCCCCTAAACTAATCAGAATAGGTCTCTCAGCAACAGCAGAACCAATAGAAGAGCTTGCAAAGTTTCTAGTAGGAACAAATAGGAATTGTAAAATAGCAAAAGTAGAGCTCTCAAAAAAGCTAGATGCAAAAGTTATCTCACCAGTTCCAGATTTAATTAACGTAACCCAAAGCCAACTCCATCACAAACTATATTCCTTACTAGATAACTTAATAGAAGAACACAAAACCACTTTAGTATTTACTAATACAAGATCTGCAACAGAAAGAGTAGTTCACCACCTAAAAGAAAAATTCCCAAAAAAATACATAGAAAACATAGCTGCTCATCATGGTTCTTTATCAAAAAAACATAGATTATCAGTAGAACAAAAATTAAGGGAAGGAAAATTAAAGGTAGTAGTTTGCTCAACATCGTTAGAGTTAGGACTAGACATAGGTTATATTGATTTAGTAGTTTTATTAGGTAGTCCTAAATCCGTTGCTAGAGGAGCACAAAGAATTGGCAGATCCGGACACAGACTACACGATACAATTAAGGGACGCTTTATAGTTCTTGATAGGGATGACTCAGTAGAAAGCTCTCTTTTATTAAAAGATATGATAGAGAAAAAAATAGATAAAATCCACATTCCAGAAAACTGCTTAGATGTCTTAGCACAACAAATTTTCGGAATGGCAATCCAAAATATATGGGATGTTGATGAGCTATTTAAAACAATAAAAAAATCTTATCCTTACAGAAATCTAAAGAAAAAAGACTTTGAAGAAGTTTTAAAATATCTTTCTGGAGAGTATGCTTCTTTAGAGAGTCGCTATATCTATGCTAAAATTTGGCATGACAAAGAAGAAAATAAAATAGGAAAAAGAGGTAAAATGGCAAGAGTGATCCATGTGACAAATATAGGAACTATCCCAGAAGAAACTTCAGTAAAAGTAAAAATAAAAGATATAACAATAGGTTCTATAGACGAAGTCTTCCTAGAAAGACTAAAAAGAGGAGATATCTTTGTTTTAGGAGGAAACACATACCAATTTCTCTTCTCAAGAGGTACAGTGGCGCAAGTAAGAGCAGCACCTGAAAAAAATCCAACAGTCCCTTCCTGGTTCTCAGAAATGTTGCCATTAAGTTTTGACCTAGCAAACGACATCCAAAGATTTAGGCGCTATATAGAAGACATGTTCGTAAACAAAAAAACAAAATATGAAATACTCCAATTCATCAATGAATATCTCTACTTAGAAGAAAACGCTGCAAATGCAATTTATGAATATTTCAGAGAGCAATACCTCTATTCTGAAATCCCGCATGAAAGAAAATTATTAATAGAGCACTACAAAGATGAGAATAATAAAAAATATGTAGTTTTCCATTCATTATTTGGAAGAAGGGTTAATGATGTTCTATCAAGAGCAATCGCTTATGGGATAGCAAAACTTCAAAAAAGAGATGTAGAAATTGGAATTAACGATAACGGATTTTACTTAGCTTCTAAAGCGCCCATACAAGCGCAAAGAGCATTTGATCTTTTAACTCCAGAAAATCTCCCAGAAGTAATGAAAAGAGCAATTGAAAAAACAGAAGTTCTCAAAAGACGCTTCAGACACTGTGCAACAAGAGCTTTAATGATTCTAAGAACCTACAAAGGAAAAAGAAAAGGAGTTGGCAGGCAAACAGTATCTTCTATGATATTATTAAAGGCAGTAAAATCAATTTCAGAGGATTTCCCAATCTTAGTTGAGGCAAGAAGAGAAGTACTACAAGATTTAATGGATATGGAAAACGCAGCCAACGTACTTAAAAAAGTAAAAGAAGGAAAAATAGAACTAAAACAAAGCCACACTTCATTGCCCAGCCCATTCGCATTTAACCTGATTTTACAAGGCCGTACAGATATAATGAAAATGGAAGACAAAGTGGAATTCATAAAAAGAATGCATCAGATGGTCCTAGCAAAAATATATCAAAAATAGCAATAATCTTATAAATAATTATTTTTTCTTTAATCTATGGTTCTCAAACCCATCTACATAATAATAGTACTCCTACTTTTATTTTTAACTAGTATTTCTGCTGAAGAAGATATTCACGATTTCATGGAAGATGTTGATAGTAGTTATCTAATTGTCTTAGGAGAAGAATCACCAGGTTCAGATAGTCTAGCAGCGATAGATATCAATCAGGGGTTAGAAGACCTTGATTTAAATGCCGTTCTAGAAAATGAAATCACTACCGGTAATAAACTAATCCTCTTAGGAAACCCTTGTGAAAATTCTAAAATAACGCTAGGTTGCCACTCTTGGCCTTTTGAAGAAGGTCAGGCCTTAATAAAAGTTGACGGCTTAAACCTAATCGTTACTGGAACAACATCTGAAGATATAAGAAAAGCAGCTAAAGTCTTATCAGAATATAAGGATTATAATCTCTTAAAAAGTTATAGCGAGGTTCTAGTTACAGGCACACTACAAAACCCAGAAATTGAAATACTAGGCGCCCAGCAAGAAGAATTTACAGAAATCAAAATAATCTGTGGAGACGCTATATGCGCAGAAGATGAAAAACAACCAAGATGTGTTAATGACTATTGTGAATATTCTTGCATAGAGGACTGTAGCGTGCCTTGCGGAAATAACATTTGTGAAGAAGAATTTAAAGAAGATTCAGAAAACTGCCCTGCAGATTGTAAAATAGAAACCGAAAAATCACCAGAAGGATATAACCAAGCTGGCCCTAGCAAAAAAGAAGGTTTTTGGTCCAGACTTATAGAATGGTTTAAAAATCTATTTTTCTAGCAAAATGAAACTCTTATATTTCTAGTTTTTTAATAAATTCAGAGATAATTAATTTCTTTTTATCAACAGATACAGAAAAAAGGACACTCTTCACCATTTTTTCAGAGATCGTAAAAATATAATTGAGCTTAATAACACTCTCTTTGATAGCCCCCTCTTTCTTCGATAAAGGGAGACCCTCCATTTTTAAATTACTAGTTATCCCGGCCAAAACAATATTTCCTTGCTCTTCAAAAAGTACTAAAGCAGGTCTTGTTTTTATCTCAAAAGTATCAACAAACTGTATTTCAGCTAAAATAACATCGCCAAATTTAAGCATTCTCCCATGCCTCATCCTCTTTATTATCCCAAAGTTCCTTCATTTTCGGTTGCTGTATCTTATGCAAAAACTCATCGTATTGGTTTCTTTTTTTGATTTTAATAAATATTTTAGCCATTTTCTCCAAAAGCTCATTATAGGTTTGCCTAGGATACTCCTTCGCTTCCTTCAATATACTAATAACGTTTTTATTTAGTTGAATTGTTGAGACCTTTTCCATATATAATCATCTATATACCGGTTATATATTGACTATATAAATCTTTCGGATATAAACAATTATATAATGAAGTATAAAAGTCAAAAGTAAGTCCTTTAAAATTTACATTGTGGGAGAATATAACAAACGCTCATTAATGCATCTCCACCCTTCAATAATCCATGTAGCTACCTTGGAAAAAGTTTTCTCCAAAGAAGGTCTCGCTCTACCTTTTAGATTTAATATTTAATAAAACTTGCAAAAATCTATCAAAAATGAAAATACTAAAAAATCTAGAAATAATAGATCTAGCCTTAAAATATAAAGATATTTTGATAATTGGAGATCTACACCTAGGTTTAGAAGGAACCTTTCTCAATAAGGGAGTTATGCTTCCAGTTAACCAATTAGATGAGATAATTAAAAGATTAGAAAAGATAATAAAAAAAGCAAAACCAAAAAAAATCATAATAAACGGAGATTTAAAAGAAGAATTCGGCACCATCTCAACCCAAGAATGGAGAGATATCGGAGAATTAATAACGTTCTTAAGGGAAAAGGTAGATTTAATATTAATCAAGGGAAATCATGATACTATTTTAGAACCAATTGCAAAGAAATTTAATCTTCCCTTAAAACAAAGATATGACATAGACGAAATCTCCATACTCCATGGCGACACAATCTTAAAAAATCTAAAAAAAACAATAATAATCAGCCATGAACATCCAGCAGTCTCATTCAAAGAAAGGCCTGATGAAAAATATAAATGTTTCTTAATAGGAAAATACAAAAAACATCACCTTATTATCATACCATCATTCAACCCGCTTATAGAGGGATCAGATATCACAAAAGAAGAATACCTCTCACCATACATAAAAGACCTCTCAAATTTTGATATCTATGTCGTCCAAGACAGAGTATACAACTTTGGTAAACTCAAAAAAATACAAAAGTTTTAATAAGTACAACAAATCTCCTAAATAAAATGAACATTAAGTACATTGGAATTAGGGGGTTGGATGAACAAGAGAGGTTCACATTAAAAAAAATATCCGAGACTTCTTACCCAAAAATAGGAAGACTGATAGAGAACCCATTAGTGTTTTTAACAATAAAAAAACAAAAAATTGCTGGAAGAAGACACAGAATAATTATTGATGCAAGAGTTTCAGCACCAAACATAAGATATTCCTCGTGGGCAGATGAGTGGGATATTGCAAAAGCAACTCACAGAGTTTTTGATAAACTGGAAAGAGAGATAGAACATAAAATAAAAGACTAATGCTTTCTCCAAAGAACAACAACCCCTAAACCGATTACAACTAGTACTAAGATTGCCACAAATTTAGCATTATTACTTATTTTAACAGGTTCAATCACTTCTTCTTTAACTCTCTCTGCAACAACCTCCCGCTCTGGGATCTCTTCTTCAAGCAATTCTAAATCAGGTTCTCCCTCCATAACGCCCCCATCAATATCAGAACAAACAGAATTATCGCAGGATTCATCGCAAACACAATCCTTACACCTATAGTCTATATCCGCAAGAACTCTATCAGACTTTATACTAAAAACATCAATAAATACATCATTCAGCGTCTTAGAATCGTCCTCTTCAATGATCCATTTTTTCCCATTGACACAGAATAATGCCTTATCTTCACTAGGATCAAACTTAACTAAAGTAATGTTCCGCCCATCAATTTCATAACTCTTACCAGCAAGGAATGTAAACTGGTCAGCACTAACTAAAACACTAAAAAAAAGCAAAAAACACAAAATAATCATCTTTTTCATGTCTAAATACAAGTAAAGATTCTATTTAATTATTTCTAAAAAGATTTTTAAAGTCCCAGATTTACTACCAACCTATGAAACAGGTCGTATTGGTTCGCAAGGAGCTTCACATGAGCGGAGGAAAGATGGCTGCGCAATGTTCCCATGCCTCAGTTTCAGCAGTATTAAAATCTCCTAAAGAAAAAGTTGCTCAGTGGAAAACGCAAGGGATGAAAAAATCCATTTTGAAAGTTACTTCAGAGAAAGAACTACTCTTTTTTCAAAGAGAAGCAAGAAATGCTAAATTAGTAACTGCTCTAATAACAGACGCAGCAAAGACCTTCTTTAAAACACCAACAAAGACCTGTTTGGCAATAGGCCCGGATAAAGACGAAAAAATAGACAAAATCACAGGGAAACTTAAGTTAATTTAGTTATTTATGAGTGGTAACTAATCAGAAAGATTTATAAATCATAAAAACCGCTTCTTATTATGGTAGATTATTGTGCTCTTAGAAGGGAATTTGACCCCAATCTTATAGCTGCAAGAAACGTTGTAAGGTTCTTAATAAGTGGAGATTTAGTCCCGGATAATGTAACCCACCAATATCTTGTGGAGGAATATCCCCTCAAAATTGATGAGGGTAAATTAGGACTTATTAAAAAAGTATTGGATGCTGCAGGAAAATTACCAGAAATCGGACTTAATGAACCCTCCAATAACCAAATAAGAAAGTGTGGTATCGCATTATTCTCTTTTTACCATTCCCAAGATCGTTTTTTAGGAGGAAACCGACAAGATTTAGTTAGATTAGATACCGCAGATACAAGATCCACCCAAGAAATAACAATAGACGATGTGGTAAACTCTTTTAAAAATATAGATAAACTACCATTTAAAGGTTCAACTGGCAAGCCTTTCCAAGGACCCCATAATCCCCAATCACATCCTAGCAGATATAGAAATACTCCTGGACCAGAGCCTGAACCAATACCTGAAGAAGATATTCCCTTTTAGAAATTCTCGACAGTAGATCACAAGGTAGACTTTAAATAAAAGTTTTCTCTTAGTAAATCCATGCCAGACTGTGATAAGTGCAGATTTTTAGAACTAGCTAACTGGAATCCAAAAGGTGAAAATCCCCTAAATCCAGAAATTACATATACAGAGAAATATTGTAAACTAAAGAAAAAATGCTTACGTTTCTTATCAAACAAGGAAAAATTTGATTGTAAACTCTTTAAGACTTAACCGCAAGTATCAAAATAGATCTAGTACTATGGAACAGAGTTAAGAAGCAGTATACAGACAAAGATACGGATATTTCTGATTTCACAGAGCGGTTATTAAATAGAGAATCCAGAAAAAAACAGACAGTAGATGGTAAGGTAAGTTTCTGAGCGGAGTAAAAACTTATAAAAATCAGTAATTTCTTCTTATTTATAAATATGAGAGAATGTCCAAAGTGTAAAAAAAGAGAATTAGATGTTACAGACAAGCCAAACAACTACAGATGCTGGAATTGTGGATATTTCTGTATAGGTACAAAGCATTTAGAAGAGGATTAGAATTAAGTTAGCCTCCAGGATCTATCTGAACCTTATATAGAACTATAGCAAATAACTTAGAACTAATAATTGGCTTTTCTACTATTCTTCCATGAATTACTATTGATACACAGATATTAATTAACACCCATAAATTGAATAAGCAGGTTGAGAATAGGAAATAAAATAATCTGATATGGAAATTCTTAGATGTTGTTCTAGGTTTGAAATCATGTTCTAATTGTCTATATTTAGTTTCTATGCCCCATCTTTTGGAATAAAATTTGAAAAGATAATGTGTAAGTTGAACAGGGATATTAAGATTGGTTGAAAATGCTCTCTTTATTCCATCTTCATCGTTAACTAGGATTAAAGTAGTAGTTTCATCTCCAATTTTAAATTCTTTAATTATTCTTGCTTCACAATCTTCTGACTTATCATACCATTGTTTAACAGTGGGACTTTTTATTTTAGGCATTAAGTATTTTACATTATTATCTTTAAGAACTCTGATTACTTTAGGTTTATCAAAACCTCTGTCAAGATAAACTCTATCAATGTGTATCTTTTCTTTTGCTCTTTTAATTAATCTATCAACTAAATCTTCTTGATTATCAAAAGGATGCATCATTAAAGCATCTATTGTAAACCTTCTTCCAGCTACGACTATTGAGCATGTTATAAATTTGAAGAAATTATTTGTTCCTCTATCATTTTTTCCACCAATAACAAAAGGATCTGTTTTATCTCCATAATAAGGAACTTCGTGAACATCTATGGCTATGTCTAATTTTCTTCTGTTAAGTAGATTGTAATTCTTTTTTGAGAATTCAAAAATAACATCAAATATTTTCCTAAAAGTTTCTTCTATCCCTTCTTTTTGATTTAACTTTCTTAGATGGTAAAGAATAGTTTCTCTTGCTGGAATTTCTACATCTGGATTTAATTCTGTAAAAGTTTTAACTCCATTAGTACAAAAATCATGAGTTTGTGCTAGATGAACAAGAACATCAAGTAAATCCTTAGTTGTAAATTTAGCATTGTGTCTTAACTTAATTTCTATTTGAGGATAAACTAACTTTTTAACTAGTCTTACTGCCTCTTTGAAAGCTTTGTTTTTTTTATTAACTTCTTTTTTCTTCTTAGTTATAGTTTCTTTTACTATTTCTATGTCTAAAATTATATTGTGTTTAGTAGCAGTAGATAAAATATTTTCAGCTATATTATCTAGAAATTGAATATGTTCTTCTGTTAATCTTTTTTGGAAGAATTCGTTAAATGTCCTTTTCTTTGGAATATCAATAATATTTAAATTATTAATATCCTTCTCATCTAACTTTTTAATTAGATCTGGATAAGTGGTTATTCCTTTAATTCTTTTATAGAGATATAATTTTATGAATGACTCTAATGAAAACTTGTTTCTTTTTAATTCAATATTTATTGGTAGTTCTAACTTAGATAAAATAAAAGAAGTCTTAACCCATTTCTCACTAATCAATTCAAAAATTTTATTAAGTTCTATTTCTATTCCTTCTATTGTGGGGTTCATAGCGGACTCCATACCAGAGGAGATGTGGTCTCAAGCTTCGTCTTCTCTGGATTATCTTATTTATATCTTATATGATATATAGAAGTATCTTGTAGTATATAAATATATCGTTAATGTATTATATAGGTTATACTGAAGTATCATAAAGTTTATATACAAGCTATATCTAACTAAACATATGAAAAGAATACTTGTAAGCATACCAGACGGAACTTGGAAGATAATTGAAAAAGACTTAATTGGAAAGATAGGGGAAAAAGAGTCTGAAGTTATAAGAAATATTGTAATGGCTTACTTATCTGAAAAAGGTTATCTTAAATCCCAAAGTAAAGAATAGGACCCTTTTGTCAGGACTTTCCCTTATCATTTATAAATAAGTTGTCAATATCTATGATCTAAAGATAGTCAATTTTGTCATTTTATAAGTGTTCTATTTATAAAGAACTTGTCAAAAATAGGAAACTTTAAATAATAGTTATCTTTCTATTTTTTATGCCTGTATTTGATATAAGCCAGTTATCAGAGAATAATCCTTGGTGGGTTGATAAAAATAATATTCTAAATGATCTAAAAATTAGCGATTTACAGAAATTAGATTATCAATGGGATCCAAATATAAGACACTATATCAGATTAGAAAATGATGTTTTATTTACGATTAGGGGGCCAAGACAGGTTGGAAAAACAACTCTTATGAAGATAATAATAAAAGATCTTCTTCTTAACAAAAAGATAAATGCAGAGAATGTATTTTTCTGGTCATTTGAAAATAATACATCTGATGAATTAAATCAAATTATAAAAACATACTTAGACTGGAGATCAAGTTCAGATAAGGGAAGGAAATATTTATTTCTTGATGAAATCTGTGCAGTTAAAAATTGGTCAAAGGGATTGATACATTTTGCTAATAAAGGTTCTTTCAAAAACTGTTCTATAGTTGTTACCGGTTCTCATTCAATGGATCTAAAACATTCCACTGAATTAATGCCTGGAAGAAGAGGGGGAGATGATAAAAACCCATTAGATAAAATATTATTACCAATGAAATTTTCTGAATTTGTAATGCTGTTATGGCCGGAATTCAAAAAGATTTTATTTGATTTAGATTTAATTAAAAAAGAAGATAAACATAATAAATTATTTGAATTGTTTAAAGGTAATATTGATAAGAGTATACAAACTCTATCTATACATAAAAAACAATTAGATTCGCTTTTTGAAATGTATTTATTGACAGGAGGAATCCCTTCAACTATAAATGAATTTAAGAAAAAAAATAATATCTCAACTAACCTATTTAACGTTTATCTTAACTCAATTATTGGAGATTTAAATAGATATAATTACAAAGAACTTTTCTTTAAGCAAATAATCAGAGAAACATTCAATACATTATCAAATCCAATAAGTTGGAATAGTTTTATTAAAAAAACAAGTATAAAATCACATAATACCATTCAAGATTATATAACAGCTATGGAAGAATTGTATATAGCAAATATTTCTTATAGATGTTCAATACATGATAAAAGAATTCATTCTTTTATGAAAAAAATCTATATTTTAGATCCTTTTATTTTTCATGCATTACATGGTTGGTCAAATGCTAAAAAAGATTACTTTAGCAATGCGAAAGCAAATTTATTAAATTTAGAAACAAAAAGCAAATTGGTTGAAAGTGTTGTTTATAATCATCTATGTAGGTTTTCTTATGGTATAAATCCTAGGGACCTTTTTGATCCAAAGGACCATATTTGTTATTATGAGGATAAAAATAAAAAAGAAGTTGATTTCGTTTTAATATATGATGATAATTATTATCCTTTTGAGGTAAAATATCAGGCCTCTATATCCTCTTCGGATTTTTTTGCATTTAAATCTTTTAAGAGAGGAGTTCTTATAAGTAAGAATAAATTAGATACTTACAGAGACTATGTACAAATACCCATTTCATTATTTTTAATGTTAATATAATTCAAAAAATTATTTAAATACAAAACTCAAATTCACATATTCAAATGAAAATAAAAGATATTCCTTGGTTTAATAGACCTGGATTTAAACTTACTAGGAAAGGTGTTAATACACTAGATGATGCTGAATTGCTTTCTATAATATTTGGAAGAGGGGGTAAAGGAGAGTCTGCAATTGAGCTTTCAAATAGGTTATTAAAAAAATATAATTTTAACAAATTAGAAGAACTGTCTGTTAAAGATCTTGCTAAAGAATGCAAATGGGATTTTAATAAAGCTAATCAAATATTGAGTTTAATTGAAATATGCAAGAGGTATAATAAGCTAGTTAATGGCGGTTATGATAATAAAATCAAACATAAAAGCATTAAAACTGCAAAGGATGTTTTTAACATTTTTTCAGACAAGTTTAGAAATCACAAAAAAGAAGTTTTAAATCTTATTTTATTAGATAGCAAAAATAAAATTATATCTGTTAAAGAAGAAATTTCTATAGGGATATTAAATTCTTCATTAATTCATCCAAGAGAAATATTCAGAGAAGCAATTAAAGAGGGAGCAAATTCTGTAATATTAATTCATAATCACCCTTCTGGAGACCCACAACCTTCCCAAAAAGATAAAGAAATAACTGAAAAATTATCTGAAGCAGGAAAACTATTGGGTGTAAATTTATTAGATCATGTTATTATTGGGAAAGAATCCCATTGGAGTTTTAAAGAAAACAGTTCTAGTAATGTTCTCTAATGTAATCATAAGCTTTATCAAATAAGTCCTGTTCTTTATGCAATTTGTATTTTAACAATGTTCTTCTTAATGCCTTTTGGATTTCTCTTTCTCCAGTTCTAGTCCACTGCCATCCATCAAATCTTGTGATTTTTACATGTTCATCAATATCTTTGATTATTTTTTCTACAATTACAGGAGTTTTGTCAACCTTACATTCTAAAAAAATCTGAGTCAATGCTTCTTTTGTGCCATCAACTGGTTCAGCTTCTGTTTCTCTTTCTAATTTAACTACTTCTTTAGCAATATCTAATAATCCTTTAAGAAGTTCTATGCTATTAATAGCATTTTGATAATGTCTTTCTCTTAATTCTTCTAATCTTTTCCCAAGCTCTTTGAATTTAGGATCATTAGCATGTTTGTGAAGCCTCCACATTATTTTCATTTCGATTTCTTTTGCTTTTCTTCCTGCTTCTTTCTCAGATATTCTTTCTAATATATTTGCATCCATAATTAAAGTATCTAAATCATCTCTTATTGTTTGAACTTCAATATTCTCATGAATCAATTCTAAAGTTTTTGCTCCTAAAGCGTGCCATATTAATTTTCCATTTCCACTAGGTGGTTGAATTGATTGATAAACTTGGGTAAGCCATTTATAATCTTTATAATATCTTTTTAACATTGAATCTGGGGATATTGCTTCCCAGTGTCTAGTTAGATAAGAATAATCTCCTGCAAATTTATCTCTTTTTTCATTTGAAGGTAAACAATCTTGTGCTGCAAGTAATCCCTCATAACCTTCAATATTCCTATCAACATCTTTAAAGTGCGATAAACATTTTTCCATAGCTATAGGTAATTCTTCTTTTAATCTTGAAATATTCAATATAACATTTCTCATTTCTTGTATATCAAAATCAAGAGCCTTAGCCACATTATCAAATACACCTAAATAATCAACAATTAATCCGTGATCTTTGTTTGGATAAGGTCTATTTACCCTACATATAGCTTGCAATAAAGTATGGTCTTTCATAGGTTTATCTAAATACATGACTTGATTTATTGGTGCATCGAAACCAGTCAGAAGTTTTGAGGTTACAATTAATAATTTCAATGGATCTTTTGGATCTCTAAACCTATCTAATAATTTTTCTTGATCATCATCAGATAAACCATATAATTTTCTCCATTCTTCTTCTCCTTTTTGTTTCACAGTCATTACTACAGCAGTTTCTTCTGGTTGCAGATGTTTGTCTAATTCCTGTTTGTATAAATGGCACGATTCTCTATCAAATACAACAACTTGCCCTTTGAAATTATTTGGTTCTACATCTTCTTTGTAATGTTTTGCAATATCAGCACAAATCTTTTTTATTCTGTCTTTACTTTTTACTATTATTCCAAATTTAGCGGCTTCTTTTGAAAGTTCTGTTTTCTCTTCATAACTTAATTTTTCTTCTTGCACTAACCATTCAAATTCTTTATTAATTTCTTCTTTCTTAATTCTTAGTTCAACTAATCTTGGTTCAAAATAAATTGGTAAAGTAGCCTTATCCCTTAATGATTGTTCAAATGAATATCTGCTCATATAACCATTTTTATCTTCTCTGGCTCCAAATGCCCAAAAGGTGTTTCTATCCCTTTTATTTATAGGAGTTCCAGTAAGCCCAAATAAGAAAGCATTTGGTAGAGATTCTCTCATCTTTTTACCTAAATCTCCTTCTTGAGTTCTATGTGCTTCATCAACCAATACTATAATATTCTCTCTAGTATTAAGAACACCTTCTGCTTCTCCAAATTTGTAGATTGTAGTAATAATTATTTTTCTAGTATCTTGTTGTAATAATCTTTGCAACTCTTCTCTTGAATTTGCTATTACTGTATTAGGAACATCAGAAGCATTGAAGGTTGCATTAATCTGAGAGTTTAAATCAACCCTATCAACTACAACAATAACTGTTGGACTTTTTAATTTTTCTTCTTGTCTTAACTGCATAGCTGCATAAACCATTAAGAAAGATTTACCTGAACCTTGGAAATGCCAGATTAAACCCTTTTTAATTTTACCATCAACAACTCTCTTGACTATCTGTTTTGCACCTTCATATTGTTGGTATCTAACCATTATCTTTATTTTTTGTCCACCTTGTGTTGTACTAAACAAAGTAAAATTATCTAAAATATCTATGATAACTTCTGGGGATAACATTCTACTAACAGCATTTCTTAGTTCCTCTAAATCTTCAAAAGCAGTATCGTTAGTTTTCTTCCATGGTTGCCATTTTTCTATTGGTAATTTTATTGATCCAACTCTGTAAGTCTTTCCTTCCGTAGCAAAACAAAATATATTTGGAACAAATAAAGCAGGAATTGAGTTTTGATATTCTTCTAATTGAATTGCTCCATCTACCCAAGAAATTGCAGGCCTTACTGGAGTTTTTGCTTCTCCAATAACTAAAGGAATCCCATTTACTAATAAAACTAAATCAGGTCTTCTTGTTTGGCTATTACTAAAACTATATTGTGTTGTTACAATAAATTCATTATTCCCAATATTATCAAAATCAATTAATTTTATAGAAGTATGTTCACCATTTTCTCCAAAGGGCATAGTTTTTTCATTTCTCAACCATTTTGAGAATTCTTCATTTGTTTTTACAATGCCTGTTCCCTTTACACTTATGATTATAGCTCTTAATTTGTATAATATTTCATCAGCTCTTTCAGGCTTTTCTTTGATTTCTGGATTTAATTTTATTAAAGCTTTTTTTACATGTTCTTCTACAAGAATATCTTGTTCTTGCCTTGGTAACTTCTCTCGTGGAACAAATTTCCAGCCCATTTTTACAAGGATATCTCTAATGTAATCTTCCACTGTGTTTTGTTCATTAAATACCATATTATTTCAACCAGATAGCTCCTTTTAAAAGTTCGTTTGATAGTTTGTTACGAAGGTTTTTTAGTGTTTTCTTTTCTATTAATAATTTATTTATGATCTTCCATAAATCTTCATTAATTTTGGTTATTTTATTCTTCTTATCTTGAGAAGGATCCAAAATCAAATATTTATTTACTATTTTACTAGATGTTCTTGGCATTTTTGTTCCATAAGCCATTTGAACATTATAATCTCTGAATCTATCCGATATTAGGTGTTGAAAAATAAAATCAAAGTCACTTTCTTTTTTGGGTTTTATTACAAGAATTTCAGTTGTACAAATTCCATCAAAATCAACAATTGCAACTTTATCCAAATTAGGTCTTAATTTACCATATAGAATATCGCCTTTATAGAACTTAGTTGTTACACTTCTAACTAACTTAGAATCTCCATATTTTTTTAAGATCCTTGTTCCGGGGTCCATATGTTCTAAACTAACATATCTTTGATCTATATAAGGAGGAGTATCTTTTTCTTTTCTATACTCTATGAGTTTGCCCAATGGAACTTTTTTCCAGTTTTGTATTAAGTTTATTATTTTATTAAATGTAAAATAATTTTCTTTTCCAAAGAAATTATCAATAAAATTAATTCGACTGAATTGTTTTAACTTGTCAAGGAATGTAGGCACCATCTCAATTTTTTTCTCAATACCCCACAACACTTCACTAATTTTCTTCTGATCTTCTATTGAAGGCAATAAAAACTCATACTTGGCAATATCTTTCCAATTCAAGAATGGATTAGTTGATCCATGAGCATTGTTGCAAGTATGCATTACAAAATCTTCGGTCTGAATAATAAAAGGCAATAATGATTGCAATAATTGAGTTTCATCTGCATGCATTACAAAACTAACATTAGAACATACCCCTTCAAAATCAACCATTCCACCTTTACGTAATCTAGGATTTCTAGTAACATAAAGAACATGTCTAGGCTTAAATCTCATATGAAATGCAGATCCAATAACTTCTTCATTTCCCTCAATTGGTGCAGATTTTGTAACTCTAATTTCACCTTCATCAAAATGTTCACCCCCAATATATCTTTTGAAAGTCCATTCATCTCTATTCGGAACTTTATCATTGACTTTCTCCACAACATCTCCAAATTTTACTTTTCTCCAGCCTTCAGGAATCTTCATTTTACTACCTCCTTTATGGCTGAATTCATTTCTTTGGTTGATTTTTCAAGTTCTTTCATACTTTCTTTCCATTCTTTAATATAAGTTTTAAGAGGAGTTTTCAATAATTCTTCATTAACATATCTTTTATCTTCAACATAAAGCCTTAAATTAAGATTGTAATTATTATTTCTAACTTCACCAATTTCAACAACTTTTGCAAATCCTTCAATATCTTTAAAGTTCTTATATGCATCATGAATTTTTTTAATATGCTCTGGTTCTAAAAAACTTTGAGTTTTCTTTCTAGTAATTTGATCTTTGGCATCAATGAATAATATTTTATTTTTCTTATTTTTTTCTTTATTTGTTTTACAAAAAACTAAACAAGATTCCATTGAAGAATTATAAAATAAATCTTTTCCAAGACCGACAACACACTCAATTAAATCATCTTCAATTATTGCAGTCCTCATTTTTTGTTCAGAGTCTCTTTCAAGAATTCCATTTGGATATAATATCCCACATCTTCCATTCTTATCATCCATTGAACAAATACAATGCTGAAAAAATGCATAATCTGCATTACCTTTTGGTGGAACTCCGTATTTATTCCTGCCCCAAGGATCATGTTTCCACATTTCTTGATTCCACTTTTTTATAGAATAAGGAGGATTTGCAATTACCATATTAAATTTCTTTAATCTATCCATTTCAACAAAAGCAGGATGTTTTAATGTATCTCCTCTAACAATATGAAAATCATTAAATCCATGAATGAACATATTCATTCTTGCAATACCTGAAGTTATCAAATTAATTTCTTGTCCATATAATTTTAAACTCCTATGTTCTTGACCTTTTTCTTTAACTAATAATGCAGAATTTAGCAACATCCCCCCAGAGCCACAGGTAGGATCATATATTGATTCATTTGGTTTTGGATCTAAAATTAATGCCATTATTCTAACAACAGTTCTATTTGTATAAAATTCAGCGGCTGTATGTCCACTATCATCTGCAAACTTTTTAATTAAAAATTCATAAGCTGTTCCAAATTCATCTTGAGGTACATTTTTAATAGAAAGATTGATTGTAGAAAAGTGCTCAATTAAATTGATTAGTGCAGAATCACTTAGTCTATCCTTATTTGTCCAAGTGCTATCTCCAAAAATTCCCATTAATTTATCAGGATTAGCTTTTTCAATGTTTTCCATAGCATTTTTAATTGATCTCCCAACATCTTTTGTAATCTTCCTGATATCTCTCCAATGATTTCCTTCCGGAATTTGAAATTCGTGTTGTTCTGGATAAGAAGCATATTCTGTATCTCCTTTTGATTCTGCAAGAGCTTTTTCATATTCTTCATCATAAACATCAGAAATTCTTTTAAAAAACATTAAAGGAAAAATAATGCTTTTATACTCACTAGGATCAATAACTCCCCTAAGGAGGTTTGCAGCTTCCCATAAATAAGATTCTAATTGTTTTTGATTTATTTCTGTCATTTTATGTTGTATTTCTCCAAAACCTTAATCATTTTTTCTTGAGACTTTTCAAATTCTTTTTGTGAGTCAAGCATTTCTTTATAAGCTTGTTTTAAAGTAATTTTATCTTCTTCATCAATTTTAACAACATACCTAGAAATATTCAGATTAAATTCATTTTCTTCAATTTCAGATAAATCAACTACCTTAGCAAAATTCTCAATATCTTCATATTTATTATACCACTTTAAAATTTGATTAGCATGTTCATCTCTAAAGAAATTTTGATTCCTCCCTTTTGTAAAAAGATGTGAACCATCAATAAAATATACTTTATTTTTCTTTTTGCTTTCCTTATTAAGTTTAAAAATTAAAATACAAGCACTAATTCCAGTTCCATAAAATAAGTTTGGACCAAGACCAATAACAGTTTCAAGTAAATCTCTATTCAATAATTCCTTCCTTATTTTTCCTTCAACTCCACCTCTAAAAAGAGCTCCATGAGGTAAAACTATGCCCATTCTTCCATTAGGAAGTGCCATTGAGGTAATCATATGCTGAACCCAAGCAAAATCAGCATTATTATCTGTTGGAGTTCCTGCAATATTTCTTCCAAAAGGATCATGAGACCATTTATCAGCACCCCAATTTTTTAATGAAAATGGAGGATTTGCAATTACAACATCAAATTTTGATAGTGAATCTCCTTCATGAAATGCAGGATTTCTTAAGGTATCTCCTCTAACAATTGAAAAATCTTCAACACCATGTAAAAATAAATTTATTCTTGCAATAGCAGAAGTTGTTAAATTCTTTTCTTGACCATATAACTTAATGGTTCTAATATCTCCTTCTTTTTTCTTAACATAATGAAAAGCTTCTAAAAGCATTCCTCCAGAACCACAAGCAGGATCATATATTGTATCTCTTTCTTTTGGTTTTAAAATATTTCCTAGTAAATGAACTATTGCTCTAGGTGTATAAAACTCTCCAGCCTTTCTGTTAGTAAGATCAGCAAATTTTTTTATAAGATATTCATAAGCATTGCCCAAAACATCTGGTTCGACATTTTTCTTTGAAAGGTTTTTTGTTGAGAAATGTTCTATAAGATTTATCAAAAGTTCATCAGATAATCTATTTTTATTAGTCCAATTTACATCTCCAAAAATCCCATATAATAAATCTGGATTAGCTTTTTCTATAGATCTAAAAGCATATTGTATTGCTTGACCAACATTTTTTGTTTTAATTCTAATGTCTTTCCATTGAGAACCTTCTGGAATGATAAATGTATGATTCTCAGGAAATGCTGCATATTCTTCATCACCATTAGATTCTTCTAATGCATCATGATATTCTTCATCATAAATATCTGATATTCTTTTAAAGAATAATAAAGGGAATATGTATGCCTTAAAATCCGCATTATCTATTGGCCCTCTAAGTATATTTGCAGCACCCCACAAATATTGTTCAATCTCAGATAAAGTAACATTATTCTCCATTTTCAGTTTTCTCTTCTTCAGATGGTAATTCTATCTTTTCTTTTCCATGAATTCTGTCATGGCATTTTTCGCAAAGAACCATTATATTACCTAACTCAGATTTACCTCCGTCAACATGTCTTATTTTGTGGTGGTATTCTGGTTCTTTATAATCTTTAAATGACTTTCCACAAAGTTCACATTTCGAGTTCTTTTCAAAAGCAGCAATTTTTTCTTCATCAGAAATTTGTCTTTTTTCATCTAATTCTTCTAATTTACACTTTTCAAGAAATTCTCTTATCAATAAATTTCTTCTTAATGCAATTATCTTTTCAGACCATCCTCCTCTCACATTATCATAAAATCTTTGATATGTTGGATTAGATCTTCTTCTATCCTCTGAATATACTTTATTATGGAAATTTTCTACAAAATCTCTTATCATTTTTTCTTTATCTACTAAAGAATATGATAAAGATAATTCTCTAACCATAGTATAAACTGAAAAAACCCATGCATGTTTACTTAAGAACTGATAATTTTCTTCTGGAAAACATTTTCTAAGAAAATTAAGTGTCTTTAATGTATTTCTATATTCTTTTGATTCTTTTGTAAGAGTTTGATTTTCATCAAAAAAAGATAAAATTGCTGGTGTTCCTGAATCTTTTTGTCCAGATTTCTCATAAAACAAAATTCTTGCAGCATCAGGAAATGCACCATATCTTTCTTTTGAAATCCCGATTGATTTATCCATGAATGGATGTTTTGCTATTTCCCTCATAGACAATACGATATTTCCAGGTAATGCATTAAGTCTTTCACCTAATGTTAGTGGTTTTCCTCTTTGCAATCTTGAGAATATAAGCCTTATTCGTTCATCATCATAATCTTCAAGAATATGAAAATTTAAAGTATAATTGAGAAATTTTTCTCTTTGTTCATCGAATAGCGGATTTTCTCCATTAAATGTTTTTCCATGATTCTCTTCTCCTGAGAATTTTTTATGTAGTTTTAATTTATTATCATGAAATAGTTTTATTGCATGTAATCTTTGTTGACCATCTACAATATAATATATTTTTTCATCAGTTAGTTCATTAAGGAAAAATATAGGGATTGGTTCTCCTCTTAATATAGAATCTATTAAACAGGCATTGTCTTGAGTAGTCCAAGCACCTGCTGGTCTTTGATATGTTAAGTCTACTTTGTATTTATGTTTGTTGTTTATGAATTCTTGAATTGTTGCCATTTTAGTCTTTCCTCTTAGATAAACTCAACCTATGAGCTTTTTCTTTATCTGTGAGATTTATTATATCTTCATCAACTTCTTTTCTGTTAATTTTTGGGCTTAATTTAAAATAATTTAGAGATGAAAATTCCTCATAAAGTCCTTTTTCTTTGATTAATTTTAATAACTCTTCTTTTTTATCATCTGGAAAAATAATTTTATCATATTCTTTTACAGAACACTTTTTATCTGTTCCAAAAACGACATCTATTCCTTTTTGTTTAGAAAATTCAATTAAATTTTTTTTAATTTCCTCAATTTTTGTTTCAGCTTCTTTTTTAGTTTCTTGTAACTTAGAAAAATCATCAACTAATTTTCCGCCATCATCTTCAGAAAATTCTTTTTTACTATCTTCTACTTCAAATTTATGTTTCCATGCAGGACATTGTGGTTTATATTGACAATAGTTACATAAGGTGCTTATATTTGTTGGAAATTTATCACAAACTTCAATTTCTTTAATTATTTTTTTAATTTGCTCCTTTAATTCTTCTAATTGCTCATCATTTCTTTCAGAAACCATTTCTTTATCAAAAGCTAAGAAATACCAAACTAGTTTAACAGATTTGGCATCAGGATATTTTTGCTTAACCCAAAGAGAATACATTGCTAATTGATGGTCTTCATCTAATTCTTCTTGTGCTTTTAATGAATTATTTGTTTTATAATCACAAACATAATAATTTCCTTCTTTATCACATGCTAAATGATCTATTCTTATATGGTATTGGTATCCCTCAGAAAGATCCAATCTATCTTGAGTCTCTATAGCTATGACGGTTCTATGATTAAATGGTTTGTAATGGTCATAATAATCTGCTATGAATTTTTTACCCATCTCTTTATAATTTTTAGCAGTATATTCATCTTTAACAATAAACACCTTACCATGCCAATTTTCATCCCAAATCTTTTCAAAAAATTGTAGTAATTCTTCCTTTGTATTTAGCTTTTGAAATTTTAAATTATTGTATAATTTTTCTAGAACTTCATGAACTCTTTTACCCATAAATATTTCAATGCTTTCTAAATCACTTTTTATTTTATCAATATATTGAAGTTTATATTTATACTTGCATTGTTGAAATGTTCCAAGTCTTGAATGTGAGTATGTTGTCATAAAATTCCCTCCTTAAAGAAAAAATCGTGCTTGTCTTCAACGAATTTAATCCCTTTTTTAGTTAGGATGCATAAATCTTTATTTTTATAAACTAAATTTTCTTTTGTTAAGTTTCCTAGATTAGAAGTTAATTCTTGAGGGTACTTTGGTTTGATCCATCTCTTTAGGGTTTTTATATTCAAATAAGAAGGATAAGAATCAAATAAATAAATTAATATTTTGTCTTTAGTTTTAAACCTGTTATTTAAAATAATCTTGTCTTCACCAAAGTTTTCAATTAAAGGAATATTTTTTTCCATTAATTCTTGAATTAATATTCTAACATTCTCTAGATCTTCAGTATGAAATAATCTTAAAATCTCCGCTATAATCCAATCACATGTAGACGCGACGTAGGAACTGTCTATGTAATTTGGATCAATCCCTTCTTTTTTATGAGCAGCACCCCTCTTACTTCTTAATGTATATGTTGCGTAAACAATTCTTGGTATTATCAGTCTAAGACTTTCTTCTCCTCTGCTATTCTCAAAGATAGTAATCATATTTTGCATATTTTTTATTTCCCCGAGTTTTTCATTCTTAAGAACAAAGTTTAAAATCTGAAAAACAGTTTCACAAAATTTTCCAAATTCATTTATAGCTTCATTATATTTTCCGTTCTGATGAAATTTTTTAATATAATTATATCTATTAACTAGGTCTTTTATCAATGATTCGTCTACCTTTGATGATAGATTTTTTATTATTAATTCACTCTTGCTCATTTTCTTTAGGATTATTTAACTCTTCTAAATAATTAAGACCTCCTTGCATTATTTTGTATTTATAACCAATTTCGCTTTTTGTTCTATCAACCATTTTGGTTGCTTTTTTATTATTAAGGGCCATGCTAATTGATTCTTTTCTCGAAGGAACTCTAAATTTAGAAATCAATAAATTTGAAATCTGAGAAGCAGTTAGTCCATCTATATCTCCATCCTCTTTTGCTATTTTTAGCATTAGTAGTGCTCTATCCAAATCATTCTTTAGATCATGAAGAATACTATAAGAAGTCCTGTCTAACTTATTTTCTAGTTTTTCAAGTATAGGGTCTTTAGTTTTATCTATTTTGGATTTAGATTTCTTCTGTTTTACTTTTTTTGGCTTAATTTGTTTAATATTTCTGGTATCATAATCCTCTAAAATTGTATTGAGTATTTGTTCTATTTTATATGGAATTATTTTATAACCTTCTTTAGTCTTCTCTATTAATCCTTCACTATTCAGCTCTGATAATTTACCCCAAATAGTACCCGCATTACCTTTTAATTCTTGGATTATGCTTGATCCACTTAGGCTATCTGAATCTATAATTTTTATTTTTTCGTGTGCAGAGAAATATCTTCCCATTAACAATAAACAGATTTTCTCTTTTTCTATGAGCTTTTTTGGTTCTTTGAGTTCAACTCTAGCTGTTTTCTTATGTATGCTAAATAATTTTCCCGCTTTTGATATTAATTCATTCAGTTTTTCCAAAGTATCTTCTTCATCAACAAAAAGTTTGTTTAAGATCTTAGTTTCTTCATCACTCATCTTTGAACAACTCCTTGATTTTGTTTAGATTATAATTTGGGATAACATAACCACTATCATCTTTCTTGAGTAAGCTTTTGGCAATTCTTTTGATAACTGTTTTTGTTGAACCTACAGGGATATTAATGTCTCTGCTTATTTGATGTTGACCAACGCCTTCAGTTTTAATAATATCTTTGATTTTCATAACCTTTCGAGACAATAAATAAACTATTACCTTTCTTTCATTATTCAATTTAAAAAAATCAGGTTCTAAACTTACATCTGCATCAGGAGTTATACGTATAAAATCTTTAAGTAGATTAGCAATTAATTCCTTATCAAATTCTTTCTTATTAGCTATTATTAATTTGTCTAGTACATCAGTCTTATCCATTTTTTAACCCCCCATTTAAAATTAAATGGTAAATATTAATGATATATTTTATTATGGATTTGGAGTCATTACTATTATTTAAGCTTTTCCATCATTGTATTTTAATATTTTAACATGTTGTGTATGTGAAAACCAAACTTATTTATAAAGATATCTATAATTTATAATATAATAAAAAAATGGTTTTCTGAAATTACTGCTTATTGAGAAGGGAAATTACAATTTAAAGGGATATAATATCATCCTATTTAATATTATTATATTATTATCATAATAAAATTTTATATTGGTTTTTTAGAAATATTTATATAGAAAGGAAATATTCATAGAACCAATGGCAAGGTGTATCAAATGTAATTATCTTTTGGTGCTGTTGCCTAAACGAAACAAATACAAATGCAGTAAGTGTGGCAGTTTGTTTCCACAAAGTGATATAGACAACAAGGAATTCAGAAGTTGGAACAAGAGACAGAGATTAGAAGACATTGAAAACATAAAACCAGCGAGAAAGCCAAGAGTAAAACTAAGTGATGACGAACGAAAAAGAAGAACTAAAGAATCTGCTAAAAAATGGAGAGAAAATAATAATAAAAGATGCAGAGAACTATCAGAAAAGAACTACTATAAAAACAGAGATAAAATCTTAGCCAGAAAGAAAGAATACAGACAAGAGATAAAAGACAAGGACAGAATAAGAAGGAAAGAATACAGACATCAACAAATTAACAGAACAAGACAACTGGCAAGAATTCACTGGTGGAGACAAAAACAAAAGGCTTTAGCACTAAGAGAACTCAAAAACATGGAAGAGAAGGCTTGTAATGCCAATATATTCATTTCACCGCCCACTATTCTACATTACCATCTACTTACAGAATAATAAGGCTTATAAATCCATATTATAGAGAAATTCTGTGGGCGACCATAGCTGCGGTGTAACACCTGTTCCCATTGGACCTGTTGGTTTTTAAGCCAATATCCGGGGAATTCGAACACAGAATTGGAAAATATCCGATGTGTAAAAGTTAAGACCGCATACGTTCCAGGCTGTACTGCACTTTGTTGTGGGAAACCTGGTTAGTTGCCCCTTTTATATTCTAGGTTCCCATTATTCTTATAAATTGACAAAATAACTGTTTCTGGATGGGGGGAAGAACGCATAAAGCTAAAGAGAGAAAGTATTACAACAAGTTAGAAGCCATCAAGACAGATAAAACTATCACTAAAGAGAATGTTAAATTAATCAATAAGTTCATGGAAGATATTAGCTTGGGCATATCTTCTAAATGTGAAGTTGGGTTACCAACAAGATACAAATACCTCATAGATTTAGTTGTTGTTTCTAGGTGGTTCAATAAATCCTTTTCCAAAGTTAAATTTGAGGATATGAAAAGGATCATTGTTAAACTAAACAATGATGGATTCAAATCTGTAGCATTAAATAAACCATCTCAACCTTACAGCGAGGAAACAAAAGCAAACATAAAGAGGTCAATTAAGAAGTTCTGGAAGTGGCTGTATATGAAGAAACCCGCAGAATATCAAAGAATAGCAGGGTGGATTAAAACCAATGTAAAGGAAAAACTAGTAGACGCAGTTACAAGAGATGAAGCCAAGAAACTATTGAGCTTATGCGATAACGCTACTGAAAGATTTTTGATTCAGGTTTTATGGGATGGTGGCTTTAGAATTTCAGAATTATTAAATGCACAGGTAAAAGACCTTATGGAGAAGAAGGAAGGCAACAAAAGGTATTATGTTCTTAATATTCACATTTCTAAAACTAGACCAAGACCTGTAGGCTTAAGATTATCAACTAAGGAGATAGAGGATTGGTTGCACGATGGACACCCAGATAGATTAAAAGATAACTTTCAGGAGAGTTATTTATTTCCTCTTGAGTATGAGTATGTTAGAACCAAGGTAAAGGAGATTGGTAAGAAGGCAGGGATTCCATTAAACCCTCATAAGCTTAGGCATAGCAGTTGTTCCTATTACTGCAACTTCTTAACAACTTCACAAATGTGTGTAAGATATGGGTGGAGTTTTAATTCTAAGAGTCCCGGAAGATACATCCATTCAAATGGGGTAGATGAAGGTAAAGCAACTGAGAGAGTCTATAATGATGAGTTTGCAGATTTTAGGACGCAATTAGAAGAGGAAAGAGAAAAAGTCAAGGAGCTAGAAAATAAGTTTGAGATACTGCATCAGGCAGTTATAATTAAATCAAAATGAACAGGAGATGAAAAAATGAAAAAAATATTAGCAATAGTTCTAGGTTTGTTCCTTGTTGGAGCGATATTTGTAATTGCAGAAGAAGAATCCACTAAAGCAGGAGGAATTCCTGCAAAATTAAATACAATAATTGGACAGCTACAAGAAATATTAGACGATGGAGTAAATGCAAAGGTTGAGGGTGTTGATGATATGCCAAAAAGAGGCACTATTTTTGTACACAGACTTAATCAGTATCATATATCTGGTGACCAGTATGTTACTCTACCCAATGGTCAATGTTCTATTTCAATATCTACAACAAGAGAACCTGAGGATGTTCGGGTGGAAGAAGCTAAATCTACTACTGAAATAAGAGATGGTTTTGATGGTAAAGATGGAATATTAAATATAGATGATGAATACTTTATGGCAAAATTATCAATAGAAGAACCAAGAACCCACCCATATTTGTATTTAGCTTACAATTGTGTTTAAAAATCAAAATGAACCCACCTAAAGATTGGAGATTTTATGTGAAATGGGCTAGTCTGGGGATTATTGTGGCTAGCGCTATTCAATTGTTGAGGTTTTATGGGTAAATGAAAGGTAATTCGGAGATAAAGGAGAAACCTATTTAAGTCCAAAAAACCCTCATTTCCTTCAAGAATCGCATAGGGGGGAGCTGAATGAGAAGATTGCTTACAGGATTGCTTTTAATTAGTTTGTTAGTTCTGGCTGGTTGCGGGGCAGGAGGTATTGATGTTTCAAAATTATCTCCAGAAGATATTGACAAGGTAATAAAATGTGAACCACCTTACATTCGACATGCGTCAGGATGTTGCTTAGACCAAAATGAAAATAAGATTTGTGATGATGATGAAGGTGTAGACTCACCACCTACAGAACCTCAAGAACCAATAGAACCAGAAACTCCACCAGAGCCAGAAGAACCACAAGGAGAATTACCAGAACCAACTTCTAATTTAGATTTAGCTGATTATCCTCAACCCTTTCTAGATGAGAACAATATATTTAATCCCAAGACTACGATTGTTGTGGGGGAATCTGCACCAGCCTCAGATACGATAGGTGCTGTGGATATCATGCAACAATTACAATTTGATGCTAAAAATTTAGATGGGACACCAATTGATATAGATATAGAAAGCAGAACGGACGCGGAATTATCGGGTTCTTATGAAAATTATGATTTGATTATAGTGAGCACTAAGTGTGTAAATGAACTAATGGAAAAATTTGGATTCGATTGTAGTGAAGAGGGATGGGGGCTAGAAACGGGACAAGGATTGATACAACTAATGGAAAATGGAAATAATGTTGCCTTGATAGTAACAGGAACGAATGCGATGGATACAAGGGTTGCAACAAGAGTGTTAAAGAACTATAGGGATTATGATTTAAATGGAAACAGAGTAATAGTAACAGGTAGCCTTAGTGACCCGGTAATAAGTTGAATGTGGAGATGGTAGCATTCCAAGCTTAAGAGAGCACGAGTTGGAGAGTGTAAGTCGGACAGGTAAGAAATATACCAAGCTTCATGAATGGATGGACTGTGCACAAGAGAGGCTAGGGGTTAGGCATAGGGAAGTTAATCACTCTAGCAATGACATTCCTAAAGTAAAGGAGTTCTGGAAGGATAATCCTAACGAGGCCGTGATAGAATTTCTATGCCACATAATAGCAGATTTTAGAGATACTTCAGATAAGCTTCTTAATAAAAGGAGAAGGAGAAAATGAGGGAAGTTGATGAGAGATGGCATAAGGCCTTAGTTTTCTTTGCAGATAATAATCGTGCTAAAGCAATGGATATCAAAGAGAATGATAATTCTTATTACAGAGGAATAGTTCCTCAAGAAGTAGAAAATACTTTGATTGAAATGGGACACATAGATTTTGAGTCAGATACAAGATATATTATAACTCAATCCGGTTTACAACAATTGAGGGGTCTAGATAAAATAAGCCATAGAGATTGGACTAGAATTATTGCTATAATTGCACTGATTGTATCCATCCTTTCCTTGGGAGTAACTCAAGGATGGTGGCTTAAATAAAATGAGTCTCCCTCATAACTGGCAGTGGTGGGTGAAATGGTTTTCAATCGGGATTATCTTTGTTAGTTTGTTGAAGTTGTTGGGGGTTTATTGATATGAGAGATACAATATTGTTAATCATTGTAATAATTTTGTTGGCTGGCTTGACTCTTTTTACTTTTTCTCCAGCTAATGGCGGTATTATTGGTAGGAGTGTTAGAACGGCGGAATTACCATCTTTTGATTCGCCCACACAACCCTATGATAGTTTTTATGCAAGAGCGAAAACTAGAGAATTTTTAGAAAATAAAGGGTATGTGGATATACACATAACAGATATGAAGCAAATCCCGACTGATTGGTTTCTAAAGTCAGAAGCAACAAAAGATGGTTCTAGCTTTATATTAGTCACTCAAGTAAATAAACTAACAGGAGATGTTGATTGGCTTAGTAGTGGAAATGAGGAGGGAAGCAGGATGTTGGTTGGCCAAAAATGACTAAGAGGAAAATATGGTTTTATTTGTTTTGGATATTACTTATTTTAAATGTAGGGGTAGGATTTTTTGTAGCAATTACATCCGGAGCGGAAAGCATCAGCAATATTCTAACCGGACGAACAGCGCAAGATATTGCCTTTGAAAAAGATCAAAGAGACGATGACAGATTTAATAATGAGATTATATTAGGTGATTTAAATAAATTTGATAGATTGTGGACACACAAGTGTTTCAGAGTTAACAATACTATAAGAGATTTTTTAGGTATGGCTGAGAAAGCAAGAAGAGATAAAGATTATACTTTGGCGTATGATTATTTAGACAAAGTAGGAAGCCACCATTTCTATTGGAATATGTCCTGTATGGAAGATACAAAAGATAATATTTTTCCTCCCACATTTGATTAATATTGTTTTTTATAGAAAAAGAAAATAAACAGACGGGGTTTACTATATCTTTAAAAAAGAATACAAAACCTTCTTCCCCTTCTCAGAAATCTGGTAAAATCTAGCCATCCTGTCTTTAGGATTCAAGACTTTGACAAATCCTTTATTGACCAATTCCAAAAGGATCCTGCTGACAGAGGCACGATGGATCTTGAGCTCCTTGCTTATTCTTGTTGGTGTAGATGGCTTCTCTAATAGCTTCAATATTTTCACCTTTATCGGAGCCCTTTCAAGATAAGCTATGTCCTCTAACATATATAACGAAGCGGTAACTTTAAATATATACTTAGGTAACATATGCGTAACATAGGAATAGAGATAAAAGAAAAATAAAATGACCCAAGAAGAACATAAATATGTAGGTTTTTTTAAAGAATTAAAAACCACAGGAGTTATCTTAATTCTTTTGGGTATAGCTCATTTATTTCTCGGTGCGCTTTTGACTGAAATGGGGATAATATTAATTGTACTGGGTATTATCTCTTTCATTAATAAGAAACCACAAATGTTCATTATTTATGGTATTCTTTTAATTTTAATAGGCGTTATGAATATATATTCCGTATTTTTAGGTAGTTCTATTGGTTGGTTTATATTAGCACTCTTCCAAGTATTTTGGGGTATAAAAGAAATAGGCTATTACAGTAAAGTGAAGGATTTAGTCCCTAAAACAAAAGAAAGTAGAAAAAAAGGTTTTGTATGGTATGGCACAAGAATTGGTTTTTGGGTAGTAATTTTTGGTTGGTTTGTTGATAAAATTATAACTTATACTTTATATGAGTATATCTTTTCCATTTTTTCCACTATAATTGGAATAATAATTTTGGTAGCCATATTATTCACCATAATTGTTTCTATTATTCACTTAACAATATATAAAGATAAGGGTTTAGCAATTTCTTCACTACTTATCTGTTCAGTTATCTTAATTCTAACAATTCTGGCTTCTGTTTTTTTGGTTTCTTTAATGCAATATGCACCAATAGAAGAAAATCTTGAAATCGAAGTAGGAACTTTTTTACCATATTCTATGAAATTAAATGAAGGAGAAATAGTACACATAAACATAGAATCTGATAAGAATATGAACTTCTACTTTATGGATCTAGAAAATTATAATCTTTTAAAAGGAGATGATAAAAATTATGAAATTTTTGTTGGGGCAGGGTGTTCTCAATTCGAAACAAAAAAATTAGATTGTAATTGGAAAGCATATAAAAGCGGAAAGTTTTATGTTGTTTTAATTAACCTTGAAGACACTGTAGTTAATGCAAATATAAAATTAGAAAAAATAGATGAAGAAAACGCGATTATAAAACCAATAAAGACACAAGAAATACAGGGATCAACACAATTTCTAATCGACAAAGAATCATTAAAAGAAGAGAGGAATCACATAGACCTTATAAAAAATGATATAGATAAATTATTAGAAATATCTAGTAAATACCAAGATTTAACAAGTGTTGATGACTCTGCTAATTTTATTTCTGAAATGACTCCAAGATTAAATATGCATAAAACTCATTTAATAGAATATAGAAATTTTCTTAATACTAAAAACTCTGTCATTCAAGATAAAACAGAATACATACAAAAACTTGATGATAGAATTGTTGAAGTGGATACGTATATTAATCAACTAAACTTTGCAATGGCAGGGCAACTAAGGGGAGAATTGATTACGTGGCAAAGAAATTACTAATCGTATTGTTAATTTTTATGTTATCTCTTTTGTAGTATCCAGAGATGATGATGGAATAGCTTGTGAGACTCTGCCGTGACTCCACAAAAAGCTCTCCACAATCCCAGCAGAAGGTTTTAGAGCTTAACCATGAGCGACCGAAGGGAGCGAATTAGTAGAGGTTCTGCCACGCCGAAGGCTGGCAGGTTCTCCGTCGTAGTTTCCTATATCTATTATGCCTTAACTCATTATCTCTTCTTACACGTAAAGTATGTGGGTGGAAATTAAGATATTGTGCCTCAATTAGTAGGATTTAGAATTATTCTCCAATAGATTCGATTTAAGAGGACTTTTTTCTATAATATATTTTTTCAGAATTTTTTCAGAATTTTTATAATATTTTTTTAAAATTTTTCCTGTCGAAACCATAACCAACATAACACCACGAACGCAAGACTCGTTAATTCTATTGGTAACGGACTTCTCACCCTCAACCCGCCACTTGCTACGTGCCAAGTTGCCAAAGGTGAGTCGTCGTCGTTCCCCCCTTTGGGGGGACGCAGGGGGGGACGTATTAGAGCCATCCGCAGATGGCGATATATTAACTTTTGAACATCTACACCATATCCAATATCAGCACCAAACACACCATTATCACCAGAAAGAGAATTAAAAGAAAAAGAATATAGACGAACAATAAAAAAAGAGAAAGAGAGGTTAATCCTCTTCAATGCCTTTAATCTGTTCTAGCTCTCGAACACAATAGATGCAATAGCCACAACAGTTTAAGTTTAGATCGTTCTTGCATCTTTTACAAGGCATTGGAATCACCCCCTTGTGTGTTTTCTATTGGTCTAAACTTACAAGCTAATGTTTTGTTTTGTATCATCTTAAACACTTCTTGTTTAGATGTATAATACCACGTTCCATTGTGGACGCACTTGAAACCTTTACCTGCTTTTGTATGAAGCATGGTTATTTGTTTGTCTGTGCCTTTTGCATTTTCTAATGTTTTATTCATTTTTAAACCTCTTAAAGTACCATCTAATCGTGGAACTTCAGTTCGTTCACTCTAACTGAAGTGAGGAAGATGAAACCATTACAGACTGCGCGATACACTCTTGGAGCCGATAATTCTTTAGTCGCAACGACCCTCGCAGGGGAAAGATTTACGTGTGAGAAGAGTTATTATGCAGGGCTTGTCCTCTTGGTCTGTAATGGAGTATCTAGAAGTTCTCAACCATTCACTTTACTAAACGACTACGGGGGGGCGTAGTCGGGGTTGAGGCACCCCTCAACCCTCACGTCGGCGGATGGGTTTTTTTACCCCATCCGCAACATCGGGATACGTGGCCAGAAGCTCACCTTGTTCGAGCCGATATTATAAATGAAGCTGTCTGCAAGACAGCCGAGAGAACGTGCCTGAATCGAGGGCACTTCATTTATTTAGCGGTGAAGAATACTCAACGACAATATATTCAGAGGCAGAGTACCCCCGCGTAAAAGCAAATGCTTTTAGGGGGCGGGGAGCTGATGGCCTAGAGAAGAAAAAACACTTCTTCTCCAATGCTAAAATTTAAAGGGCTAAAGAGAGGGATTAGGCACTATGAAGGTGCCTAAAACAGCTTAAAAAGTGGGTTTAACAAGAATTAGATGGACAATTGATCTACTAAAATTATTTTGGTGGTCTAGGCGGTCTGGGTATTTTAGGTAAGTGAGATGGCCTGTCATCATCCTCATCATCTTCATCATCATAATCTATTTCTTCACCACCTTTAGTATAGATTGGTCGGCCTTTTTCATCTTCTTCAGTATCATCAGGTTCATCAGCTTCATCCATCTCCTCAAAATATTTTTCTTTGGCCTCTTCTTCTTTATTACGCCTCATATACCTTACAGCGTCTTCTTCATCTTCTTTTAGTAAATTTTCTGGGACTTCTATGCCTTCTTTAATACATTCCATTATGGACTTGCCCGCTTTTCTTTCAAACCAATATCTATCTAAATCTCTTACTTCAAATTCTTCATGTGATGATGGTCTTGGCATTTGGATCAGTTAATTCTCTTTCTTCAACGCTTTCAACACTAAGCGAGGATGGAAGACTCGCTTACCTGCATTTGGTTGTCGTGCAACCAAATGTGGAAGCAAGTATTTAAGCTTGGTTGTGTTGAAAGCGTCGCTTAAAACTTTTGATTATTGATTAAAAGGCGGGGGCTTATGATGGTATTGATGCTAAAGATAGCGGTGTCGGTAATGTTATTCTTATTCTTTTATTCTCTTATAATCATCATCAATACCATCAATACCGACAATACCATCAATACCGACATTACCATCATAAGCTACTTGAATCAGGTAGCTTTATTGGTGTTTTATCCTTATACTCTTCAGAGACAACGTATTTCAGAACTGCATTTCCCCATGAGTCAGTCAAATCAAAGGTTTCTAAAACATCTTTATTCGCAAGGTCTTTAAGGTGATTGTATAAATTCCTACTTGTAATATATTTTTCTGTAAACTTGCTTATTTCAGTAGCACTCAGAGGGACATCAGATTTTTCTAATGTTCCAACAATTCGCTTATCAATCTCCTTTAAAGGAATTGAATGAGCTCCAGAGCAGGAGTTCATAAATGGCTCTCTTGCTATATCATAATCTTCCCACTCAGCGTCTATAATTTCCCCCTTATGATGTTCTCTATTCTCTTGGTGGAGTATGGCAATAGCTCTTATGTAATCTAAGAGTTTCTGAAAATATCTTCTATACTTCACCTTATCAGAAGGAAATATCTCTCTTAATTTATTTGTGAAGGGGATATTAACTCTACACATCTTCAAGCCCTCAATAAAATCTAACTCTCCTTGATGATAATCTTCTTCCTCAAAAGAGAAGGTTCTTTTTGTCTGCTCTTCTGATTCATCAATTCCAATAACAGAAAATCTATTTAATATTTCAGATGTAGGTCTTGCAGTTGCGGATGTTAAAAACAGAACAGGGTTTCCCTTTATTTTTTCAACCTGCCCTCTATTATCGGCTACACTTCCAGACATCTTTTCAGCCGAAGTCAATATCTTCATTACATCATCATTCATAGTTTTTTCATTAACTTCTTCAATAGAAACAATCTTCCCATCATAAGTCCAATCTGGATCACTTCTTGCTGTGTGAATATGTTTTAATGCCTTTGCTGACATACTCCCATACATTTCAACATCACTATCAGGATGCAGTTTTAGGACAGAATCGATTAGATGGTCTTTCCCCGCACTTGAACCAGAAGTTATTAAAGCATTGAAAGAATAAGGTTTCTTGCCCTTAACTAATCTTCCGAGAGAGCATAAGAAAATTATTTCTTTTGCTATTTTATCACCAATATGTTTTTTTTCCAATACTCTATCTATAAAATGATTCCACAAGCCACCTTTTTCTAAACAGTGTTTAATTTCTTTAGACTCTACTATAATTTTCTTATCTTTATCTAAAAAACCCTTTTTGAGCAAATCATAATTTTCATCAATCTCAAAACCTCTAAAATCTTTCAAGGTTGTTTCTATGAGCTTTCTTAAAGCATCTTCATTCCTGCAACTTCTTACAAAAGTTCTCAAATCATTAGTTCCCTTCTGCCCCAATCTAGTTCTATATTTTTTCAATAGATATAACTCAACAAATTCCTTAAATTCCTTAAAGAAAGTATTATCTACCAAAATTCATCACGCTCTCTTTTTCTATGATCCTGCTCGGCTTCGATTAATTGATCAATATTAATCACCACTCTTTCTTTGTATAGTATCATGATTTTCACCCATTTTTTAGAAAGAAAGTTTTAAATATTCCAAAAGACTCAGCATTTTTGAATTGACCTGTTGTCGATAGCTGTTCTGCTTGGAAAGATTTAATCTTTCCTTGCTTTTATTTTTTAAACATCAACTCCTCTTCTTTTTTTTCTCTTGGTTTGGAAATTTCTCAAGCAATTTATTATTAACATCTTCAACTTGCCTAATTACTTCACTAATATCATCATCATCTAAAGTAATAGTCCAAGAGTATTTTCCCAATGCTGTTTTATTTAGCTTGATGGATGGTTGATGTAGGATCTTCTGAATTGTTGTTTCCATTTATTTTTCCCTCTCTTCCTTGATAATCTTCTGAGATAGTTTTACTATCTCATCCAGCCAGATTTCAGTTTCTTTGCTAAGCGCCATTACCATCTCCACAATATTTTTTTAGAGCTCGCCTCAAAATTGTTATTTTTGGTCTATCTTCCACATCTGCTTGTTTCGTAAGCAGTGCTTCATATTCCTGCCCTAGATCATATGCGTTTACCATCATGAACCTTTATGTAGAAATTATAGAAATTTGCTATTTATATAGTTTTCTATACAAAAGTATATAAAGGTTCAAAACACAACATATAAAATGATGAGAAAAACAGAAGCCCTAAAAATTGTTAAGGAATATCCTGACCTAAAGAACAACATAGAAGTTTTAAATTTGGTTCTTCTTGATTTACAAAAATGGCTTTTAAGACATATGGCAATATACAAAAGACCAACCACAACACGTTCCTTCTTCACTAAGATAATGAATGATTTGTTTGCAAGGCGTATCAGGGGAGATCCTACAGGAGAGAGTGACATACTCGAGTCAGGAATTACACAAAAAATCCCAGATAGACTTGTACCAGAATACGCTAAAAGATATAATGCTGCCTTGGAAGACGGAACAAGTCCAACTAATATAGTAGAGGACATAATTAAACCAATCTTTAATAAACACAGATTACCTTATCCATCCTACAATAAGATAGAAAATGATTTAAAATGCCTTAAGGATTGGGGAATTTTCAGTAATTATAGAAGTGGGCCTAAAATATATTGGATAATAAACCCCAAGTTCTTTTTGATGTTTAAGAAAGACTTACATAGGCTTAAATAGGGCGGGAACCTTAATTCTTGGATGGGTATGCTGGTTAGTTGCCCCCTCTTTTCTAATTTAATCAAAAAGGTGAGCTGTAAAGTTAACGAGACCTGAGTTAAAAAAAATAATAGGGTGGCTTTCAGTCCTTTTCAATTATAAGCTTATTATCCTTGATTTCTGCTTCTAACTCCTCTCCAGACTTCCATTTAAGCTTTTCTACAAGCTTTGAAGGAAGGACTACCCAATACTTCTCGTATTTATTTCCCTTATATTCTCTACTTACTTGGCTCTGTAGTCTCATTTTACGCTTCCCTCTATAATTTGTTTTTCTTTATCTGTAATGCCATATAACTTATAGACTTTTCTATCAATTTCATCATCTATTTTTCTAATTTCTTCTTCAAGCTTTGCAGTTTCAAATGTTTTTTTATTTCCATACTCATAAATTTTTTTGTTTAGCAAAATAATTCTATCAACGAGTTTTATAAAAATATTCTGTTGTTTTTCTTCAATTAGTTTAATAGGTATAGAACCAATGAAGTTGGAAGAATATTCAAAACAATTTCCCATTTTTTTGGCATTTTTTTGAGCAAAATGTTCTATATATTTAGAATTTAAAATAGCTAATAAAAATTTGAGGTTAATCTTCTTATTAGGTTTAAGTGTAATAGCAAATGATGTTGTCAAAGTCACATATCTTGTAGTACTATAAGCAAATTTATTATGAACTGACCTATAATAAGCATATATTTGCTCTTTAACTTCACTTCCAAACAAGTCCTCATTGTATCTAACAATCTCATACCAATTCAATCCTTCTTTTAAAACAGCATATCTCTTTTTAATTATCTCCTTTTTGCTTTCCAAGTATTTTTTAACATTAGGGTATTCAACTAAATTAGTTCCTCGTTTAGTCCTTATTAGCAAATTATTTGATAATCTAAAAGAATATCTATAAATTGAAGAATCCTCAACTACTTTATCTAAAATCTCGTTTTCCAATTGTAGTTTTTTAGCTAAATCCTTTTCTATAACAAATATATTATCATTTCCTGTGGCGATCCCCTTCCCAATGTTACATATGTGAGACAATGGTGTTGTTCCTGGTATCCTATCTTCTTCGAATCTCCAAGGTTTACTAGTTATATTGTCTTGTAATTCTTTTTTTATGATAAAACTAGTGGAAATATTATCGTTTTTTTTGGTTGTATCTAACATAAATTCATTTAATGCTTTTTCATCTTTTAACATTGCATACCAAAATTTATTTTTTTTTGGTTTGTGTTTTCTCAATATTAAAATACAAGTATCAACATTTGCTTCTTGAAATACTTTTATAGAACCAAAGTCTAGTATTTTTACAAGCTGGTATTTCTGCGTAATAAATTCACGCAGTTTATCAGCGTAGTGTGATTTCATAAAATAATTTGCAACAATAAATCCTAAATATCCCCCTTCTTTCAATAATTTATTAGCTTTTTCTAAGAATAAGTACAGTACATCTGCTTTGCCCCTATAGGAATCATATGTCCTGTTAAAAAAATCAACTTGAACTTTGTCTTTTAGAGTTTGAAGATTAAAGTAAGGTGGATTTCCAATTACAATATCAAAGCTTCCTTCTTGGAAATCATCATGCCATTTAAAAGCATTTAATCCAGCTATATTGCCATCATCAATTAAAGAATTTCCATGCTTAATATGTAAGTCTAATTCTTCTGGTAATCTTCTTTCAAATTCAGCAGCTTTAAGTAATAAGTTTAATTTAGTAATTTCAACAGCTTTATTATCTAAATCAACTCCATAAATATTCTTTTTTAGAATATCTGTTTTGATAGAATGGTGTCCTTGAAAATCTAATTTATGTTGAGTAGAATCTTTATATTTTGATAGAAACTCATATAAGTAGTCAAATGCTTTTATTAAAAAACTTCCAGAACCACAAGAGGGGTCTAATATTTTTATTTCTTTCGCTTTAATCTTTTTATCTTTAAGCAATTCTCCAATAGTATTTTTCACAATATAATCTACAATATAAGTTGGTGTGTAATAAATTCCTTGCTCTTTTCTGTGTACTTGTCCATCTTTAAGTTTTGAACGACCAGATTTAGTTTGAGCAAGTATTTTACCTAAATATTGCTCATATACCTGCCCAAGAACATCTGCATCAATCCAATCAAAATTATAAATAAATCTCTTATCTTTTGATTCGTATAAGATATATGTAAGATTTTGCATTATTCTTCCATTTACTTCTATTTTATCACAATCATTGTCTTTTGCAGGAGTAAAAAGTCCACTATTATAGACCTTATCATATACTTTAAATATGTCTTTTAAACGAGAATATACTTTATTTTGTGGTAAATGTTTTAGTTCTTCCAATGAAATATTATTTGGATTAATGCCAATATCTTCACATCTTCTTATGAAAATAAGTCTATCTAAAATTCGTTGGACTATCTCATCTTTGTTTTCAATAGAATACTCTTTTGGATAATTAGCTTCAATATCATCACTTATTAACTTTCTAGCATACATAAAATCTTTTAATAATTCTTTCCCTATAGAGATTCTTTGTTTTAGTCTTTGTTCTTGAGATGCTCTATTCAACAATTCGTTTTTTTCAAAGCTCTCTTTAGATAAATAGTATAAATCATCAAATCGACTGATATATTCTTCTGGACTATTAAATAATCTAAAAACTGAGTTTTTTTCATCTTCTACACAGAAAATCTTTAATGTCCTAAAATTAGTAGATACTGCAAAAGATATTCTTTTTGATAATGAGTAAGATATTACTTGCTTATCAGCTTCTTTGTCTAAGGATATGTTTACTTGTTTGACTTCTAGGTAGAAAACTATTTTTTCCCCTATCTTAAAAGCATAATCAGCATGTCCTGTTTTTTGACCTCTTTTGGCTTTAGCCTGTTTTTCAAAGTCTTTTTTAGACCACCCTAACACACCTATAAACAGTTCTTCAATTAGCTTGGTCTCTACATTAGCCTCAAGCATTTTGTAATATTTTTCTTTGTTAGAATTATAATCATTAACTAGCTTCTTTAGCTTAATTAATGCTTCTTCTTTTGTTGCCATACACTTTTAGATACCTAACTTATTTATAAACTTTTCGATACCTAAAACTATATGTTATGATTATCCTTTTTAGATACCTAAATATTTATATAGTTGTTTAGATACCTAAAAGATAGAATGATAAAAATCAAATGTGTTCATTGTGGAAAGAGTAATTACATAAAAAAGGGCTTTAGAAAGACTGAGAATAGAGACAAGATTCAAGTCTATAAATGTCTTGAATGTAATAGGAAATTTACTAATGATGAGGGCTTTTATAGGATGCGAAACAGCGAGAAGAAGATAACTTGTGCTATTGATCTCTATTTCTCTAATCTATCAAGCAGGAAGGTTAGAAACCACTTTAGAAGGCATTGGGAGCATAATGCTTCTCATGTTACTGTTTTGGACTGGGCTAGGAGATATACTCTAAAAGTCCAGAAATATGTCAATACCTTAAAACCTCAATTATCTGGTAAGATTTATGCTGATGAAACAGAAATACAGAGAAGCAGAAAAGACAAAAGAAACGATATTTTTTGGTGTTCTGTTGATTGGGATACAAGATATATCAATGCTACCCTATATAGCCCTAATCCTCAAAATATGAAAGATGGTGTTGAGTTTATGAGAAAGATAAGGCGTTCTCACTTGCCTAAATATATCCAGACTGATGCACTCCCTCTTTATCCAAGAGCATTTAGTAAGGTCTTTGGATGTGGTGTGCATAAGAAAAATGATTGTCAGCATATAGTAAACAACGTGCAAAAGACAGGAAGGCATAATGTAAGGATTGAAACAGTATTTATGAAGATTAAAGACAGGGTAGATGATTTTAGAGGGCTTAAAGCTTTGTGGTCTGCACCTATTCTAATGAATGGTATTGTTCTACAGCATAATTGGATTGAGAATCACACAACAACAAATCAGATACCTTGCGATCTTGCAGGAATGAAGCAAGAAACAGGACAGAATAGGTGGTTAGGAATGATTAAACGTTCTATATATTAAAAAATAGAATCTAAATATACACCTAGTAAGAATGAGAATATAGCAATTATTGCACGGATTATCCATTCGTTAATATCATCATCACATTCAGCTTTATAATTATCTATTTTTTTATTATCTAATTCTAAAAGATTTGCCATATCCAACTTAGTCCTATTACTCTCGATATTTTGTCTTTCATCACTCATTTGTTTACAAAGTTTTGTCTTAAAGACACCTAAAAATCTCCTTCTCTTTAGACTTCTTTCCATTTTATCTAGTGCTGAATCCAAAACTTTGATATAATACCTAACTAAAAAGTCATCATATTCTTTTTGAGAAATACCTTTTCTAATAACAAGACTATTAAATTGTTGTGAAAAATGTTCTATTGGTGATATGTGATAATATTCTCTTCTACCTTCAATCACCTGATAATTTCTACCGAATAAAATAGTGCGACCAGTATCATCTTTCATTTTTACCGTCTAAATCTTCTTTTAGTTGAAGGCATCTTTACATTTCGCCATACATTTAAATTATGGTCATATACAGTAATTTCATCACTTCTTCTATTTTCTACAGCTCTATGGAATTTTCGGTATCGTATTGGCATTTCACACTCCTCAATAGACTTATTATCTTCAGTATTTAAATGATTTTCTTCTTTCAAAAACAGCACCCCCTCTGTTTACCTCATCAGAAAGGGCTTTTAAACTAAAGAAATCATACAGTTGTTGCTTTATTTTGGGTCTCGTCAACTTAACAGCTCACAAAAAGGTTAAGTTTATAAAATCCAAATCACTTAATATTCATATCATATTTCTAAAAAAGGGGAGGTGTGGAAATGGCTGCAAGAAGAAGAACTACTACTACCGCTAGAACTACTACACGAAGAAAAACAAGAAGAAGATAGGTAGTAAAAACTAAAACAACCAAAATTTTTTATTTTTTCCTATTTCTATTTTTACTAAAATATTTAAATCTCTAGTATCTAGAATAACTATGATTCCAAAAAAAATACAAAAGAAAATTGCATCAGAAAGAATTGAAATCTTATTCAAGGAAGCAAAAAAAGTTTCAAAACAAAACCTACAGTTATCAAATAGATATATAACCTTAGCTAGAAAAATCTCAACAAAACTTAAAGTAAGAATCCCAAAAGAATATAAAAAGTTGTTCTGTAAAAATTGTTACAAATATTTCTTACCAGGAAAAACATTAAGAACAAGAACTAAAAATAAAAAACTAATCTACTTCTGCTACAATTGCAAACACATAACAAGATACCCTTTCAAAAAAACCTAAAACTACTTCTTAGTTGCCTTACTCTAATTCTCCCCCCATCACCACTTAACTCTCTGTACACACTTTCCCAACTTTCTTTAAACCATTTTTTCTCATTTTTAATATCCTCACCATAGCCTCTCATTTTAAGTTCGTTATTAACAACGCCGCCTTTATGAGGATGTCTAAACTGTTTTGGATGAGGACTGTGGAAACCATGCATGTAATGAACAATCTCATGCGCAATAGTTAATCTAATCACAAACTCAGGAATTCTTATATCTTTAAACAGAGTATTAATACCAATTTCACTATCTTTATTTTTTAACATTCTTATATGCCCAAACTTATTCTTCCATTTCCCTTTCCATCTTACCACAACATTATTCTTTTTTTTAACATCAGAAAACCCGCTATCCCAAACATCGTGCATCAAACCCGCTAACCAGATTTCGTCTCTCATATTAAGATAAAGAAAAAGACTTTATTTAATTTTTACCCTCTTCTTAACCTTACTTTTTGGTATATAAATGCTTAGCAAACCATCGTTAAATTTAGCCTTAGCTTTTTCAATCAAAAGCCCAGGAGGCAAATAAATAACTCTACGATACCTATTATCTTTAGAAGCTCTAGATCTGTCTATCGCCCCAACAATCAATTTAGTATGGTCTGCATCAAGGACTATACTCTCTTTTCTGTCTATTCCAGGCAATTTCACATCCACAGAAACAAAATATTGGCTATGCCGTATATTGCTAAAAGGTTTTTTATAACCCCCGACTAAATTCCCAACCTTTTTATTAATTTTTTTCTGAAAATTTGCAATTTCTTTAAACGGATCCCATGCTTTAGCCATTAATAAAACCCACCTCTTAACTAAAACAAATTTAAGTCATTTATTAATCTTTCTTTTCTACCAATTCACCCATTTTAAACCATAGCTCAATCTCTCTCTCAGCCTCCTTAACATCTCCTGAAGCATGAATTAAATTCCTAACAGCCCTGTCATTATTATTGGCCATGGCATAAGACTCATAGTAAAGATCTCCGCGAATAGTTCCAGGCAATGCCTGCCTAGGCTCTGTATGTCCTGCAAGTTTCCTTATGATTTCTACAGCATGCTCCCCCTCAAAAACAACTGCAACAACCGGACCTTCTTTTAAAAAATTTCTATTCCATTCTTGAACCATATTTCCATAATCCATTGCATTATCAAACGAAAATTCTTTACCTGCTGCAGCATACCCCTTTTTTGTTTTTTCAAACACATCGTTAGCCCACTCTTCAGTAACTTGATAATGGTTTTTTGCAGTCTCCTCATCCACTCGCACCATCTTAAAACCAATAGGCTTCAAACCGACTTTCTCAAATCTAGAAATAACTTCCCCAATAATTCCTCTCTTAACACCATCTGGCTTGATAATAACGAGACTTCTTTCAATCATTTTCCTCTAATATACCTTTCAGTCCATTTAATGTGAATTGCCTTTCTTTTTAATTTCAATTGATTCTTTCTACATTTTGATGAACAAAAATTCGCTGTTTTTCCACTTTTAAAAACATAAATCATACCAGTGCCAGCAGCAATATCCACACCGCAAAAAGAACACTTAGCCATTAAGATCTCCTACCAGGAGTAGATCTCCTAGCTTCAATTTCAGTTTCTCTCAACATTAAAGTATCTTTTTTCCTTACAGGACCTCTAACGTTCCTCCTCAATATTTTTCCTTTATCTCTCCCATCTAAAACCCTTGCTCTTACCTGAATAACCTCCCCTCTATTTCCAGCCCTTCCAACTATCTCTTCCACTGTTGCCGGAACTGCCATAGAAAAATTAACTTTTCCAGCTACTTGGACCGCTTCTTCTTCCTTTTTTACTTTCTTTCTTTTTTCAGGCATTTTAAACAGTTAATTTCTTTACAATACCGCTAATCAAGGATTTTGCATCTCCTTCATTAACAACCACAACAGCGCTTGTAGCAACTTGTAATCCAGCAGAAGCACCTAAATCACTTCTATTAGGCACAACAACAAAAGGAACCTCTTTTTCCTTGCAAAGTGCAGGAAAATGCATAATTATCTCTTGAGGATTAACATCTTTAGCAACTACAACAAGTTTAGCCAAACCCCTCTCAATTATTTTAGTAACCTCATTAACCCCTTTCTTTATCTTGCCAGTATTTCTAGCAGTCTCAACAGCCTCTAAAGCCTTATTAGCAATTTCCTTAGGAACATCCTGATTTAAATCCATTTTTACCTCCCAATTAAGAGCAATTCTCTTACTAACCTTAATAGGTCATTGATTATCTAAGATACTAAAAAATCACTTTTTAAAGCTTTCTGTGACTACTTCCAAGGCCAAGCAACAGATTATTAAATACATCCAAATCAAAAAGATTATGCTTAAACCAAATTACGAAGATGGAAGCATAGTCAATTTAATGAGTTCTGTTGGAAAAAACTTCGGCTATAAGTCAAAGTATAAACCTCTTAAATTATTGCACCCCTCTGAGTTAAAAAATTCAAAAAATATCTTGCTTATCATTTTAGATGGAGTGGGATTTGAGTATATAAAAAAGAAGGGAAACAATACAATTTTTCAAAAAAACCTAAAAGGCAAAATTACATCTGTTTTTCCACCAACAACAGCTGCAGCCATACCATCAATCACCACAGGAGTTGCTCCACAACAACACGCTTTTACAGGATGGTATATGCATTTGAAAGAAATTGGAATAGTCTCTGCAATATTACCGTATTCGCCCCGGGCCGGAGGAAAGCCCTTTAGTAAACATAAACTCCCTATAGAAAAAATTTTCACTGAACAAGGATTTGCAAGCAGACTCAATTCAACCTCTTATACTATAATGAAAAGAGATATACTAAATTCTGATTTTACAATTCACATCTCAAAAAAATCAAAAAGATTAGGATACGAAACCTTAAACGGATTTTTAATGCAAGTTAGAAAAACTATTTTTTCACATAACCGCAGAAAGTATATATTCGCTTATTGGCCAAAATTTGACGAATTAAGCCACAAATATGGAGTAAAAAGCAAAAAATCATATAACCATTTCAAGCAGTTAGATAAAAAATTAAAACAGTTTATTAAAACTATTAAAGATACCAACACAACAGTTATCATAATCGCAGACCACGGGTTCATAGACACTACTAAAAATAAAACAATCAACTTAGAGAATCACCCAAAATTGCAAGAATGTTTAACACTCCCCCTATGTGGAGAACCACGCACTGTTTATTGCTATGTTCATCCATCCAAAACAAGACAATTCGAGAACTATGTTAAAACCAAATTAAACAAGGCCTGTTACCTATTTAAAAGTAAGGAGTTAATAGATAAAAATTATTTTGGATTATTTAAATCGAACCCACAACTATTAGAGAGAATTGGAGACTATGTGTTAATAATGAAAGACAATTACATGATGAGAGATACACTCTTAAATAAAAAGCCGCATCCCCTTATAGGAAATCACGGCGGTATAAGTAAAGAAGAGATGTACGTTCCTTTGGTAGTTATAAAAACGTAATCACCTATGCCCAAAATAAAAAACCATTTTATCTTTTGATTTCTTATCGCATCTCACAAAACCTATACGCATAAACTGCACCACCTCATTTACCTTAACCTTCTTCAATCCACCTTCACCCAAACCTTTCTTAATAGAACCATCAGGCATAAATAATTCAACTTTAACTAAACCTTTACCCACAGGAAGCCAATGAATCAATTTAGCCCCCAATTTAGGACTCATCGTTTTAGAAACAAACTTTAAATCTTTAAAATTGAACAAATCAATAAACCTATAAATCTGACCAGGCTCAAAAACTTCATCAACATAAAACTCGTCAGAAGTACCAAACTTTCTAAAACCCCTTTTAGGATAATCAGGATGCAAAGGAACCTTAACATTCATAGAGGGTGCAGTTCTAATCTTAATTTTTTTAGGATTTAGAACAACGAAATATCTTTCAGCTTTTTTATCAACTATATCTTTATTACAAGAAGCCAAACTACTAACATTAACATTTACATCCGCCTTACCAATCCCAACATCTTTAATAAAGCCTACAATCGCTTCACTCTGAAAACCTCTCTTTCTTAAGGCGGCAATAGTCCCTAATCTAGGATCATCCCATCCTCTTAACTTCCCTTCCTTAATCAATTCTAAAGCCTCACTAGTACTTTTAATCCCAGAGATAAAGAATTTCCCATGGTACATTGTTTCAGGATATTTCCATTTAAAATAATCATAAATATACCTTTGTCTTTCATCAGAAACCTCTAAATCCGCTCCTCTTAAGATATGAGTAACACTAAATTCATGATCATCAATAGCACTCGCAAAATTAAGCAAAGGCCAGACTCTAGCTTTAATCAAAGGATGTTTTCCATTTTTAATAATTCTAAACGCAGGCCAATCACGCACAGCAGGATTCGGATGAGTTATATCAGTCTTAATTCTTAAAACAGCACACCCTTCCTCATAGCTCGTAAACATTTTTTTCCATTTCTTCATAACAGTTTCAGGACCTTCTTCTCTTTCATCAGAAATTTTTCTTTCCCATAACATCTTTCTCATCACATCAGAAGGCAAGGTATCAACATACGCCTTTCCCATCTCTATCAACTTTTCAGCATACTTATAATAGATATTCAACCTTTTGCTTTGTATAACAACTTTACTAGGTTTAACACCCAGCCATTCTAAATCTTTTTTAATTTCCTTATAGGCCTCTTTCAATGGAACTTTAATCCTGGGATCTGTATCATCCATGCGTAATAAGTAACTTCCTTTGTATTTCTTAACCAAAAATTCATTCCACAAACCAGGTCTCGCATGTCCAAAACTCATATAACCAGAAGGATTAGGAGCAAATCTCATAATAACTTTCCCCTTAACGTTCTCTAAAGAAACCTCTTTTTTCTTCTTTCTTATTTTCTTTACATGACCAACCTTTTTTAATCTCTCTTCCTGCTCTCTCAAAGACAAAGAATTAACCTCATTAACGATATCCTTAGCAAGCCCAATTACCTTTTTTTTATCAGCTTTTTTATCTCGCGCAAAAACAGCTCCAAGAACCGAACCAAAATCAGCCTTTCCACTATATTTAACAGCGTTCTCCAAAGCACATCTCAAAATAAGCTCTTTCATAATATCAAACAAAATTTAGAAATATAAAAATCTATCTTAATTTCTTTCCCACGATATCAATCAAATCTTTCTCCCATCCAGCATCTCCAGCCATGTTCTTAACTTCTTCTAGACCATATCCTTTACGCATAAAACTCTGCATGCTAAACAACAAATAATAAAGTTTAATCTCTTTATCCTTCCACTTCATAACCCTCCCATAGTTTAAAACCTCTCTTATACCCTTCCTCTTATCAAACAGACCCTTAATCGTTTTCTCTATTTTATTGCCTTTAGGACGAACCATCCAAACAATAATAATTACTAAAATAACAGCGATTCCGCCTAACAAGAATAATAATTTACTTACCCCTTCCATTAAGGTTAATACTAAAAAATACAGTATAAATAATTTAGTAACTACTAAAGCACCATAACATTAGCCATTAACCTCTCTTTTAATCACATCTAAAAATTTAGGAAAATTCTCTTTAGAGACTCCAACACCGCAAGCATGCAAATGACCTCCGCCATAGCCTTCAACTTCTTTCAAGGCCCTTTCTAAAATATCTTTTACTCTAAAAGTACTGCTTCTTAGACTCATATTCATCTTACCCTCTTTTTCTCTAGTCACAATAATAAAATAACCGGGATTTCTGTAAAGTAACTCATTACTTAGGTCAGAAGTAAAACTGGTACCTGAACTATGATACAGGAAAACCATCAACTTACCTTCTTTCTCAACCTTCAAGGCCTCATCCAGCAATTCATTATATTCCTTCTCAATTTTTCCAATCTTTTCTAAAATAACCTTGCCTTCACCCTTGCCCTCTAAGATCTCTGAGGGTTCTTCAATCTTTAAAAGGACATTAATAATCTTATTGAGTTCATCATAATCCTCTTTATTCAAAAAAGAAAAAATCCTACACAACCTGCCTAACTCACTATCGAAAAGCAAATCTTCAGGTTTATCCTTCTTACCAACAAGAGCAGGATACTTCTTTTTGAATCCCTCAAGATAATCTGGAATAGTCCAATCACTCACAGCGCCAACAACGGCAACCCATAATTTTCCTCCAACCGCCTTATAACACCAATACGTAGTAGAACTATGATCCTCCCTGTCACCCAATTTAGGATTAAAATACTTTACTCCATCCCTTTTCACAGGTTCATGATGGTCTATCCAAATAATAGGAACGTCAATACCATCTATAAAGTCTTGACTCACTAGAGGTTTATCTAAAATGAATATATAATCCGGATTATATCCCTTAACTCTATTCAAAATGCTCTTATTAAGTTCAGGACTGGTTTTTATCTGCAATCCGTCTCCTCTATTAACGAATTCTCTTAATAACAAAAAACTACATAATCCATCGTTATCATCGTCAAATAAAAATAAAGGATTTTGAGACTTCTCCAAATAAGATTTAATCTTTCCAAGATCAGATTCAGAAATCATTTTTTAATGGATTTAAATGCAAGCTTTACCTGTTTCTTATTCCATCCACTCTTTAATAAAGATTTCTTAAGCGTTTTTTCATTATCACCACTTGCCAACCCAGATTGAATAAATCCTATAATCGGCTCGATTCCAGAAGGAGTGCTCTCTTTTTCTTTTATAGATTCAAAAACACTTTTTTTCACCCCTTCTGGTTTCTTACCAACCTCTTGTTTGCCATAGAAATTAGTTAGCTTCTTATCCTTTTTCTTGTTTTTCACTCTCGCCCTAGAAATAATAAAAGAAATCAAAATCACCAACACAACAGCAACCAAAACACCAATTTTTACACCATTAGGAATATTTGCGATTGTCAGCCCAGTAACCTTTGATTTAGCCACACATCCCTCAGAAGTACACTCCTCTCCTTCCCCACATACGACATCTTCAGGACAACTTTCACAAGTTTCATCAGCATCAACAATCTCATTACCACACAGCGATTCTTCGTCTGCAGCCAATTCTAAAACTGCCTCAGTAACAGTCAACCCCCATTCGTAATCGTCACTCTCACCATCTTTTTCCACAGTTACAGATATAATAACCTCGCCTATCTCCTCAGGAGTAAATTCAAAATTATCTTCATCCACTCCGCTTTTAATCTCTTCCCCATCAACATACCAGGTCCAACTAGCATCATCCTTATTAATACTCACAAAAAAGGTTATACTCTCACTAAAAATCACTTCAGGATCATTGCTCCCGGGAGTATGACTTTCTATTTTTAAAGGCAATAACTCATCTAAGGATTCATCAGAGTCGTCTTCATCAGATGTTTCATCTTCAGAAGTTATTGTTATCTTAATATCTTCATCATCGTTTAATCCATCAGGATCAGTTACAACAAAAGTTACAGTACTTTCCCCAACACCTTGAGGTTCAAATTTAGCTTTATGAGAAATATTATTAATAGTTATCCCAACAATATCAGAATCAACATCTTCAACAACCCAAGTTAAATCTCCCTTTGAGTCTTCATCATCTTCAACATAATCATCTAAGTCTATTTCCCAAAAATCAACATCTTCCTGTTTACTTTGATCAGGTATGTCCGTAATCCTTGGAGCAGTATTTGTTTGATTTTGTGGTTCACCACCCCCAGAGCTGTCCTGAATGGTTACTGTCAATTGTCCACACTGAACATCATCATTTACTCCATCATTTACTGTAAAATAAATATTATCAACAGCAACAGCATTTTGATTAGGAGCTATATCTATAAACCCATTATTTTTAATTGTTATAGCAACATTATTATCCCCAGAAACATCAACAACATAAAATTCGTCTCTGTCATCAAGGATATAATCATTTAGATCTAGAACATCATATCCCGGAGTATTCTTTTCTAAGATAACAGGAGGAAATGCTCCAGTACATTCAGGTGGACTATTTATAACTTCAACATTAAAGGTTCTATTATTTGACCAAGCAACACCCTCGCTTTCACTAACTGCTTTACAAGCCCACGTATAGGTTCCAGAAACAAATCCAACATCCGCATCAAATAAAGAAAAAGTTTGGCCCGCACCAGAAGGAATGTAATTAGGGTCAGATCCAATTTTTTCACTAGTTTTCTCCCAAGTACCACTCAAATCCGTAAATAATTGCAACCTTATAACCTGGCCTCCAGTAGCAGAGCAAACAAAATTTATAAAATCTGGATTTGTAAATATCGCCCCACTGTTTGGAGAAACAAGCTCAATAGATAATGCACTAACAGTACCCACTAAGAGTATCAAACTTAATATCCATAAAACTTTTTTCATGCTTGAAGAGTAAAAACAAACTCGATTTATATACTTTTATCTAATTCAATAATATATTTCAAAACTAACATATAAAAAAATTCAACAGATTTAAAAACATATAAGTAAAAAGTATGAGGTGATGATAGAGCTCTTACTCTGGCAAAAAATTGTATTCTACCTCTTGTTATTAATATCTATTTTCATCTTCGTAAAAACCTCCAAATTAAAAATCAATAATGTTCCAATAATCAAACTAAGATATAGAATCTTGCTCTCTTTATTTTTCCCTATAGTTTTAATACTAGCATTAGTTATAGGTTCTATAATGGTAGGAATAATAGCAGCAGCAATCTTCATATTATTCTTAAGCTCTTATTTTACAAGAAAAAAGAAATACCGCCTACAAAGACAAGTAACAATAAAAAAATTCTAGTCTACCAATTCCAAATCAATGTATTTATCTTCCCCACTATATTCTGGACCAGGAAAACCAGCAGCAGCGAAAAAAGAATAGGCCGTACCATGGCCATCTAAAACATAATATCCTTCTCCATCGGATATAACCTCTATATCTCTTGCAGTATTCTTATTCAGTTCCTCACATCCCTGGTTTACAACATCCCCAAAAAAATGTATCTTCCCATTTTCTTCTAATATGTAATAACCTTTATCTGTAGCAGCAAGTCCAACAGCATTAATATCACCCATATCCCCATAAAATTCCGCATCTCCGAAAGCCTCCATTTTTCCATTCTCATTAAGCAAATAATAACCACCATCAACAACTTCCATATCCACATAACCACCTAGCTTTCCACTACCGTAATTTTTTATAAAACCATAGTCCAAAACAAGACCGCTTTTATCTAAAACATAATAACCCTTACCTGCAAATTCTAAATCAACAGCATCTTCTAAATTAGCATCACCATAAAATTCTGCTTCACCGAATTCATAAACTTTCCCAAACCTATCTAGAATATAATAACCATCCAATTCAACCTCTATATCCACAGCGTCGGCATTATCAAAACCCAAGTCTCCCATGAATCGCGCATTACCAGATACAAACACCTTTCCATATTTATCAACAACATAAAGTCCTTCATAATCTCTTTCCACAATAGGTCCCAAAAAGATATTCCTGCTTCCAGAAAAATAAATTCCCCCCAATACAATAAGAACAATAACTGTAGCAATAAAATAGTTCCTCATCATCAACCTCTTTTATTTAAATTAACAATTATGTGATATAAATAAATTTCTACTTACTTTTACGTGAATGCGCTCGTAAACTAGGTCTTAATTTCTCCGCGCCCTTGCCTTTATGGCTCCTAATACCCCTACTTTTCCTCCCCTGACTAGTCTTTCCATGGAAAACCCTTCTTCTATTTTTCTTTTCACTAGCCCATTCAAAGCCCTTATAGTTCTTAACAATTTCAGGATCAACCAAAATTACTTCCGTCCAATAATACATACCGTCCTTAGCTAAAAAATATGAATTTAAAACCTCGCAATTATGGAATCTCTTATTTGCTCTCTCTTCTGCAATCCATTGATAACTCTTGCCAACCATCTTTCTTCTTCTCATATGCTTGCTTCTTCTTCCACCCTTAAACTGCTCTCTTTTTCTTCCTCCCCTAGCAACTCTAATCCTCGCAATAAAAAACCCTTTCTTAGCTTTATATCCTAAAGAACGAGCTCTATCAAGCCTAGTAGGTCTTTCTAGTTTAACAATAACAGGCTCTTTACGCCATTTAATCATATAATTTCTAAGAATTGGCTTAATATCTTCACTTCTCCAAAGATCCCTAAGATTCTGGTATATCCCCATTTCAACTTCCTTATTTTTTCCTTTTTTTCGCCAACCTTTTTTCTAAAAAGGCTGTTCTAAAAGGGTTTGTTCAGGTAAGTAACTACCCACATCCATTTATCTTTGTTCAAACAGCTTTTATAAAGCTTTCCACAATCATTCTTCCTCTAAAAGCAATCTCTGAAGCTCTCCTACAGAACTAGCAACAGGAAACATTCCCTCTTCCCCATCAATTCCCCAACCATAACTAATTCTTATAAAAGGAATCCCGCTTTCGCAAGCAGCCATATGGTCTTCTAAGGTATCTCCAACATACACAACAGACCCACCAGCACTATCCTTAATTTCTCTTAGAGCAGCCCCCTTAGAGTCATGAGTATCCAATGTTAAAATTCTAGAAAATAATGGAAAAAAATCCCCCACCACTCTTTCAACATTACAAAATCTGTTAGAGGATACAATATTTAGACTATCTTTATAGCCAACAAGGTTAAACAACATTCTAGGAACACCTTCAAATAACCTCACCCTATAATTACCAAAAAGTTTCTTGTAATGCTCAAGCGCAACTGGAATTATACCCTCTGGAAATCCAGCCCTTCTCAGCAGATTATCCATAGGATTGTCTGCTATTTCCTTAGGAGTCCTTTCAGGTAATTCAATTCCCAACTTTCCTGCAAGATCCAAACAAAACTGATAATGGGGCCCTAATGAGTCAGATAGAACTCCATCCACATCAAAAACCACATTATCATAAACCATTTTTCTTCTTTTGTTTTTATCAAATTCAAATAATCACATACATCGAATTTAACTTAGATTAATATCTTTTCTTTAAAATGATAAACCTTTTAAAAGTATTAAAACATCTATTTTACACAAGGGCCCGTAGCTCAGTTTGGATAGAGCATCAGCCTTCTATCTATGGAGGCAAGCTGAGGGTCGCAGGTTCAAATCCTGTCGGGCCCGCTTTTAACCGATAGTTTTATTATCCCCCCATTTCAACAAATTTCTGATGAAAATTTACTTTGCTTGTTCAATCGATGGAGGGAGGACTCATGCCCATTTGTATCCTGAAATTGTAGAACATCTTAAAAATTTTGGAGAGGTTTTAACAGAATATTTCTCAGATGATAATCGATTATTTAAAACAGAAAAGGGGCGCGGAGCCCATGAAATCTTTGAGAGAGACATGAATTGGATTGATCAATCTAGCGTTATTATCGCAGAGGTTTCTACCCCTTCTCTAGGCGTAGGTTTCGAGATTGCAACAGTCCTCAACCAAGGCAAACCAATCATCTGTTTATACAAAAAACAGGATAATAAAAAGTTATCCGCGATGATTGCAGGCAATAAAAATCTCCATACAATTAAATACGACACATTAGAAGAGGCCAAACAAAAAATAGATGAGTTTTTCTCAAATCTAAAAAATGAAAATCTTCAATGAAACAATAAAACTGAAATCAAACGGCGGAATAGAATTAATAGATCTAAACTCCAAAATAAAAAAATTAGTCAAAGAATCAAAAACTCTAAACGGATTTCTTATAGCTTATATAAAGCACACAACAGCCGGTTTGAAAATCAATGAAAATGAACCAAGATTATTAAAAGATATTTCAAATTTTTTAGAGAAAGCTGCACCTAGGAATAATAAATATTTTCATGATGATATTCACTTAAGAGACTGCCCTGAAAATGAAAGAATTAACGCCCACTCACATCTAAAACATTTTGGACTAAACACCTCAGAAACAATTCCAATAGTTAATGGTTCTCTTGTATTAGGAAAATGGCAGTCCTTATTTTTTGTTGAAGTTGATGGCACTAGAGAAAGAGAAATTCATATACAGATTATTGGGGAATAATTACTTAATTATTACTTAAAAATATATATTCCAGACGACGCATACGTGACAAAGACGCGCGGCCTTTATATACGAGTAAGTCTTAGTACTATACATGGCCAATTTCAACTTTAAACTCCCAAAAACAGCGCATTCACATCTTAGAAAAGATATAAAAATACCTCGAAAGCCAACAAAAGAATTAGCCAGAGTCTTCGGAGATTTGTTAGGAGACGGCCATTTACAAATAGATCACGGGTTGGTTTCTTTTTACTCCAAGGATATGGATGAGATAAAAAAAGAAGAGGCAAGATTTTTTCAACTTTTCGGGATTAAGGGTCTAATATATAAAAAGAGGAAGAAGGAAGCGGATTTTAGTCTTTTCTTCTGTTCTAAAACCCTCTCCCAATTTTTTTATCATCTGGGCATGCCAAATGGAAATAAAACAGATCAGAAATTTCTGATACCCGGATGGATCCTGGATGGAACAGATAAAATAAAAAGTGCTTTTGTGTCTGGTTTTTATGATGCAGAAGGATCAATTTATTCTAGTATTTGGAACAATAAAGTTCGATGGAGGTTATACATAAACCAACATAAAAAAGAAAGTATTAAAGAAAGCGGTTTAAATTTTATGAATCAGATAAAACAATTACTAAGCAGTTTTAACATAACCACTTCTCCTACAAGAATTCAAAAAGCTAGAAGTCGAAAAGATGGAACAAAGATTATCCGGCTATATTTTGAGATTAAAAAAGACAGCATTAATAAGTTTTATAAATACGTTGGATTTAAAAATCCTTATAAACAGAAAAGACTAGTTATATCCTCAAGGCCGGATGCCCAAGCGGTTAAGGGGACCGATATTATAAAAAATAGTCCAACCTGCAGCCCTTTGGTAGATAGCGGTTAATTTTTAAGAAGAAACTTGAAAATCTGCAAATTCGGGGGTTCGAATCCCTCTCCGGCCTAATCAATTTTTAAAATGTTAAATCTCTGTCAAACAAAATGAACCATTCAGATAAAAGATATAACACAGAAAGCACTTCAATTTATATAATCAATGAAAAATACTTAGAAGGCTTCCTAGAAGAAGATGGATTAGACAGAGACGATCTTGAAAAAATACTTGATGGGGAAGAACAAAAAGACATAAACCGCGATTCTATAGAAGAATATCTAGCATCCCATATCTCCAGCATAAGAATAAAATCTTCTCTTCCAACACATATTCAAGCATATCTTAATGGTTTAAGAAAAATAGGATTTGATCATCCAGGATTAATCCCAAAAAGAGCACTAACTCCAAAAACACCAGTTTACGTCTCTCAACAATTCCTAAATAATATCGCAGGTGTTACTAATGGAAGAGTCTTGGGTGCATATGATCGAGATACAGACACAGTATATATCCTTAATACCCTAACAGGAGAAGAACATGACGAAGTTTTAGTACACGAAGATTTCCACAGAAAACATCCAGGATGGTCAGAGCCCCAAGTTAGAAGAGCAACAGCCTTAGCAGGCTATAACCGTTTTCAAGGAGCCTATAATTAAAGCTCGTATCTCCCTCTTTTTCTTATAGACCCTAAATGTTCATCAACATCATAAGATTTTGCTTGCAGTCCTTCAACTATATCCTTGGCAAATTGCACCATTTTTCTTTCCGCTTTAGTATAAGCTTCTAAACTGTCTTTAGGCAAGGTGAATACTACGCTGCCTTTAACACCCCTCCCATCAGTAATACACAATGCCACTCTTTGATCTTTATACGCAACAACCCTATTATCATCATGAATTAATCTAGAGTCACCATCGCTTACAAGCTCCACACGAAGAGGAGATCGCATCTTATTTTGAAAAAAGGGAAACAAATTCAATAAGTCTTCTAATCTTGGTGGGTTAATCATTGTTTTTTTCTACGAATATTAATTTAAAAATTTATCCAAAAAATAAAATAAAAAAAGAAAGTTATAATTTAACTTTCTGTGGCATCGGTTTTGCTTGCATTTTCTTCTTCTTACCAGAAGTAAAGATAAGCTTAATGAAAAATATTGCAACTATCACAAGCACAATATCTACCAATACCCAAATCACTGTTCCGCTATTTCCACCAAGTAGATTACCAACACTAAATCCAGTACCTGATTGAGGAGATTCTCCAGCAACCTCAACATTAAATGTTTCACTGTCAATCAAAGCTCCGCCCTCACGTACAGAAACTGTTCCAGTGTATCTACCAGATTCCAATCCTTCCTCTGCATTTACTGCAAATTGTACATTTCTGCTTTCTCCAGAAACCAATGTAAATGTCTGTGGCGTTACAGATGAAGCCCAGCTAGCTAACAATTCAACTTCAAAAGTTCTAGCTTCAGTTCCACCATTTGTAACTACAGTACTAACTGAAAACGTATTTTCCCCTGTTTTACTAACTGATTGAATTCTTAACACATCAGTTGGAGGTATAACAGGTGGAGTCACAGCGCCTTCAAGAACAGTAAATGTTTCAAATTCACTATTCTTCTCGTCACCATCATCAAAAGTTACAGTGGCTTCAATTGAATATGCCTTCGCATCAGCAGTATCTGGAACCTCAAGGCTAAACCTAAATGTAGCATCATTATCAGAGCTTTCCCCATCGTCTAAATCAACAGGAGTAGATGTCTTATCCCATCCAAGTTCAGGTTCAAATACCCTAACAGTAACCTCATCTTCATTACTTGAACCCACATTAATAGCCTTAACTGCAATATCTACAAATTCTCCAGGTTTTGCACTCGCAGGCAATACAGAAATACTCTGAATTCTTACATCGTGTTTTTCTCTTTCAATATTTATATTAATCTGATCTTCTGCACAGTGTTTATCCTCATCTCCGTTTTCGTATGCTTTTACAAATAAAACATATTCATCATTTTCATCAATATCGCTATCAAATGGAATCTCTAACTCAAGATCAAAGTCCAAATCATCATCTTCTTGAACCTCATCAGGATCGCTCTCTACCCTTTCAATTTCTTCATCTTGATCCATATTATACAAGAAAGCTTCTACAATAACATCTAAATCCTTAGTACCGCTATTGTCCACGTTAACTTCAATTCTTATAGTGTCTCCAGGTGCAAAATCATCTCCATTATCAGGTTCATCTATAGTAATATCAAGATCTCCAAGAGGTCCATCTTTACACAGTTCTGGTTGTATTCTAATATCAATATTAAACTCTACATTAATTGGAGTACCAGTGCCAGAAGTACCAGTAATTTTTAATTTTCCACCATATGTATCTACATCAATATTATTAGGTATGTCCGCAGTCACAGTAATAATCGGAGATTCACCAGGGCTAATAACACCAGGATCTGAGAAACTTAAAGTAATTTCTTTATCCCCATCAGTTAGGTCCACTTCAGAAAGATCATAAACTAATGGAAAACCAGCAGCATTTAATTTAGTACTACCAGTATTCTTTATAGTAAATGTTCCAGTTATAGTATCATCTTCTTGTCCACTGATTGTAAGCGGATTTGTAGTTGTGTATGTTTGAACCTCAAATTGATTAATTGGATTAACAGTAACACCATACACTCTAGTAGCAGTATTCACAGGATTAGAAGTATCCTTAACAATAATACCCGGAGAAATACTTACATAATCTCCCTTTAAGGTAACTGGTAAAGTTAAACTTGCAGTTACACTCTTCACATCATTGTCATCAGGATCACCTGTAGCTTTAAGATTTGTTATAGTTCCAAAAGTTGGAGCAGTTATAATTGTTCCTCCAAGATCCAAATCTGTACTTGTAATCTGAACTAAAGCTATATCATTTGCTCCAGTATTTCTAACAGTAACAGTTATGTCTAAAACATCGCTAGGAACCCCACTTGTAGGATTAACAACAACACTATCGATCTCTAAAGCAGATTGCGCACTTACAAAAGCTAATCCAAGTAGAAGCACCGCGAATATACTTATTATGAATTTATTCATCCTGAACCCCCCAATAATATCTATATTAAAATATCGAGTTTGTAATATATCACCACTATATAAAGGTTACGGTAACTTCCATAATACCTATTTATTACTGCTAGTGACAACCATAAAGAAGGTTTTTCTTGATTCTCTGCAAATTTCTTATTTTTAAAACAAATAGCGACAAAGATATATTTATAAAGTATATCTTGTAGTATATATGTTATTAGAACCCTGAACAACTCACAACTTGCATAGAGATCGGATTTTTGGATTCAGGAGTATTGGAATGCCTGGATAGGCCAAGGATTTATGATTGAAAGGTGTAAGTTAGGATTCGGTAATCTAGATGAACTTAGAACCGAACCAGTTGAAGCATTTCAAGAATATGTTTCGGATAGGATATATCATAACCGTAAGTGCGACATAACTAAAATGCCTCAGAGATTAATTAGGCAGTTAGATAGACTAGTTAAAATTTATAACTCTTTAATTGCCCAAGAAGAAATTGATATTGATAAACTAAGCAGAGTGGTTAACCTGGCCTCAAAAACTATTTACGGTTTTAAGGAGGAAGAAGCTCCAAAAGTTAGTAAATAATCAAACCCCTCTTTATACCAATAACTTCAAACCAATTCGAAGCCAAAAATACCTTTATATAGATACTGATTCTACCATTTTTCTATGACGCAAACAAAATCAAAAAAAATAATTTTCGCAGGAAGTATTATTTTATTATTTTTACTTAGTTTTATTTCAGGATGCGATCAAATACCTGTAGACGTTCCAGACTTTACACCAACAGGAGACGTAGAACTTAAAACATTCTCTTCTTGTTCAGCATTAGACAATGCATTAGAAGAAGCTCGTGAAGCAAGAGGCAAAGCATATGAAGAATCAGCCACGGTTGGCATTGCCCAAGCAGATATGGCTGCAGGCGAAGGGGCTGCAAGCGAAGGATTTTCAGCACCATCAACAGATTATTCACAAACAAATGTTCAAGTTCAAGGAGTGGATGAAGCAGACATTGTTAAAACAGATGGAAAATATATCTACACTCTATCTCAAAACAGCTTAGTTATTGCAAAAGCATATCCAGAACAATCAGCTAAAATAGAAAGCCAAACAACTTTAGAAAAATTCTCACCTCAGGAAATGTTCATCCAAGGTAACAGGCTTTTAATCTTTGGAAGATCTTCTTATGAGATTCCTTCCCCATATCCAAGTCGTTACCCTTATAGTATATCCACTATGTCTGTAAAAGTTTTTGACATATCAGACAAATCAGACCCAGAGATAGTAAGGGACCTAGATTTTGAAGGCAACTACGTTTCTTCAAGAAAAATTGATTCATGGGTATATTTCATATCAAACAACTATCCAAGATACTACGCTGAGCCTGTTGAAATTACTGACGTTCTTCCAAAATTCAGAAATAATGAACTATCAGAAGACTTCGAACCTATGGCCGGATGTGCAGATGTAAGATACTTTGAACCAATAGTTCCAGAAAATTTCTTAACTATCGCTGCAATAAATATGGAAAAAGACCAATCAGAAATTAATAAGGAAGTTATTTTAGGATCTGGACAAAATGTATACGCTTCTAAACAGAATTTATACGTTGCCCAATCAGCTTATCCCCATTTCCGTATGATGAGGGTAATGGATCCTGAAGAAGTGTATCAAGAAAAAACAAATATCCATAAATTTTCATTAAATAGAGGAAAAATAACTTACCAAGGAAATGGACAAGTATCTGGAAGTATACTAAATCAATTTTCAATGGATGAATATCAAGATAATTTCAGAATTGCTACAACAATTGGAAATGTTTTTAGCCAGGAACAAAAATCCACTAATAATGTTTACATCTTAGATGAAGATTTAGATCTAATCGGAAGCTTAGAAGATCTAGCTCCTGGTGAAAGAATTTACTCAACAAGATTTATGGGAAAAAGAGGTTACATGGTAACCTTCAAAAAAGTAGATCCTTTATTTGTTATAGATCTAAGCAACCCTAGAAATCCAAGAGTCTTAGGAAAACTAAAGATACCAGGATTTTCAGATTACCTCCATCCTTATGATGAAAACCATATAATCGGTGTAGGCAAAGATACAGTTGAAGCAACTGAAGAACAAATAGGGTCAAGAAATCTAGATTTTGCATGGTATCAGGGAGTTAAATTGGCTATCTTTGATGTTAGTGATGTTGAAAATCCTATACAAATGCATGTAGAATTAATAGGTGACAGAGGCACAGATTCAGAAGTACTAAGAAATCACAAAGCCTTCCTGTTTGACAGAAATAAAAACTTGTTAGTCCTACCAATAACACTAGCAGAAATACCAGAGGGCGTACAAAATCAACAAGGAAACACCTACGGAGATTATGTCTTTCAAGGAGCTTATGTTTACAATATAAATCTAAATAACGGATTCAGCTTAAAAGGAAGAATCACTCATTTTGATGATGATGAGATCTTTCAGAAATCAGGTTATTACTTTAGAAGCAGTAATTACGCAGTAAAAAGAGCTCTTTACATAAATAACATCCTTTACACAATATCAAATGGAAAAATCAAACTAAATTACTTAAACAACTTAGAAGAAATTAAAGAGTTAGATATTGAATTATTTGAAGAGGATTATTATCCAGCCTATTATTAAAATTTTTAGAGGTAGCTCTATTGTATGACAGAAAAATACGTTATGGTTTCTTTGAATGATAAAAAAGCTAAAGAATTAGCTGAAGTTATTAGTAACGCAACCTCAAGAAAAATTTTAGACTTTTTAAGTGAAAAAGAAGCTACAGCAACAGACATTAGTAAAGCCTTAAACATTCCCTTAAGCACACTAAATTACAATCTTAAAAACCTAATAAAAAACGACTTAATAGAAGTAAAAGAATTCAAGTGGAGCCCTAAGGGAAGAGAGCAGGATATCTACAAAGTAAAGAAAAAATATATTGTCATAACTCCTGGGAAATCAGAGGGATTGCTCTTTAAAGAAGCCTTAAAAAAAATTGTACCAGTCACATTGATAGGATTAATTCTCGCAGGAGGCATAGAATACTTCACAAGAACTAAAAAAGCATTACAAATTCCTTTCACAAGAGAGGTTATTACAAAAACTATTGGAGAAGAAACCGCAATGGTGGGAGAGGCCTCTGCAGGAGCAACAGCAGCCTTAGCAGAAGATGCTGGAATCGCTCAAGATGCTATGACAGAACCAATAGCAAATGTCACCACCCAAGTTACACAAACTTTTAATGAGATTGTTTTACCCAATCCTCACTTCGGCCTATATTTTTTCATAGGCTTCATAATCGCAATGCTACTAATACTAATCTTCTTACATCGCAAAACCAAAAAATAGCAACAATTAAATAACCCCTAAATTACAAAATCTTTTATGGCAATGAAATACTGGGCTCTAAAGCTTACAGGAATACTCATCCTTATTTTTATTCTACAAAGGATTTTTGACCCAGCATTCACTAATCTTTTTGTATTAAGATCTGATATTTTATTATCAAGACCATGGACACTTTTCACAAGCATTTTTCTTCACGGAAGCCTCAGTCATCTTTTACTAAACGGCTTTGGTTTAGCCTTATTTGGCAGTATCCTAGAAAATTACATAGGTTCTAAAAGATTCTTAATCTTATTTTTCAGCTCAGGCCTATTCGCAAGTATCTTCATTCCATTTTTCTATAGCGCAGCATTAGGAGCTTCAGGAGCGATTTTCGGAGTTTTAGGTACATTAACATACTTAAAACCAAAAATGACTATCTGGGTAAATTTCCTACCAATGCCCCTATGGATAGCTGCTATATATTGGACCTTAGAAAACGTTTTAGGCATATTTATACCAGACAATATAGCAAATCTCGCTCACCTAAGCGGTTTAGGCTTTGGTCTAGTCTTCGGATATTTCATTAAAGAAAAAAGTGTAAAAACCAAGCTTAAAAAGAGAGACGATTTAATGGTTACTACAGAAGAACTCGAAGAATGGGAAAATAAGTTTATAAAGTAAAACTCTTTTTATTGATTTGTAAAAATAAGTAAAAAACATTTTGCTTAATTGCTGTTTAGCAACGCAGAGTTCAAAGCAACCGAAAGACTTAAATAAGATTAAATAAGGTTATTTAACTATAATCGGAGGTTAAGATGGTACTTAAAACCTTTAATGTTCAGGAAGAAGTTTATAGTAAATTCTCCAGGTTTTGTAAGGAACATGGTATTAGCATGAGCAAACAAGTTGAAATATTCATGGAATCTCAAGTAGGAGACGAGCAAGAAGTAAAATCTAGTTACCTAAAAAAACTTGGCAAGATTAGAAAAGGAAAATATCATAAGTTCAATACCGTTGCTGAACTGAGGAAGATGATTGAGAATGAGGGAATTTGAACAAAGTGATCATCTCAAGAAAATTCTTAAGAAACTTAGTAAAAAAGATAAGGTGATGTACGAAGCCATTCTAAAAAAATCGATGAAATCATAAATTCTGATGACTCGCATCATTACAAAAATTTAAGACGTGACATGAAGGAATCTAAGAGGGTGCATCTAGGACACTTTGTTCTTGTTTTTAAAGTTGTTGGAGATAAGATCTATTTTGATGATTTTGATCACCATGATAATGTCTATTGAGATTGCTTTGAATCTTCATTCCTGTAATGCAATTTTCTGAACCCTCGCTTTTTCTTTTATTTTTCTAAAACAAAAGGGTTATACACTAGGTAAGATTAATCTTACTTGGTGATTTATATGGATGTTGCTATTACAAAAATTAGTTCAAAGGGACAGATTGTCATCCCTGCCGAAATGAGAGAGAATCTTAACGAAGGGGAGAAATTGCTTATTATAAAGAGTAATGGTCAATTAATAATGAAAAAAGCCAGCGATTTAGATAAAAATCTCAAGGAGGATCTTAAATTTGCAAAGAGAACTGAAGAAGCCTTGAGGAGAATCGAGAAAGGAAAAGGAATAAAGATGGATTTTGATGACTTTATTGAAAACATGAAAAAGTGGTAGAAGTAATTTTTGATCCTGATTTCAAAGAGAAATTTAAAAAGATTAAAGATAAAACTTCGAAAATAAAAATCATCAAGCAGATTCAAAAAATTAAAGAAAATTCTGAAATAGGAAAACCAATGAGGTATGCTCGGAAAGGGACAAGAGAACTATACATCGCTCCATTCCGTTTATCATATAAAGTTGAAGGTAATACTTGTTTATATCTTGGATTTGTATCACAAAGATAAACAATAGCCCTAATATTTACCTTTCAACATGCACTTCTTACACCAAAATTTTAACAATTTTCCACAAAGTTTATAAAAAAACAGCTACATTTACAATGTATATGATTCCTGATGAGATTCTCAACCCTGTTATCGAAGATATTGCCGGAGAAGATGTAATACCCCTTGTACAGCTCATTAAGGGCAAAATAAACGTTTCTGAGTTCAGGATGGCTGAAAAGCTTGATATTACTATCAATCGAGTTAGAAATATGGTCTATAGACTAAGTTCTTATGACCTGGTTGATTCATCAAGAAAAAAAGACAAGAAAAAGGGCTGGTATGTTTACTCCTGGACACTTAACATGCCAAAATTAAGAGACTTAAGCGTAAAATTAAAACTAGACAACATAGAAAGATTAGAGCAAAGGCTTAGAACTGAAAAAGCAAATGATTTCTTTAGATGCCCAGACAAACACATTCGTGCAAGCTATACATTAGCGATGGAACACAATTTTAAATGCCCCGAATGCGGATTAAATCTTGAAAAAGAAGACAATACAAAATTAATAGAAACTATAAACAAAACCCTATTGAAACTAAAACAAGAAGTTGAATTCCTTAGAGAGTTAAAGATAAAACCTATGCCCGAGAAGAAACCTGTTAAACAGATTATAAAGAAAAAAATAAGAAAAAAGAAAGCAACCCTGGAAAAACCAACTAAAAAGAAAAAAATTAAAAGAAAACCGCCAAAAAAGAAATCTTTTAAAAAAGTTAAAAAACCAAAAAACAAATTTAAACCAAAGTTTTCTAAAACTAAACTAAAGAGATCAAGCAAAATAAAAAGATTTTTTTCTAGAAAGAAGAGGAGATAAGTTTAAACAGCCCTAAGAAAACCTTTGACCCGTCTAAAGGCGGTATTGGAAGCATATTGAAAACAAACAATAACATATTTATCCTCTTTGTTAAAAAAAGAGCCATAGCTTGTTTTCTTGTTAAATGTTTAGCATTACTCAGAATATATCCAGCAATAAACCAAAGAACCAAATTAGTCAAAGGACCAGCAAAAGCTATAATCGTAATTGCTAGATTAGACATGAAAGGCGTTAAACTAACACCCGCGTCGTTTATCAAAACAAAACCAGGAGCTATTAACAAAAATGGAGAATGTATCAATTTAAGAAAGATAGCTACACCTAAACCCTGATACCATATATGAAAAGCAGCATTCATACCAAAACCCAGAGCAACAAACTTATGAGCGAGCTCATGTAAAACAATCCCTGGAGCAGCAATTAGCATTGAAAATTTAAAGTCTTGCCAATTAAAACTAAATCTTCCCCTTCTAGTGCGCATATGCTCCGGGGTTCTAATAAAACCTGTAAAAATATATCCTATTGCTACAGTTAAGATTACTAAATTTAAAAGCTCCATTAAACCAATAATAGCCATACTACATTTTCAAATATCTATGTTTAAAACATTTTCTATAGGTATAAAGACAACCGTTATATATTTCAAAGTCTTATTTGTCTAAATGGTAAAAATTCCAGACATAGTTTACAATTCTAATATAAAGAAACACTTAATGGAAAAGCCGGATTTTGCTAAGAAATTAGCTCTCTTCAAGGTAAAAGAAGTGTTTAAAGATGAATTCTTTGCTAACAGCCCTCCATCAGTATTTATCGGGTCGAAATTACCATATCCAAAAGTAAATGTAGGAGTCTTAAGCCCCCCAGAAAAAAAAGAAGACGTTTGGCTTTATGACGCACAAAAATACTGGGCCAATCATGATTTTGACATCCACCAAATAATGGAAATGAGAAGCAGCTTAATCAATTCAAGATTTAAAACTAATGTTAAATCTGTAAGAACAAATAATAACAGATTCTTAGAAATGGCTAAAGAAATAGGAATGAGTTCCAAACCAGTCGATACAGAAGTTAAACTAAAAAAGAAAATAAAATTAAGAGTTAGTTATGATGATACTACCTTACCAATGGGGCCAAGAGGAAATATTGTTAAATTACAAATAGGAAACACAAAAATTTCTCAAAGAGTAGATAAAGTTTATTCTGATACAGACTTAAAAGCAGTTGAAGCAATTAACTATCTTAATAACCATGGTTTCGATGAACACAAATTAAGCCAGTTATTAAGCATCGGAATAATGGGGCAGAAAAAAAGAAGAGTTTTAGTCCCAACAAGATGGAGCATTGTAGCAACCCATTCAATGTTAGCAAATGAGAAATTATCCAGGATTAAAACTTACTCTCTCTTAAACGAGTTTAGGTTCTTTCATGGACATTACTTGGGCAATTACTATTTTATATTGCTCTTTCCTGAAATATATAACTATGAATTATTTGAAACTTATTTACCAGGAAGTTTTTGGAACCCCACAGATAAAATAAACATGTCAACAGACTTTGAACCTTTTAAAGGAAGAACTCAGTATGCAAAAAACACAGTAGGCGGATTCTACGCCACACGTTTAGGTATAACAGAATATCTGGACAAAATTAAAAAACAAGCTTCAGTTTTAGTTTTCAGAGTAGAGACCCCAGGATATTTCGCTTCGTTAGGGGTCTGGGTTGTGCTCGAGTCTGTAAGAAAAACTTTGAGGAATAAGGCTCTATCATTTGATGAAAAAGCAAGGGCTTTGGAGTTTTTTAAAAATCAAATATTTAAAAATTTTAAATTAGACATAACTAAAACCCTAAAAAATAGTAACTTATTGACAGCAATCCAACAAAGAAAACTCATAGACTTCTAGTCTATAGACCTTTTCTAATATCATCCATAACAGTTTTTTCCCATTTCGCTTTTGTTTTCAAATTTAAAGAAAATCTACCCTTCCCAGATCGCAAACTGGGTTTTTTAATCACAACATCTTGACTCTCCAACTCTTTTAGAGCTTTCAATAAAACTTTCTTATCAATCTTTTTCCCAAAATCATCAAAATCTAAAAGCCTATACCCAATATAGCCTTTCCTAAATAACCTAATTATAATCCAGTTTTTCACCTCTTTTGGCACGTACACCCTCTCTAATAGAATGCGATCATTTAAATATTTCTCTATTGTATAATTTGAAGACGTTTGAAATGACAAGAATAGACATTTTCGAAAGTTTTATATACATGCCTTATATCATTAAATATAAAATGGTAAGATCCGCTTTTATACAAACATTCGGAGAAAACCCTTTTATTAAAGTAGTGGACTTTTTAATAGAAAATTATATCTTCGACTATTCTAAAACGGAAGTTGCCCAAGAAGTAGGAATCTCAAGGATAACTATTGAATCTATATGGCAAGGTATGGTTAAACAAAAGATAATTTTCAAAACAAAGAAAATAGGAAATGCTACATTATATAGGTTAAATACCAAGAACCCCATTGTAATAAAATTAAGAGAATTGGATTTAGTTTTAGCTAATAAGCTTTACACAAAAGAAGACATTCCAATTAGTATCCCTGCCTAAAAAGAAGCAAATTACTCACTACACTATCTCAAAAAAGCTTACAAGATTTCTAAAAAAATAAAAAAACTTATTTCGAATTAAGGTCAGAAAAGCCCACCACTAACAATGCTATCGCAATCAGCAAGATTAACCAAGCTAATCCACCAAGGAATACTAAGTAAACTGATCTCCATAGCAACTGGCTAAATGAAGGCCAAATACTGAAAAATGTCAGCCATATAAGAGCAACCATTAATATCAAACCAATCAATATCTGTATAATCCCTTTCATCTTTGAAATCCCCCGTAAGTATTTAATTACTTGAGAGTGAAATCCCCCTATAAAAAGATTTCTATACTCCAAAAGAATGATTTAAATACTTCAAATCTCAATCTAAAAATATGCCTTTCAGACACTATAGACTACTCCATTTCACATTAAAAAGAAACCTTAGCGAGATATATCACACTATCTTATTAAAAACATTCGCCATTTCTCTTATTGGAATATTCATTCCTATCTACCTCTTAAAGGAAATAGGGCTCACTTTCCCACAATTACTCCTCTTCCTCATAGTTGTCTATCTAAGCGTACCTATAGGCTACTTGGTTGGAGCCATATTCGGACTTAAAACTGGCATAAATAGGCTCGTTGCATTAAGTGTGCCCTTCTACATTATTTTTTACCTTCTACTGGAAACTTTCAATAATTTAAACATAAGCATCTATATCCTTGCTCTAATTTTTGGAATAGGAGATGGAATCTTCTGGTTTGCATACCATATAGATTTTGCTAAGTTTAGTGATAAAAAACATAGGGGGGAAGAAGTTAAATTATGGTTCGTATTGGCCTCAATTTTAGGAATGTTAGGACCTTTGATCGGAGGATTTCTTTTAGGTTTTTTCCCTTTTTATGTTCTTTTTTCATTGGTGATCATACTCTTCATCTTAAGTGCGTTACCTCTACTAAAAGCGAAGAATGTTGTTGTAAAATATAATCTCTCCATAAAAGAGACATTTAACAAAAAGAATTATGAAAATTCTCATAGATATTCAGTTCAAGCCCTAAGACATGTAAGCAATGGTATTCTTTGGCCAATATTCGTATTTTTTCTAGTTTCAGGTTATTTCTCCTTAGGATTAGTATTCTCTGGCGCATACCTAGTTTCCTCTTTTGTTGTTTGGTTCATCGGAAACCAAGTTGATAAAATAAACAGAAAACTCTTTTCAGATTTCTCATCAATGATTGACGGATTAGTTTCTTTTGCTAAACTCTTTGTTAGCTCTTTCTCTCAAATTATGAGTGTCGCTATTTTAGGTGGAGTAAGTCATAGTGCAAACGAAATATCTCAAAACGCTCTATGTTATGATCAAGCAAATAAAACAAAGATAGTAAGTTTTCTTTTCTATAGAGAACTAATATTTTCAATCTCTAGAATAACCTTCTTGCTAGTCTTGTTTATAGCTGCTCTCGATGTGATACCTACTCTTAAACTGGCATTTATTTTAGTAGGTGCCGCAAGCGTCCTTCAATGGTTATTTTAATAACTTGTTATATAACCAAGCAACAATCAACCCTAAAAGCAATCCATCAACAAATCCCCATATAGCGCCAATTATCGCTCCTCCAAATGAAGGCCCATATCCAATATAAAGGGAACTAAATTCAAGGACCATTGTTTTCCCCCAGTCACCAAACAGTACTGGTAAAATACCTAAAAGAAAAATACCGACAGCCCACACAATTCCAAGACTTAACCCTAGAGCCTTAGGACTTATTTTTTGATATTTAGCCATAACATCACCTCTATTCTTCATGAATTCTTCATGTTTTTAAATGTTCTTAAAAAGGTATTTAAAGCATCCCTTTCTTCCAAAAAACATGGGAATTTTTGATTTTTTAAAACGATCTTCTACTCAAAAAGAAGAAATTAAGGAGTTTAATCTAAATGATTTGGCTTCATGGCTAGACTCCAAATCAAAAGAATCATTGGAAAATATAAATCTAGAATTAACAAACATAAGAAAAAGTCTAGAAGAAGAAAAAACCAAGATAGAAGAGAATCTTCAAAAATTAAACGAAATAAAATTAAAAAACCCAAACATCCCAGAAAGAGCAAAACAAATGAGGAATGACAATAAAAAATCCTTTACCCAGCAAGTAAATTTCCTTTTAAGCAAAATAAATTTTCCAGAGGAGCTTAACCAAATTCAAGAGTTTCATGATTCCATTAATGAATCTTTAGATTATTTTGCCAAAAGTACAAAAAGAAGCCATATTATTTTACAGGAATTTTTTGGAAACGAAATACAGGCAATTTCTACAAATCTAAAAACCATAGCTAACTTAATAAAAAAAGGTAAAGAAAAAGCAGAGAGTCCTGAAATAGAAAAACTAAACGAACTAAAAAATAAACTTTTAGGAATACAACAAAAAATAAAAAGAAAAGAAGAACTAATCAAAAAAATAACTCTAACAGAAAAAGAGTTACTAAACCAAACTCAAAAAATAAAAGAAGAAGAAACAGATCTAACTAAGCTAGAACAAAGTAGCAAACACAAAGAAGTCCTCAGTTTGATTAACAAAAAGAAAATATTAAAACAAGAATTAGAACAGATAAAAGTCCCCCTAATCAATTCCTTTTCTGCATTAATGCCCGCCTTAAGGAAATATGAAAGACTGACCTTAGAAGATGAGTTAGTAAAGGATTACATAAATAACACATTAAACACCTTATTAGAAGATGAAGAATTAAGGATAGCAGAAGTCCTAACCAAAATGAAAGATTCTCTTACCAAAGGAGATCTTGAATTAAAAGAAAAAAAGAAGAAAAAGATACTCAAGGAATTAAACAAACTAGATAAATCCTATTTTGAATCCTTTTTAAAAAAACATAACGAATTGAAAAAAGATTTAGTAAAATATCTTTCAGAAATAGAAAAATTTGATATCATTAAAGAAATTGAAGACCTGAAACAAAAATTAAAAGAAGTTAAGATAAAATTAGAAGAAGATAAAAATAATCTTAAAGAAATGACAAAAGAATTAGAACAAATAGATATTGATAATTTAAAGAAAAAATTAGAAAAGGAGATTAAAGAAAAACTTAGTCCGGAGGTAAAAATTATCCTTTAAAATGAGAAAGTGTAACCAGATAGAAATAGTGGAGGGTTTAGTCGACCAATATCGAGAGTTAGTTATAGATGATCCCGGCAGAATCAGCAGAAAAGAGTTTCACATCGTTGGAATTATTAATAACGCGCTCAATGGAATAGATCTTTCTCAAATAAGAGATGAAGAAACAACTCTAACAGCTCGTTTAGGAATAATTTACGGCGGATATTCCTCGAAGCGCGGCATTACTTGGCTTCCAGATAGATATGCTTTTGTTCTCGCTAAAAATCCAGATGGTGAAGACTCTGGAAGGCCTTATGTTCTAAAAGCCTTAATTACAAAACAGCAAAAAACCACTACCCAAACAACAAAACCAAATACCCAATAAACTATCTAAACCTCTGGCGAATTTCAAAAAAATCATTTACTTTTTCTAATCTTTTTTGAAATAAATAAACAATAAAAAATATCAAAGAAATAGTAACCAAACCAATCCAGATATTCCTAGCGATAATACCGCCAGTTAAGTTCTTCATATATTCATTATATCCTAAAAATAAACCTAAAGCAATATCGATACAAATACTCAAAACCATCCCCAAACCTATTTTTTCAATTAAATCTAACTCTTTAAACAAAATCAAGGTCACTAAAAAACCCGGAATAAACAAACTGAATAATAATCCGAAAATTATCTGATTTATTTGTAATATCATTCTACTACAGCCCTAAACCTCAAAGCACCATTCCAAAACATATCACCCTCTCTTAAATCCTCACAATCCCACTCATTTATATCATAAACATACTCAAGATATTTTTCTAGAGTTCTAACATGCGCAACATAAATATTCCTGTCCCAGACTAAGACATCATCTTCCTTTACACCATAATTATTTACAAAAGCCAAATCAATAATAGCATCATTTTCTACAGGCCCATAAACAAGATATTCCTTCCATGATCCCGTAATCTCAATCTCATTTTCTTTTTTGCCATTAACCCAAACCTCCATTACAGGCCATCCATCAGCTTGAGCCCCCCGCATTTTAACAATAAGAAGATCCCCTTTCTTTATTGTATTGGCAGGTAAGCAGCTTATAGCGCCATCTTCCTTCCCATCATATTCCATCCATATCTTGTCAGTATATTCAACCCAAAAATGAATTTCCTGATCTTTTTCAACCAAACTTACTTCTATTTTTGCCCTATCAAATGGCACTGATATTTCCACATTTTCATGAACTTCTGCAAAACCATCATTTTCTATAACAACTCCAGCTTCCTTTACTATTTCATCATCAACCTTAACCTCGTAATCATACACCATTCTCTCACCCTCTAGATTATGGATAGTAAAAGAAAAATCATGCTTACCGTCATAAGAATACTTATCTAAATAATTATGATCATCAAAATATAGCTCTGTAAACCTCTCAGGATCAGGCCTCGCTATTACTAGCGTAGATATTACTATTACTATGCCAACTATTAAAGAAACAATAATAGCATTGTAAATTGAATTATCTTCCATAACATATATGTTAGAGTATCTATTTATAAATCTTTTTAAATTAGTATTTCAAACCATTGATAAACGAAATACTAAAGAATTTCTAAAATTGCAACCCTTTTAAAAAAAGCGTTAACGGAAAACAATCCCTTTTAGAAAAAGACGTTGGCGAGAAAACGCTTTACTAAAGAGCGGTTTGGGGGAATTTAAGTGAGAATACTAATAGATCTAGGTCATCCAGGACACGTTCACATATTCAAAAACTCCATTAAACTACACTCTTTATTTTTCTTCTGATAATATTTACCTCATCCTCAGATATTGTATTAATCACCAATTTACAATCATTTACAAAATCCTTTATTCTTACATCATCAACTTCTTTCGGTTTCTTCAGATAGTATTGAACATGAATCCTTTCCTTTTTTAAGTCTTTAATAAAATTTATCCATTTTTTATCGATCTCAAATAAATCCAACAACTCTATAGTACAATCATGAATCTCGCATTTTATGCCGACTTTTTGTAACAAAGCATAAATACAATCATAACACGCATAATAGGAAGTAATGGATTTCCATTTGCCTTTTAAAGTTCCCATTGCTGAAAGATTTTCTTCACTACTTTGAATATATTCCTTAGATAAATTCTCATTAGGTTCAATTAAAATTATCCCTTTCTTTTGTCTACAACACCATTTCAATTTATTCATTTTCAAATAATTCCATAAATCCCTCAAAGTAATTAAATATAATATGATTTATTAGAATTTCTTTAGTTAAGACAGTATTTTTTTGTAATAGCCTCTTAAATTCTTCAAAAGCACTATACTGAACATGAATTTCAAAAGGATATTTTTTTAAAATTTCTTCAGTAAGTTTAGCTCTTTTTCTTAAAATTAATAAATCTATATCTGATTCTTTTTTTTCATATTTTTTTGCATAAGAACCAAAAATTAGAACAGGTATCTTTTCTTTTACTAAATCCCTAATCAACAAGCCGATTTTAGGATATTTAAGTAAAAAATTAATTGATTTATTTATTTCTACTTGGAGCAAAAAGTTTCTTGATTTAGGATCTGTTAAATCAAAATAATACTCCTTATTTTTTCCAGATCTTTGATATTTTAAGACCCGCCTTTCTGCCAGTTTATTCAATACTCTAGAAGCAGTTTTTTGAGGTATATTTGTTTTTTTAGATATTTTACTGGCATAGATTTTGTTATTGTATCCCTCCGTGAACGGTTCCAAAATGTTGAGATTATTAGTCATCTTTGACTTATATTAGTCATTTTTAACTATATAAACCCTCCTATTTTCAAATCATCAATAAACGAAATCAGAGATTTCTAAAATTGTAACCCTTTTAAAAAAAGCGTTAGCGGAAAACAACCTTCTTTAGAAAAGAACGTTGGCGAAGAAAATGAATTAATTCTTATTTAAAGAAATCAAAAGGGGGATTGTTTAGCACCTTTTCACAATTCTACAGAAAGTTCAGAAAATTGCATTATAGAAATGAAAATCAAGTAGTAGAAATGCTATAAGCAGAGAATAAGAACAAAGGCGTTTATGAACAAAAATGACATATTACTCGAGTGCGCCTAATTCCCTATAGTCAAATTTCCTAGGAAGAAGCCGAATAATAGTTACTACTTCGCCTTTAAACCGATAAATAATTCTGAACTTATCAACCCTAATAGACCAATATGGAGAATCAACAAGTTTCTTTCCAATTGGGACTCGATTTTTTAACTGCTGAATCTTATCAAGTATTGATCTTAGTATTGATTTATCCTTAACAATTTTTAATGATTTAAAGAAATCCTCCTTTATTTCTATTTTATTCATTCTAAGATGCAAAAAATTCTGGGTATCTCTTTTTAGCTTCTTCCTCTGATAAGGTCTTGCTTTTTTCAGCCATTTCTAGCAGTTTCAAATCCTCTTCACTCAAGCCTTCTTTATCTATTATCATATTTAGCTCCTTCGCTTTTTGCTTAAGATCTTCATATTCCTCTTTTGAAATAGTTATTGTTTGACTCATAATACTAATAATATAATGCCTTCTTTATATATATTTCGGCGCACTCCATCACACCACTTACAACTCTCCTTAGGGCAATTTCCCATTTAATAAATTATAGCTTTCTAGTAATAATAGTTCAGATCATCCATAAACGAAATTCTAAAGAATTTCTAGAAAAGAAAAAATACGATAAACTTACTTAAGGACCTCTCTTTTGCTGTCTTCCAAACCTTGTTCCACCCCCTCCACAAATAAATCCTTATGCCTTATGACAGCCACTCTCACTCTGCTTTCTCTAGTATACTCCTCAACAAGGATTTGTAGGGATTCTTTTAAACTTCTATAGGACATAGCACGCTCAGCATCAATGAATTTTATAATAAGTTCTTTAGATGATACCCTACGCACAAGCGTGTTTGTCGGATGCGGGTCAGTCATAACCAACTCAGTCCTCCCTAAAACAAATCCTGCAGCATAACCCTCGTGTTTTGCTAAGGTTCTCAAGGCATCTTCATAATTCTGTTTTCCTTCCCTCTTAACCCTAAACTCAAGAGCCGTGTCCATGTGCGTTAAACACTCAACAAAACTCACACTAATAACTCCTTTTTTAGGCTCTCCTTCAAAACCCCCGATCTTGAATGGATTTATTATATAATGTCCAAGCACACAAGGAAAAAATTGAGGAACCGCCCTGTTTAAGGCCTTTAGCAAGGAATATTCCCTTTGGTAATGCTCTTGAGAAGAGTATCTCCCAACCCCCAAAATCAGTGGTTGATGATGGAAATCTCCTAAAAATATCCATTTGTTTTTTCCATTATCCCTATAGAGTCTTACATTATCCAGCTCTCCTTCAAATCTGTGATTTAATGCCTGGATGATACTCGCGCTGCCATATCCTTCTTCCTCCCAATCAAAGGTCCTGTTTGGACAGGAAATTGCCCTGGATAGCTTTCTTAATCTTTTCTTCATTTTGAAGCACTGTAGATATCTTAGTATATAAACATTGCTCAATAATAACCTTTATAAACTATATATTCAAGCACATATCTAGCTCTAATCACATATTTTAGCTAGCCTTTTTCTAAAAGGCGGTTTGGGGGGAATAAATTGAAACTTACCAGTTGGGAAAAAAAGCAAGCTAAACATTAATCCAAACACAAAAATCATCGCCAATAATAAACACAGTTTTTTCATTTTTCCACTTCAAATAATACTGCCAAAAATTAATCCTGCTATTGTTGAGTATACTACAACAAAGAGGATATAAACAGCCGTCTTTTTAGTTCCTAAAATTCCTTTTAACACAAGCATATTGGGCAGGCTCAAGCTAGGTCCTGCTAATAATAAAGCCAACGCAGGTCCAGAGTGCATACCTTTTGCAATCAATGCCTGCAAAATAGGGATTTCTGTCAATGTTGAAAAGTACATGAATGCTCCAAAGATTGAAGCTACACTATTGCCTAAAATGGTATTGCTGCCTACGAGTCTTTCAATTATTGTTTGTGGAAGCAACGGCATAGCAAACCCTGCAATGAATACTCCTATGAAAAGCAAAGGCAGGATTAATTTTGAGAAATTCCATGTCTCTTCAAGCCATTGTTTTGTGACTTCTTTTGCGAATTTAAAGACCACTAACAGAATTACAGCAAGCACCAAAAAGCCCATAATAATATACTTCATACTCTTGTCAATCTGTAATCCATTCACTACAAGAATCCCTACCATGAAAATGAAGAATGCTGTGATTGATGCATTAGATACATTGACCGATTTTTCTTTCTGGATGAAAAGTTTCCCTCTCTCTATCTGCTCTCTAAAGATAAGTGCCATAGTAAGTCCGACGAGAATGGACAATATGATTGCTGCTATTATCCTTGCAAGACCTATTTGTATTCCTAATACACTTATTGTAAGAAATATAGCAGCAACGTTTATTGCTGGTCCTGAGAAAAGAAATGTTATTGCTGGTCCAAGACCTGCTCCTCTCTTTCTTATTCCTGCAAATAAAGGAAGTATTGTGCATGAACAAACAGCAAGTATTGCTCCTGATACTGAGGCAATGCTGTATGAAACATATTTTTTTGCGTTTCCACCCAAGAATTTCAATACCTTGTCTTTCTTTATGAAAACTGCAATTGCTCCTGCTATAAACAAGGCTGGAACTAGGCATGTAAGTACGTGCTGTTTTGCATATTCATTAAGCAGATTTACTCCGCTTACCAGTGAATTATTGAACCACTCACTTCCATTGGGAACAAAGTAAAATACAGTAAATATCAATGCAATCCAAAATAACAGTTTCCAGTCTTTTTTTTCCATCCTATAGCCACTTCTTTATTTCTTCAACATCTGCAACTTTGCCAGAACATTTAACTACTCCATCAATAACCAAGGCAGGTGTAGACATCACGCCATAATCGACAAACTTGTTGAAGTCTGTAACTTTTATGATGTCAGCTTCTATACCCCTTTCTTCTAAAGCTTTCTTTGCATTCTCTTCAAGCATTTTGCATTTCGAACATCCACTCCCCAATACTTCTATTTTCATTTTTTAATTCAAATTTAGATTTTCTTATCTTTCTTACAAGCAAATTAGCTATAACCTTTAAAACCTTAAAAACCTTTCTAATACATTTTTACTACTATTCCAAACCATTGATAAACGAAATACTAAAGAATTTCTAAAATTGCAACCCTTTTAAAAAAAGCGTTAACGGAAAACAATCCCTTTTAGAAAAGCGATTTTATTCTGAAAAGGGCTGGTTTGGTGAAACTTTTTTCTAAAAAGGTTCGTTGGTAAGGGCTTGCCCAATAAGAGAAACTCCGTTTACACTGAGCATTCCGCAGTTCGATTCTGGGATGGTCCACTACACCACCGTAGAGGGTTTTTATACTTTTTAGATTTGTGGGGAGCAATTACTTAGTTTAATAAACCCGTTTTTTCTATTTTTATTATGAATAATATGGACCAAAAAAAGGTCAATTTGCTTACAGAAGGGAATATACTAAAATCAATAATCTTTTTGGCTGTGCCTATCCTTCTTGGAAATTTGTTGCAGAGTCTATATAATCTTACTGATACTTTCTGGGTTGGAAGGTTAGGAGAAGAAGCTGTTGCAGCAGTTTCCTTAAGTTTTCCTGTTATCTTTTTAATAATTGCTTTCGCAGGAGGAATTGGCTTAGCTGGAGCGATTTTAGTTGCGCAGTATAAAGGAAGAGAGGACTCAGAAAACGTAAACAAAGTTTCAGGGCAGACATTTCTGATGGCGTTTATTGCTTCTATTGTTTTAGGAGCAATAGGTTATTTTCTAGCTCCAGGGATAGTTAGATTATTAGGAGCAGAGCAAGAAGTGATTCCGGGAGCTGTTTCTTATATGAGTATTTCATTCATTGGAGTTTTATTTGTATTTGGTTATGCAATTTATCAGTCTTTGGCAAGAGGGGTTGGAGACGCAAAAACTCCGGTTTATATTGTCTTAGGAACTGTTCTATTGAATTTCTTGCTCGACCCCTTGTTTATCTTTGGGTATGGATTTATTCCGGGGTACGGAGTAGGCGGAGCTGCCTTATCAACATTAGGAACGCAGGCAGTCGCATTAATGGCTGGATTAATCGTTTTAAACACAGGAAAAAGAGGGATACATCTTAAATTACACAATTTCAAGCCAGACTTTTCTTTAATGAAAAAAATAATTAAATTAGGGATTCCTTCTTCCTTGGAGCAATCTTCCCGTTCAATTGGTTTTATATTGATGGTCGGAATTGTTGCTTCTTTTGGAACTACTATCCTTGCTTCCTACGGGATTGGACAGCAGATTATAATGCTAGTTATAATTCCTGCCTTGTCTTTGTCTATTGCAAATTCAACTCTTGTAGGGCAAAACATTGGAGCAGGCAAACCCGAGCGGGCTGAAAAAATTGCAAGAATAAGCACACTTATAGGATTTATATCCTTAACTTTTATTGGAATTATTCTCTTTATTTTTGCTCCAAGCCTTGTAAGTATTTTTGTTCCAGGAGAAACAGAAGTAATAAAGTATGGAACACAGTTCATACGGGTCGTTGCTTTGTTTTTTGGTTTTGTTGGAGTAAATATGTCTGCATTCGGAACTTTAAGGGGGGCAGGCAATACCTCCATCACAATGAAAATAGCGTGGGCCAGCATGGGAATTCAAGTTGTAGCAGCATACGTTTTATCTAAATTCACCCCTCTTGCACAATATGGGTTGTGGCTAGGATTTCCAATTTCAAGTGTTATCGGAGCTTCAATTTCCTTTATGATCATGATGAACGGAAAATGGAAGGAAATGAAGATAATTGAGCATAATAAAATTACAATTGCTCGTTAAAAATGTCGTTAGAGTGCAGAGAGTAATAATTGGGATTTTACTTAATGTTTAAACCATCCATAAACGAAATTCTAAAGAATTTCTAAAATTGCAACCCTTTTAGAAAAAGCGTTAGCGGAAAAAAGCGGTTCTATATGATTGTCCCATCCAAAAAACGAAACATTTAAATATTACTTGATACTTTCAAGTTATCAATTGATATAAATAAGTGATAAAAATGCCAGAACTTGAATTTACCAATAATGAAATGATTGAAAAGAAAGACCATAAAATAAAAAGGTATCCTAACCTAAGCACAGTCTTAATGGTAGAGGATTTTCTAAGAAAACATAGAGCTATGCCTATAAAGATTACTGAATTAAAACAAAAATTGCCAAAACAGATTATGCACCAAACATTAAAGATTATACTGGAATATCTTTTCAGAAGCGGAAAAATTATGTATGGCCCTAAGGGAGTACAATGGATATATTCAGAACCCGAGCATTTGAAAATGATGATGGAAAACACTTTGGAGATTTGAGATGTATTTAGGTAAGGAAGTCAGAATTTTATTGAAAGACCAAGCAAAGGATAGCTACCTTGAATTAAAAAAGAGAACTGATAAGGAATCTCAAAGCATTCTAAATTCAATAGAGAGAATTAAAGCAATACTCAAGGATAATCCGCAATTTGGAGATCCTATTGCTAAAAAATTAATTCCAAAACCATTAAGGGATAAAGGTATTCAAAATTTGTATAGAGTCGAACTATCAAATTACTGGAGAATGCTCTATACCATTGAAGGAAGTAAAGTTGAAATATTTTTGTTTGTCCTAAACATAGTAGACCATAAAGATTATAATAAACTCTTTGGATATAAATAGAGTTTTCTTGCCCCTTGATACTTTGTTTTGATATATCCGCTTCGCCTCATTTGATAAACACACTCCTTGCCCTTGATGTATGTTCTGGATGGCTCACCTTGTTCGCTGGATTGGAGAGAATTCCCTAATAATAGTAATAATAATTCAGATCATCCATAAACGAAATACTAAAGAATTTCTAAAATTGCAACCCTTTTAAAAAAAGCGTTAGCGGAAAATAAAATAAAAAAACGGATAATTATTTAAGAAAATGAAAATAAGGGGGTTTGTTTACACACTTAGATTTATGAACGGTCAGTTTAAATTTTTTCAGGACTTGGAATTAATCTAAGATGAATCTACCACAATGATTCTGCATATCTTTTAGTATTTGTGCATGCTCGTATGCTTCCCATCGTACAGAATTATCATGATGCCTTTTTATTTCGTGATAGAGTTCTAATCTTTTTTCGAAGGGTCGTAAGGCAAGTATTTCTGTTACTAATTCTAGCTGACCAAGCTCATCTGAATGTTCTCTACTTGCTATAAAAGAGTTCATGTATAAACAACCTAGTCTGCCTGTTCTCCATGATTTTAATACTCCTTTGGAATATTGATTTAGTACTGTCATTTTTATTCCACCTTTATCATAATCATAATATTTTATACTATTATTACTATTTTATTAGTATTTAAACCTTTCTACCTGTAACCACTGCTACATAACAAATAATACCCCTCTGGGTTGATAAAGGCACAATCAGTTTTCTTCCATAGGCTTCTTTTCTAAAGAAGGCTATGTCATAACCTTTATAAACTATATATTCAAGTAAATAAGTCATGAAATATGCACTAATCGCGCTAATTTATCTGGTATTGGTTATTTTAGCATCGGTAATACCAAATCCAATATCTGGCGAATCAACAAACTACTTTATTCATTTTCTAGAATTTTTCATACTTTCATCTTTAGTCTATTTAGCAGCTAAACACTACAAAAGAAAAAGCCCCTATTTAGTGGCAATCCTGGCTTCAAGTTTCTTTGCTGTTTTAACAGAAGTTTTACAGGGTTTTATCTCATTTAGAACCTTTAACCCGCTTGATAGTCTGGCTGGTATTCTTGGCTCTTTATTGATTCTGATTTTAAAACTTAAACCTAAGAAAGGGGTTTGGATAAAAATATGATCGAAATTCAATATCTCTACAAATTGATTATGGTGTTTTTGTATGCTGCTTTTGCTACTTATGTTTCTTTTTATTACCTGAAACGTAAATTCCTGAAAAAAGGTTTTTTTGTCTTTGATATGTATAAAAAAGAAAAACCTAAAGTCGCTAATCTTGGCGGAATGTGCATCTGGATTGGTATTCTAGTCAGTATTGTTCTATCCCAGCTATTATTGAAAGAGTTTTCTACTGAAAAATTATTGGTTTTCTACTTTGTTGTATTTATTCATGCTACTTTCGGTTTACTGGACGATTTAATAAATTTAAGCCAGAAAATCAAGATTATTGCGCCCTTCTTCATGGCACTGCCAATTGCTCTGCTTAATACCGATACCACTTTTAACTTAATCTTTATAACACTGAATCTGGGTTTGATCATGGTCTATTTGTTAGCCCCATTATTCTTAATGGTGGTCACAAACCTAACTAATACCCACTCAGGTTATAATGGCCTGGCCTCTGGTCTAAGCCTTCTGTTATTGTTCTTTCTGGGAGTAAGAAGTGTTTTACTTGCAGATTATACTTCATTGTATTTCTTAATGCCTGTTTTCGGAGCTGTTTTTATTTGGACATTAATCGGAGATAGATACCCTGCTAAGATGATTTGGGGTAATGTTGGCAGCTTAATGGTTGGCTCTGCTATTGCAGCTTATATGGTTTTAACCCGAGCCTATATCTTTGGACTTATTATCTTGATCCCGCATATTTTTGATTTTTTGCTATTTGTATATTCAGTAACTTTTGGCAAGAAAAAATTTGATAATATCAAATTTGGAAAACTAAGAAAGGACGGGACTATAATAGCGCCTACAAAGTACAAACTTAAATTTTTATTGCCCTACTATTTCAAATTATCTGAAAAAAGAACTACTTTGGTGCTTTATGCTCTTACTTTCGTATTTGGAGTTATTGGGATTTTACTTAATGTTTAAACCAGTGATAAACAAAATTCTAAAGAATTTCTAGAACAGCCTTTCTTTAAAAAAGCCTTTTAGAAAAAGGTTGGCGAAAAAGGTGGGGAAAGAAAACGACTCTTCTCCTAAAAGGCGAAAACGAGAAAAAGTTATGATTTCCCTATTTTTCTACCTCTATTCTCAATTTATTAAATAATAACTTAGTTCTTTCTAGTAATTTATTAAATTCTTCATCGTTTAAGGATGTCTTAAAAGAGTATTGCATAGTCTCTCTTATGTCTAATATTTTTTCACTGTGTACTAAATCTTCTGCGATATCTTTATCAAAAATTTCTTTTAGATCTTCTAGTGTTAAGGAAATTTTGCCCTTGTTAATTAGGTCTTCAACAAAAGCAAATGTACAGCTTTGATTTCTCGATTGATATCCAAATTTAGCTACTAAGGCCAATAAACAATGATAAAGAGCATAAAAAGCAGCACTAGCTGACCAATCAGAATAGCCCATATTTTTGAAGTCTGTAACTGCATTTAAATTATGTGCCGCTTTTGCCAGATGTTTGTCTATTAATTCTTCATTCGCTTCTATTTTTCTTAATCCTTTGTGGCGTTCTCCTCCCCGTTCACCTTCTTCAAAACATTTCTCAAGTTTATCTTTCAGCGACATTTTTTATTGTCTCAATTAAAAATTCGTGCCCCCATAATACTTTTCCATCGGATATAGCATCTATAATTATACTCTCTTTATTCTTTATATTTTTTGCTAAATCTATTTTTGTTTGTATCACATCATGCAATTTTAATGGCACTATCCTTTTAACTTTTTCTAGTGTTTCTGTATATCTCTTATGATCGGCTTTTCCAATAACAAAAATAACATCAAGGTCATTAGGATTTTCTTTTTTTGTTATATACGAGCCGAATATTATACAAAGTTTTGTTATCTCCTTTAGTGGTTTTAGATCATTATACCTATGCCTTATTTTTGGCTCTTTATAGTCAGGGATTAATATAAGTTCTAGTAACTTGTTTGCTTCAATACTCTTGAAATTAATTTTATATGATCTGACATTAGCTATTTTTTTTACTAACAGTATGCCTTTATTTTCAAACTTTTTTAGTATTTCATAGGCGCCATTTGGTGCTAAATTACAATTCTTTGCAATCTCGTTGATAGAGTAATCACTATCAAAATGAGCTAATAAAAATCTCAATATTTTTTTTTCATTTTTTGTTAGCATTTTATATACAGTATTTCTGTATAGTTATACAGTTAAACTATATAAATCTTCCTATTTCCAGATCATCAATAAACGAAATCAGAGATTTCTAGAATTGTAACCCTTTTAAAAAAAGCGTTATCGGAAAAAAGGCCTTTTATTGTTTTGGGAAGCACAACTTAAAGCGCCCTTTTACCTAACCTAATAAGAACTAAATCTTTATTTAAACTAGTGCTAATCTCTTTTAATTTATTTACAAAAATGACAGCCCCATTTAATATTTTCTTAGCATTTTTTTCTTGCGTTGCTTGATCAGCTTTATATTGATATTTCACTCTTTCATCTTTTGCATAAATGTAGCTTGAAATAAGCTTCTTTGCCTCTTCTCCTGTATTTTCAAAAATTTCTATAAGAGAATCTTCAATGATCTTTGTGAAATAAAAATAATATAGAAGTAAATTAAGAGTTATATCATGCGAATGCTCCTTTCCTACAATAATTCCTATTTTTCTTAATAATGCATTAACAGAGTGAAACATTGCATAATAAGCCATTATAACAACCCACTCATATGTGTTAAAATCCGGATCAATTTCTTCAGTATTTTCTAATTTTTTTATTATTTCTTTATCCTTATTTAAATTAAAATTAATTTGTGCTACTCTTAGATTATATTCCGATTTATTAAAATGATGTTTCACCCATATTTCATCAGGAATTGATATTTGAATTTTATTTGAACTCTTATATTCTTCTATCTCCAATCCTATTTGGCCTTTATTTCTAACTTTCATTTTTTTTATTTTCTATTATTACATTAAAATAAATATCATCTCCATATAATACTATTGGAGATTCTTTATTTAATTCCTGGGCTATGCTCAATTCTGTTCTTTCCTTCAGATCTCTAATAAAATCCAATATATTTTGTTCAATTAAATGAAATTTTTTTTGATATGGGGCGTTCACTTTATTTAAAATTTTAGAAATAATCTTCTCCCCCCCCGAAGAAAATGTTAAAAATAGTATATCTATATCTGAGCCAGATTTTTCTACCCCTTTTGAATAAGAACCAAAAACTAAGTATATAAAAAAAGGTCCCATCTCATTTTTAATTTTTTCAATAGATTCTTTCAGGATGTTATACTCTGTAGAATGTTTTTTTCTTAATAAAAATTTTCTATAATGATTATATTGTTTTAAGTATAATATTAATTCTTCATTTTGGTAATTTGTTTTACACAAATTGTAATTACCTATTTTCTGTTTTCTTATTATGCCCTCATTAGTTAAATCCCTAATAGAATTATGAGTGTTCTTGTAGTCTAATTTCAGAGTTTTTGCAATTTCCTTTATAGTCATTCCATCCCTGTGGTTAAATAATAGGTAGATTACTCTCAAACCAGTGAAGGACATTATTCTAAATTTTACCATATTAGTATGGTATACCTACCATATATAAACCTTTCTATTAATCTTCAAACCATTGATAAACGAAATCAGAGATTTCTAGAACAGCCTTTCTTTAAAAAAGAAAGCTTGGGGAAAGAAAACGACCTCTTTTAAAAAAAGCGTTAGCGGAAAACAACCTTCTTTAGAAAAGAACGTTGGCGAAGAAAAGCGTTCACAGAAAAATCCCTTTAGAAAAGCGATTTTATTCGGAAAAAGATATAAGTTAATTTACTCTAAAAGCAGCCATTTCCAAAGTGGAATAAATTTAATATTTTTCTCTTTTTTTTCCGTATCCTTTGTTAGAATTATTAATTCTTTTACTTTTGATTTGAATTTTTCTTTAAATTCTTTTAAACCTTTTGCTTCTCTTTCATCTATTTCATCAGAATAAGTTACATTTATTGCAGTTAAAGTTTGGTCTTTATCTTTAATTACAAAATCAACTTCATTTTTATTTTTCCAATAATACACATCATTATCCCTTCTTTTTAATTCAATAAAAACCACATTTTCAGCTAATTTGCCTTCATCTTTTGAGAATTTAAAACTGACAGCATTTCTTAAACCATTATCTATGCAATAAATCTTTGAGGGGAGTGTTTTTTGCTCTTTGAAAGAATATGAAAAATGATCTATCGTAAAAAATAAAAAAGCTTCTTTATAGTAGGAAAGATAATCTTTAATCGTATCATAAGATATGTTCAAAGAATTTCTTAGATTTCTTAAGGAAATTAAATTGGTAAAATTAGTCATTAAAAATAATGCGAAATCTTTTGTTTTTTGACTGTTTAAATTATATCGATCTACTATATCCTTATATAAAATATCATCGAAATATTGTTCAAGAAGTTTTATTTTATAATTTTCTGGCGTAAATAAAATTTCTGGGAATCCTCCGATACTTAAGTATTCTTTTATATATTTTAAAATAAAGAATTTTGTTTTTTCAAGAAGGATATCTTCCTTTAAGTTGGTTTTATCTATTTTTATATTTTTAAATAATAAAAATTCTTCAAAAGTTAGAGGAAATACGTCAAAAGTCAAATTTCTCCCGGTTAAAAGAGTAGAATATTCTTTTTTAAGGAGATAAGAACAAGAACCGGAAATAATAAATTTATTATTAGTTTTCAAATCATATTTTTTTCTTATCCATGCTTCCCATCCTTCTCTTTTATGAATCTCATCTAAAAAAATATATGCTCTCTTATCAAGATTTATGTTTTCCCTATAACTCTTATAAATATCCTCCAAGGAGTCTTTTATTAATTTTTTATCCTCTAAATTGACAAATAATATCTGTTTTGGATTTACCCCTCTGTTTAATAAATTTCCAATTATTTGATACATTAAAGTGCTTTTTCCAGATCTTCTTACCCCCGTTATTATAGTTATTTCTTTTATTTTAACTGAATTAATTAGCATACTATATTTTGGCCTTGGTTTGCCGATTAATTCTCTAATCAATTCCTTTTTTTCCCACCAAGGGTTCCACTCACTCAATTTTTTTATTTCCATGTTACATTATAGTGTAACAAATAGTATATAAATGTTACGTTTTTGTGTAACTCTTTTCTAAAGAAGGCTATATCATAACCTTTATAAACTATATATTCTAG
>JBDRGP010000014.1:0-75971 GCA_043817645.1 Candidatus Woesearchaeota archaeon
CTCTCAATTGAACAAGTTGGACACCAAGTTCCCCTTTTTACATCAGATGGTTTCGCTTTCCAAACATGACCTTTTTCACATTCCCACTCCAGAATTGTAGAATTATTAATATAATTTTTAGATAAGCATTTTCCTTTACGATTTTTCGCAATTTCTTGCATTTCTTCGAGTTCTTTTGAAGAATAAATATCAAAAACCTTATAGTCAATCTCCTTGGAAGTTATCTTAAAATTAAATCCTTTATTTTTACATTCTTTTTCAATCCACTCACCTAACTTTTTGTAATCTGTATGATAAGGAACTTGTATTAATGTAACTCCATTCTCTTGACATTTTTGTTTCTTAAACTCATCATGTTTCCTAATTTTTTCTAAGCTAAAATTTCTATTAAAATAATGAATGGGTTTATAGTGCTGTTCTCCTTGATATTCAAATGCCAAATTTAATTTTTTACAATACCCGTCTAATTCAAGGTTTTTTCCTTTAGAACCTTTTAGCCAGTTAGGATATTTTTTTGGAAACTTCTCCTTGAAGAACACTTCAAAGTAACTTCTACATATTTTTTCCCCTATTCTTGTAGAACAAACAGGACACCATTTATCTCTTTTTATATTATGAGGTGTTGCCTCCCATTCATGACCATTTTTACATTTCCATTTTAAATTATTTCCAGAACCTTGATATTCTTTAGATAAACATTCTCCACCTCTACTCTTTGCAAGTTCCTGCATATCTTCTAGTGTTATTCTGTGCATTTTTTGTCTAATTTCTTTAGGCATTAGTTTCCCTTTATTCCATGGAGTTTGTCCCTCCTTAAAACCCATTTTCTTTTTTATCTCAGGGTGAGCTGATAAGGTTTTTTTCCTAGACTCTAATGCTTTTTTTATCCATTCTTCAGATTGTTTTTTTCCAATCATAGGGTGTTTATTGTGTTTATAGTATTCTTTCATAAAATCAGAATGTTTCTTTTTGTTTTTTTCAGAAACAGGCATCTCTTTATTCCAAGCAACTTGCCCTTTATGGGATTCACTTAGCTTCCTCCTATGTTCCTCGCTTAATTTTTTACCTTTATTCCAAGGAACTTGTTTTTTCTTAAATGCCATATCTAAGTCATATTTTCCGAAACTTAAAAATCCTTCTAAAAAGTATTAAAAAGATAAGAATTTACTCACTGAATATGGCTCTAACATTAATCGAATTATTGGGTTTAGGCGGTTTTGCATTAGGAGTTATTAACCTTATTTTATTGTGGGCAAAACATAGAAAAGATAAACCAATAATTAAGATAGAAAAGAATATTTACAAAAAACACCCTAAATTTGAGGAATTAAGCCCTAAAGATTATGCAAATAAGGTTATGCAAGGAGAACTTAATGATGCTTCAAAATACGGAATTAGAAATCTCATTGTAGACATAACAAATGAAGGTCATAGGGGTGCAGAATTAAAAGGAGTCTCACCCTCATATAAACAGAAAGGAGGAGATAATTTTCCTCCAAAGGTTATAAATTTTTATCCAACAACAATAAGTGCAGGAGATAGAAAATCTATTAATTTGTTTTTTGAATTTCCAGCTGAAATAATTGAGAGAATTGAAAAAACATTACCAAATACAATTTTTGTTGAATTTGACTTTGCACACAAGAAAATAAAGAAGAAATTTATTATTGGAAAAAACTCTTTTGTTGAGAAAAGATAACTAAAATCCCCCACTCTTCTTTTTTAGAAAAAAAGAATCAAAAAAACGGCGGCGGAAACCCCCATAAAAAACAATAGACACGACGACTCTAAAATTTTCCTACGGAACGTTGCACTAAATTTTAGGTCTTCCCTTTGGTCAGACGAAACTAACAGGAATTATGTGCAATCCTGATAACAACGCCACGCCTTAAGAACACACACCACTATCTTCTAAAACAATAAAGTTTATCGATAATGGATCTAATACTACTTTATCTCTAAATGCAGGCTGAATTTCATTAATCAATTCCCCATTCAAAAATACTTTTTTAGAATTTAAACTATCAGAAGTAAGTGCATATAATTCTCCACTGAAGTTAGTCTCCTTAAATGAATCATCCAAATTAATCAACAACAAGGTTATCTTTCCATCCTTACAATGAGCATAGCTTCTAACTTTCTTATCATTAGAGCTAACTTTCAATACGGTAGTTCCCATTAATTTTTTCCATAGAACACTCAAATAATAGTCAGGGTTAGGATCAAAATTATCATCTAACAGCCCATAATCACTTCCAGCAAGAGTTTGTCTAACAACAACTTGATGATCTAAAGTAGCTAATAATCCTAAATGATCTGCCCACCATAATGAAGATGAGAAAGTGTCGGAAATTCCTGGTTGACCACCACATTGGGCATTTCCAGTTTCAGTCATCCAGATTTCTGCTTTTGGAGAATATTTGTCTCTTAACTTAATCAATTTATTAGCATGTTTCTTGACTTCATCAAGCTTTCTGTAAGATAGCAGATCATCAGCTTTTCTTATTCTAATAAAACATCTCTCAGATTGTTGAGGATAATAATGCCAGGATATTATTTTTGGGTTATGGTTTTTCAAAAAATCTTTAGTTATTCCAAATAATTCTCCAACTATTGGAAAAAAAGCATCTCCTGGACCAGCAAGTTTAGGAACTAATTGTTCAGCTTCTTTGAAATCTTCTGCATATTGTTCTCCATTAACTTTATGTCCTTGCATAACATAACCATTCGGTTCATTTCCAAATTCATATATAGAAATAGAACTATTAGCATAATCCATTAATTCTTGAGCATTACCTGAATTCCAATCTTTAGCATTTAATCCAAACATCAATTCAAAACCTGATTGCTGAGAAAAATTTACAATTTTGTCAAACCGTTCTTTTGTAAACTTACTATCTTCACAAAAATAACAAATATTATCTGCTTTTGTTCCTGAGATTCTTAGGTAAGCAGGAGACAATTCCTTGCTTAATCCTATAAGTTTTCCATTTTCAAAATTAAATGGTTCTAAATCATAATCATCAGCTATGCCTAAAACAGTTGAAGCATTTGGATTCCACCAATCTTCTCCAATAACTTGAGCCATATCAATAGCTACAGAAAGATACTTATCACTTACTTCTGATATTGGTTCACCAATAGTTATTTCTAATGGTTTTTCTTGACATCCAACGAATAAAAGTAGTATTATTAAACAAAAGATTAACCTCATAATAATAAATAATCATTTATTGTTATTAAACTTTACGGCGTGGCTATTATCAGGACTTGCTCACTATCGTTCGCACCACGCTGCGCTTTCAGTCGCTTCACTCCTTCAGGGCACATAACACAGATTATACGCAATATTACTCACCCACCAAAATTTTATATAGTTCTTATTCATTCCATATGCTATGATTAAAGAGATAGAACTTGATGGAAAAATTGTAAAAATAGAATATATACTTCCAGATGAAATAAAAAAGTTCCTTGTAAAGAATAATCTTGATGAAAACCAACTTTTAAAAGATTATAAATGGGAACAATGCATTTATGAAGACTTATTAGATGAAAATCATAAAGTAAGAAATGATTTTGATAAAGCAAAGTTGGTTATTAATTATATTCACTTTTCTCAAGAGAATCAAATTAGAGTTTCCCCAGAAGATTTTACAAATGGTAAACGATTGGTTTCTGGAAATTGGAGTCAAGGAACTTTTTTTAAAAATTTCTCAATAGGATATTCTATTTTTACCGAATAACTTTTGGTGGGTTGAGTCATACTGTCGCCTACGGCGATTTTTTCTTGCAGAAAAAACGTATAACAGCGATTAAATACAATAAAATTTCCATTTCTTAGACGATAAAAACAAGGGAGTTCAGTGCTACGCACATATACACTCACTACGTTCGAATTGATTGGAAATGGAAATTTTACTCTGCGGACGCGGTTTTCCCACACTTCGTATGGGAAACGAACTTAACAGGAATTATAAGTCCGTTCAGAGCTAAGGCTCAAAAACATTCAACTAAAAATCACTCAACTTCTTCAAAGAACCAAAATGAACCAAAGACCTTTTAACAGCACCAACATTCTCTTCCTCAATATGAATCAATTTGGCCTCCTCTAAATCTTTCAATCTTCTAGAAAAAGTCCTATAAGAAATAGAACTATCAAAAATCTCATGCAATTCCTTACTAGATTTCCCAGAATTTTCTTTAATAATATCCAATAAAGAATTCTCCTTATCATTCAGTTTTTTAACATCACCAGATTTAAATTCCGCCAATTTTCCAATGGCTTCTTCAACATCCATAACTTCAACTTTCCTTTTCAACTTCCTCTCAGCAACATTTCCAGCTTCTCTCAACAAATGCAATCCCACTCTCAAATCCTTCAACTCAAAAGTCTTCTCAGCCACTTTCCTCAAACAATCCTCACAAAAAACACCTTTAACAAAAGCATACTCCATTCTCTGCCTCAGTATACCATAAGTCTCATCTCTATTATAAACTCTAAACTCCAAAATCTCAGGCATTAATCTAGAATAAATCCGTCTATCCAAGAAAGAAAGAAATCCCTTATCATTTGTAATAAAAATAATGGTCTTTCTAAAAATATCCTCAGAAAAAGAGTACAAAATACTCATAGCCTCACTAGGCAACTTATCCACCTCATCCAGGACAATAACACACGACCTCTTATTAAGAACATTAGCAACCTCATTCATTAGTTGCTCAGTAGTCTTATTAACAGTAAATCTATAACCAATTTGAGCACAGATCCCTGAAATTATCTTATGGGCGCTATCTTTTTTCCAACAATTTACGTATAAAGGAATAATATCATCAGTTTTTTGCTCAAGCTCCTCCAAGACTTTCCTAGTAGCCAAAGTTTTCCCAATCCCAGGACCTCCGGTAATAAACAAATTCTTTCCACTTCTTTTCTGAAACAAAGGTTTTATGCACTCAGCAATCCTATCATTCTCATTTTCCCTATAAGAAACCTTTGGAGGAGTAAAATCTGCATTCAACGCAATATCATCCTTAAATAAACTTTCATTATCCCTAAGAGCATCATCAAATAAACCCATATCAAATCAGAAAACAAAATAACTTATAAGGATTATTATATTTCTTCCATACCTTCCTTAGTCAAGGCAACAAGCCGAATACCCACTCCAAGTTTCAATAAAGCAGCGATTAGAGCCATATGCTCCTTCCCACTACCAGAAATAAAATTCACTCCAACCTCAGTATCCTTAACTTTCTCCTTAAGAACACCATAAATCTCATCTCTTAACTCTTTCAACCCAGCATCAACCTTAACAGCAATCAGCTCAGTTTTATCATTTTTATTAAAATTCTCCTTACCATATTCATTAGTTATCAGAATAATCTTTTCCCACTCAGAATCCTCTATCAGTCTACCCACATGACCCCAGGTACCTTTTCCAGTGGATAAATTCGCAATTAAAGTTGGCATAACACTAAAAAAAGCCAGAACTATTTAAAGTTTTAGTTAACCTTTACTATGAATTAAAATGAGAATGTACGGCTGTAGTCCAAATAATGCAATCCTTCTTTTATGCTCCAAGGCTAAACCTAATTTACCAATCTCCTCGTAAATTAAGTCATGATGGACAGTCAAGAGCACAATCCTTCCATCTTTTTTTAGGATCCTACTCGCTTCCTTAAGGAAACCAATAAAAAAACTTTTACCTGAAATTAAATCAATTTGTTTCCCAAAAGGCAGATTAGTAACAATTTTATCTATAGAATTTGTACTCAAGTTTGTACAAGTAGTATCTCCCTGCTCAAAAACAACCAGTTTGTTTGCTTTTCTAGCATTTTTCTTAGCTAATTGAATTGCTTCACGACTTTTATCCAATCCAATTGCCTTAGCGCCCATAAAGCTAGCCTCTAGCGATATTGTTCCAACACCACACATCGGATCCAAAACCGAATCCCCCGCCATGACCTTTGCAAGCTCCAACATGCAATAGGCTATATTTGACTTTAGTGATGCTGGCAGGGAGTACCTCTTATAATCTCTTTTGTGTAAAGGTTCCTTAAATAATCTTAAACCAAAGCAAACATTTTCATTCTCGATCATAATAAAAAAATCCAAGTCTGGTTTACCCCCGCTCTTAAATTTCATAAAATCAGAACTTAAATTTTTTGCAATTGTTTTTTTTAAAAAATCCTGGGTTAGCCTTCTCTTTCCTATAATCGAAGCAGTAACAGAAAAAGTCAAATCCGTTGAAAGTGTTCTCACCTTCCTACAGGTAGCGACTGCTTCGTGAAGATTAATATCCTTTATTTGCTTGTAGATATTGTCTAATCTTCCCGTGTAATGTTTTTTATCCTTGAATTCTTTCAAAAAGACCAAGATATCGTCCGGCGTTCTTAAACAAGACAAACTATCCGGATCCCCGCAATAACTTATAAGCAATTTCCTATACCCCCTCTTGATTATACTAATGTTTTTGCCATTGAGCTCCCTCTCACAAATGTCCTCAAGGTTCCTCGGGGCAACTATCAGGTAAAGCATTGTTCAAAAAAACCCCCTTGAGTATATAATAATAAAGGTAATGTGGGCCTTAGGAACTCAAAATCCAGCTACGTTCAAGCCAATCACGCCAGGAGTATAAGTTAATGCTTTTATAGACGCAACTTCCTAAAACACCCCCAAATCAACTAGAACTTTTTAGTAAAACCCACTAATAAACTCTTTAAGCTACAACTTCTTCTTTTTCAATTCCCCTATGAACGCTCTGTCTTGTAGTCTCCCAATAAAAATCTCTAAATTTTTTAACAACCGGATTAGAATAATCCAATTTATACATTTTGGCTTTTCCAACAATTCTAGTCTGTTTTACTATACCCCCCATCTCTAATTTAACCCAAAATAACTTCAGAGTAGAATACCCAACACCCGAAAAATTAGCAATATCAGTCATGCTATAATCGAAATCCTCATTAACTACTAGAAAGTCTAATACTTTTGATATGGGGCTATCTCCGAAAACTTCCAAAAAAGCAGATTGACTTGATTCCATAACAATTATTGTATTCTAAGACTATATAAATCTTCCTATTATTAGCTCATATAAGCCAAATATTTAAATTTCAATAAGAAGCATTAAATAATTAAAAATCTTTTTTATATAAATGGGAAAGAAGCCATCCAAAACCGATTATACCAAAATCAAGAAAAATATAATCAAAAAGCTTTATTCAAATAAGGCCTTTGTGAAAGGACATCTCCTTTATGAAAGATTATCTAGCAGTGTTCCTCCACATTTAAAAGGTTTTGTCAAGCTTGTCCTCAATGATCTTATTAATGAAGGTCTTGTCATTCATTATGGAAAAACAAAATATGGAGATGCATATCAATTAAACATCAAAAAATTAAAAGAAATCGAAGAAATTATTTTTTAATTAATAAAACCCACTAATAAACTGCCCAATATAAAAAGTCACAATAGCAGCAACTAACCCCAAAACCATCATCTCCAAACCAGATTTCCACCAGGCCTTACGCGTTAACTTGGTCTTTATAGCACCAACCAAAAATAAAGTTATCATAGTCAAAACAACCGAAGTAAACAATGCACTCATAACATTCTCAACAAACAAATAAGAAGCTAAAGGAATAAACGCCAAAACAATAAAAGTAAAAAACATAATAACCGCAGATTTAATTGGATTTTCATATTTTCCAGGAACTATCCCTAACTCAAAACCAAGCATTTCTCCTAACCAAACTTTTTTATTAGAAACAATTTTATCAACAATTTTTTTCAACTTATTACCCTTAAAACCCTTTTTCCTGTACATAACTTCAATTTCTTTTCTCTCTCTTTTAGGCATAATCTTAATTTCGTCCTTCTCAATATCAATATTTCTTTTAATCAATTCAACACTAGATTTAGTAGATAGGTAAGTACCAATCCCCATAGAAAGCGCAGCCGCAAAAACCTCAGCAATACCAACAATCACAATAGTAATATGAGATAAACTAGCACCAACAATACCCGTCAAAAATCCCAAAGTAGAAATCAAACCATCTTCAGCACCAAAAACGAAATGTCTTATAAACTTCCCTTTCTCATGCTCACTCTCAAACTTTTCCCTCTTTTTTTTCATAACCAAAATAAAAACTCACGCATTTAAAAACTATATGCTCAATAAATCTACTATCTCTGAAGGCAACTTAGCAACCCTAACCCCTACTTTCTCAAATGCTTCCACCTTTGATTGAGCAGTTCCAACATCCTCCTCTATTATCGCTCCAGCATGACCCATTTTTTTCTCTTTTGGAGCAGTCCTTCCAGCTATGTACGCAACTACTTTTTTTGAAATATTATTTTTAATATACTCCGCAGCTTTTTCTTCTAAATTTCCACCAATCTCACCAATCAAAACTATTGATTTAGTTTTAGGATCTTCTTCTAGAAACTTTAAAACTTGTACAAAATCTAAACCTACCAACATATCTCCGCCGATACCAAAAACAACACTTTGACCAATATTATTTTTAGTTAACAAATTTACAATCTCATATGTCAATGTTCCAGATCTCGAAATAACCCCTATAGAACCTTTCATAAAAATATGTGTAGGCATAATACCTACTTTCAATCTGTCAGGTAGAATAACTCCCGGACAATTTGGCCCAATAACAACCAATTTTTTCTTTTTAGCAGTTTGCATTATTTCCAAACTATCATGAACAGGAACCCCCTCTGTTATAATAACTATATTCAAACCACTTTCTAAGGCTTCTAACGCAGCAATCTTTGCAAATTTTGCAGGAACAAATATAATTGAAAAATCTGCTTTATGACATTTCAGAGCATTACTAACAGAATCATATAAAGGAATACCTAAAAACTCACCCTTTTTTGTAATAGAGACACCAGCAACTATCTGTGTTCCATACTCTTTCATTAAAGCAGTATGAAAACTTCCTTGTCTTCCTAAACCTTGCACGATAATCTTAGTATTTTTATTTATTAACATATTTAACAGCAATTTCAGCACATTCCTCCATACTATCATAAGTCTCTATCCCATTCTCACTTAAAAGTTCATTAGCAATTTTATCATTTGTTCCAATTATCCTTACAACAAGAGGAATATCGGTTTTATAATCCACCAAGGCCTTAGCGATATCATCACATCTCGTTATCCCACCAAAGATATTAATAAAAACCACCTTAAGATTTTTTTTTAAAACTAAATCCAAAGCCTTCTTCATTTTTTCTATAGAAGCACCACCTCCAAGATCTAAAAAATTAGCAACTCTGCCACCAAAAAAAGCCACAACATCTAAAGTTGCCATAACTAAACCCGCCCCATTACCAATAATCCCAATATCACCCTCCAAATCAACATAGTTCATACCATTCTTTTCTGCCTCTTTCTCCAACAAACTAAGCTTCTTCTCAAACTCAGAATATTTTACATTATCATCCAAAATTATTTTTGAGTCTGCAGCAATTAATTTATTTTTAGTAAGAACTAACGGGTTTATCTCAACAAGTAAGGCATTGTAATCCTTCATTAAGCTATACATAGATTTTATAATAGACAAAAATTTCTTATCAGGAAATTCCTTTAGATTAAAATAAGGAATCTTAATTATTTGTTTAACAGTTTCTACCTCAACACCACCTTCCTCAGAAAATAAGATAACTACCTCTTTTTCATTTTTATCAAGAGTTAATGCTAAATAGTATTCTTTTTCAATCTGTAACTTTTCTTCTAAAAGCAACTCATCGCTACACTTAAATAATCTCTTCAAATTTTCTCGAGTGGCAACAGCAATCAAACCTTGTTTTTTTCTTTTACCGCTTAAAACCTGCGCTTTAGCTAACTTAGTAGGATCCTCTTGTACGGAAGTAATTAATTTTCCCTTAGGAATAAGAATTCCATATTTTTTGAATAATCTCTTTCCCTCATACTCCTTTAGTTTCATTCAAAACCACCTCTAATCGCTTTTAAATTTTCTTTTAAAAACCTCTTTGGCAAATATTTTTTAATACTTTCTTCATCAAACTCGACAGCCAATTGCCTTAACAAAACACCTAAAAGTATCATGTTTATAAACAGTTTCTTATCTTCACATTTTTTCGATAGATCTTTCTGTAAGTTATCATCCGTTAAATCATATTCAAAATCGGCTTCTTCAATTAAAGGACTTTCTATTCTTTCTTTAGAGAATACAATATAAGCATTACTACCGCCAGCCCTAACCAAAGGAGAATACTCATAAGTCACTGCGATTTGATATCCCTTATCCTTCAAGATATTAACCAAAATCCAACTAACCAGTTTTATTCCTTGCCCAGCAAGTCCTTTTATAACTAGCTTAGTCATTTTTTAACAATTCCAAACTCATTATCCTTAAGAGTTCTATTTTCTTCACAAATTTCAAATTTATCTTTAATCTCTTTAAAAACTTCATCTAAACCCTTGCCAGCTCTTTTAGAATAATTCACCAAACAAGGAGAAACAACCTCCACTAAAGAAAAACCTTCATAGCTTAAAGACTCCCTCAAACATTTTTTTAAATGGGTCTTAAATACAGGACTAGACCTTGCATAAAAATATTTTTTATTTGAAAGTAAAATTCCCTGAGTATTCAACGGTTGTATAACACTCCCTTTTGGGGTTGTTGTTGTTACCCCCCCCAATCTTGTAGAAGGAGATAATTGCCCACCAGTCATAGCGAATACCTCATTATCATTACAAATAACAGTTATATTCTCATTCCTCCTTGCAGCATGAATCAAATGATTCCCACCAATACCTAAAATATCTCCATCACCAGAAAACACAACAACATCCAACTTTGGATTCGCTCTTTTAATCCCAACAGCTAAAGGTATAGCTCGCCCATGCAATCCATGAACAGAATCCAAATTAAAATAAGCAGCACCTCTCCCAGTACAACCAATACCAGAAACAATTACTGTATTTGTTTTATTTAATTCATCAAAAAGTTCACAAAGAGAATAAAATAGGATATGAAGACCGCAACCATTACACCAACCTAATGGTAACATTTCCTTTCTAACAAATTCTTGAAAGCCCATCTTCAATTTCTTTTAAAGATATTTTCCCCCCCATTTGAGATATTAATTCAACTTTCCTTTTCAAAAAGCCTTCCAATTCTTTTTTATATTGCCCATCATTCATTTCAATTATAATTATCTTAGAATATTTTTCAGATATCTTTTTCAATTCAGGCAATATTGGAAATAACCTTATAGGCCTAAAAATGGAATATTTTTCTTTTAAAGGAAGGATCGCTCTTGAAGCAATCCCATAAGCGATTAATAATATATCAGCTTTTTCATTTCTAATATACTCATAAAAGTTATAATCTTTAGCCACATTTAAAATCTTTTTTTTCCTTTTTTCATACCATTCTCTATAATTATTTTCACAGTGAGTATTTGGAATTCCATCTTTTGATACCAAACCAGTAAAATGTCTCTTCCCCTTGCCTAAAGGTTCAAAAGCCCTTTTCTTGGGAGTATTTTTAATTTTTTCTAATTCAACAGTTTCACACATTTGACTTAAAAGCCCATCACATAACAAAATCACTGGGGAAGATGACTCTTCAGAAGCATTAATCGCTTCAATAGTATAATTATAACATTCCTCAACAGAATTTGGATAGAAGACCATAATAACGTAATCACCATGACTCCCATATCTTGCCTGCAAAATATCTCCTTGGGCCGCCGAAGAAGGCATGCCTGTTGAAGGCCCAACTCTTTGAGAATCAACAATTAATAGAGGCACTTCAAGTTTAAAAGCAAAACCTATAGTCTCTTGCATTAGTGAAAAACCAGGACCAGAAGTAGCTGTCATTGCCTTATTTCCAGCTAAAGACGCACCAACACACATATTAATTGCTGCAATCTCATCCTCAGCCTGTATAAACTCAACAGGTTTTTTAACCATAATTTCCATAATTTCTGATGTCGGTGTGATCGGATAAGAAGAAAAAAAGTTTGCTCCTGCAACTAAAGCACCCTCAACAATAGCCCCATTTCCTGATAAAATTCGCGTCCCCATCACTAATTCCAATGAGAATTACCATTTTTAAAGTTTAGTTTTCATAAAAAGTAGAAAAGACCGATTTTACTTGTTTCCTCGTTCATCTTTTATAGGCATCACGCCAATAAGCCAGCATTCGGCAGCTTTTTTTGCTATCCTAAGGGATTATACGTCTTTCTCAAATACCCTCACATGATTATCATTTTTTGAATTTTTTATAGGATTTTTCCTACTCTGGCAGTTCCCACTCCTCAAAATACACTCGGTCCTTCTTAAACCCCAGTTCCTTAGTCAAAATTTTAGCAACCTCATCAATCATAACACTGGGACCACAAATATAAACATCCTTATTCTCCAAAAAACCAACTAATTCAGATAAATGTTCAGTCACTCTCCCTTTCAAGTAAGATTCTCCCTTTGCTTTAGTCGCACAACCATAACACTTAAAATTTTTATTCTTCTCCGCAAGCTTCTTAAATTCATTTTTAAAAAAGAAATCGGTTTCATACCTAAACCCAAATATCAAAGTAACTTTTTTATTTGGAAAGTTCTCTAAGATATCATAAATCATACTCCTAAGAGGAGCAACCCCTGCACCCGCGGCAATAAAAACAGTTTCTTTTTTCACAGGTTTCTTAACCTTAAATATCCCAATAGGTCCTCTCACTCTCAGCTTATCTCCTTTATTGAGTTTATACAAATAGGGAGAGACTTTGCCCTCATCATACTTCCGGATTAGTAGTTCAATAGTATCCTGCGAGGGTTTAGATGCAATAGAATAAGGCCTTTCTTCTTCCTTTCCGTCAACAACAATATGAATATAAATAAACTGCCCTGCCTTAAATTTAAAATCAACACCGGCCTCAAACTTTAATTCTAAAAAAATAGTGTTCTCATTAAATCTTTCAGCCTTAATCACTTCTGTTTCATAAACTTGCGGTAAAGTCATATTAGAAAAATTCTCAAAAAGTCTATTTAAATCTTCCTCTCAAAATTCAAAGGTTCATCCTGAGCATACTCAATATCCCACTTCAAAGCAATCTCAGCTTTTTGTAATTCGGCACCCAAATCAGCTACATGTTGCAAACTTGAAACCAAATTCTCCCGAACTATAGTATTAAAAACATCCATGGCCTTCTTTCCAACGATTATTTTCTCAACCATATTATTTTTTTTACAAAACCCTGCTTCTATCTGTTGTTTTTCCTTGTTTACCCTAATCAAAAAATATCCCTCCCTATCCATTTCAAAATCTTTAATTCGATCATATCTAGCTTCAATCTTTTCAGCTTCATCAACACCTTTAGCTTCATTTTCCATAAACCTATCCAAAGACCCCTCTTTTTTTAAAGTTTCTTATATCAATAAAGTATTTAATCAAATACGCTTAACCTTATAAATCCAATAAATTCAAAAAAAATTATGAGGTACATCGTAACAGGAGGAGCTGGATTTATCGGAAGCCACCTAGTAGATAAACTAGCAAATGAAGGTCACGAAGTGATAGTTATTGATGATTTCTCATTAGGTAAAGAAGAAAACATAAAACATCACCAAAATAATAACAATGTAACTATCCATAAAAGAGACATCAATGAGGATCTAAATGGTATTTTTCAAAAAGGAATAGATGCAGTCTTTCACTTAGCAGCAATACCAAGAGTTCAATTCTCCATAAAAAATCCATTACAAACACACAAAGCAAATGTAAACGGAACATTTAACCTGCTCCTTATGTGCAAAAAATACGGAGTTAAAAGATTCATTTTTTCTTCAAGTTCATCAATTTATGGTGATCAAGATATACTCCCTCTCAAAGAAACAATGGAACCAAACCCTATGTCTCCATATGCTCTCCACAAATTAATTGGAGAACACTACTGCAAATTATTTCATCAGATCTTCAATTTAGAAACAATCAGCTTAAGATATTTTAATGTTTTTGGACCAAGAATAGACCCCGAAGGAGAATACGCTTGCCTAATTCCAAAATTCATAAAACTAATCCATCAAGACACCAGACCAACAATTTTCGGAGACGGAGAACAAACTCGAGATTTCACATTTGTTTCAGATGTAATAGAAGCAAACATTTTAGCTGCAAAAACAGAAAATAAAAACTGTTTTGGTCAAGCATTCAACATAGGCAATAGTAGAAATCTTTCAGTTAATGAAATTACAAAAACCATACTAGACCTAAGCAACAAAAATATAGAACCAATCCACGGCCCACCAGTTATAGAACCAAAGCATACCTTAGCAGACTCAACAAAAGCAAAAGAGTTTTTCAGCTGGCAACCAAAAGTTGTTTTTGAAGATGGCTTAGAAAAAACACATCAGTTTATAACAAATTAAATCTTTTTATATGTCTTCTGCATTAACAAAGCATCCTCCTCAATATTAGGGGATTCACAAGTCACAACACCCTTACATTTAAAGTCTTTCAAAGTTTTCAACAAATCCTTATAATTAAATTTAGACTCTTTCAAAACCAAATGGTTCTTTTCTCCTTTTTCACCATACGCAATTCCAGAAATATGAATATGCATATTATTCAAAGCAGTCTTCCCTAAACCTTTCTCTAAATCAATCAAAACCTGTTTAAATTCTTCTTTAGTATTATACTTGCCAAGTGATCTCGAATACAAATGAGAAAAATCAATACACGGCATAACTTGATCTATTTCCTTTGATAATTTAATCAATTCTTTTAAATCTCCAAATTGTGATGGTTTCCCAGAAATCTCAGGTCTTATCCAAATATTTTTATCAAATTGTTTTACTTCCTTAACAATTAATTTTACACCTTCTTTAATTTTCTTAAAAACTTTCTCAGGTTCTTGTTTCATATAATAACCCGCATGAAAACAAACACTCCAACCACCACAAAGCGAGGTTATCATAGCAGAATTCTTAACATAACCAACACTTGCATAATATTTTTTCTTCTCCTCAGAATTTAAATTAATAAAATAAGGAGCATGGCAAGTTAAAACAATATTATTTTCTTTAGCAACTTTTTTTATTTCAAGAGCTTTATCTTTTTTAATATTAATACTCCTAACAAATTCCAACTCAAAACTATCTAATCCAAGTTTTCTTACATCCTTAATCCCTTGAATAGTATTCCCTTTAGTAGAAACAGGGATTCCAGCAGTTCCAAATCTTAATTTATCCATTCCCCTCTCAATAAGATTCAATTTTCAAATCTTTTATTCTCTCAAAATGCTTCACATTCCTTGTTAATAATGTTTCATTATTTTTTATTGCAATTGCCGCGATCATTATATCCTCAGTGTCTATAATCTCTCCTCTTTTTCTTAAATCTGCTTCGATTTCACCAGCAAGTATAGCGCTCTCTTTGTTTAAATCCAATATAATAAGAGAATATAAAAATTGTAAAACTTTTTCTTTTTCTGTTTGTGGTTTATTGCTAAGCTTTGCACCCCTGCTTAATTCCATTACGCTTGGGGTAGTAATAGTGATTTCTTCATCACCCTCATCTAATCTTTTTTCCAAGGAAATAATTTTTTTTTCTCCTCTAATAAGATCTATTGCAAAAGAAGTATCTAAACAAACCATTACTGAAACGCCTCCATGAGTTTTTTGTGCCTTTTTTCATGCATTTTTCTATGTAATTTTCTTCCTTCTAAAATACTCTTTTCTAATTCGTCACCAAATTCTTTTGAAATTATACCGTGAAAATCCCTTAGTTTGGGTTTGTTTTTTTTTGTAAGTCTTTCTATAACTAGTGAAAAACTTTCCCTTTCCTTCTTAAGCTTAGCCAGCCTGTCATAAGCTTTCTCAGTAATAGTTATTGTTTTTGTTGCCATAAACACACATACGTGTACTTATATTTAAACCTTTCGGATTGTCTAAAACTTTTTAAACAATAACCGCTTAATTCTAGCAATGCCTAAACAAACTATCAGCAAAGACGTACCATTAGGTGAAATTACCCTAAGGAAATACGAAAAACCAACAAACTTAGGCCAAAGAGACTTAACAAGAAAATTATGTCTAAGCATAGGGTTATTACAACCAGGAGACTCTAGGGACATAGTCGTAGACGTTCTCCAAACAATGCTCCATCACTCAAAAAGCAAAAAATTATTATCCAGCGAAGCAGTAAGAGAAGAAGTAATAAAACTAAGAAAAAAGCAAAATCTCCCATTAAAAGGCATAGCAAAAAGCAATATCAGAAGGCAATTAAAACGCCTTAGATCTTTATTTTTAGTAGAAAAAATAGCAAATGACTATAGAATAACAGAATGGGAAACCCTGAGCAATATTTTTGAAGAAAGAATAGAAAAATTCCATTTAGAAAACATTAAGAAGAGAGTGAAAGAATATTTTATTGCAATAACCAAGGAGGTAGGTTAAATGAAAAAAATTTCAATTTTACTTATTACGCTACTCTTAGTTGGACTTATACCATTAGGATTAGCAGAAAGTAACAATCAGGGACAAAACTCACCAAACGCACAAAACGCAGAACAAACAGACATAGATAAAGCCATTGGTACCACAAAAGCCAGAGTAAGACAACTAATACAAGAAAGAAAAGAAATTAGATTAAAAGCTGCTTTATCTATCAAATCAGCAAATACAAAATATGAAGAGGCAAGAGTAAGATTCAGAATAGCAAAAGACAAATTTCAAGGAGAAAAAACAAAACTCCAAAATGAATGTGTAAGCACTGCAGCCTCAGCAGACGAAGCAAATTGTGAAAACATAAAAAACAACATAAGAGAAAACACAAAAAATAGATTATTACACTTTCTTGAAGGAATAGAACACAGACTAGAAAAACTAACCCTGAGGATCCAAGACAGCAAGATCTCAGATGATAAAGCAGAGATTATTTTAGAAAACATTGAAGAAGCAAAAGCAGAATTATCAGATTTAAAGCAAAAAGCAGAAAACTTAACACCAGAAACCACTTGGAACGATTACAAAGAGTTATCAAAAGACATTAAAGAATTCTCAAAAAGAGTAAATCAGTTATTTAGTATGAATTTCATGCATGCAGCATATAACAGACTCAACAATCTGGTCACAAAATTAGAAGTTTTCGAAGAAAACGTTGAAACTCTAATAACAGACAATGAACTTCAAGCACTAGAGGAGCAACTGGCACAGTACAAAGTAAAAGTAATTGAAGCAAGAAATTACTTAAACAAAGCAAAAGAATCCTGGGAACATCAAAATTACCAAGAATCAAAAGGATATTTCAAAGGAGCCTTAGTAGCCACAAAAGAAACTAACAGACACAGAAAAGAAATTAGAGCAGCAATAAGAGGACTAGGTAACCAACAAACAGATGATGAATTAGATTCTATTGAATCAGAGCTAAAAAACGTAGAACCAAGTGAAGATGCACAACTCACAATAGAAAGCACAGGAGGTATACAACAATGAAAAAGATACTAATAACCATTCTCCTACTAAGCCTGGTCCTATTATTCGGATGTACAGAAACCCAAGAAGAAAGCGATGATACAGGAGAAACAGATGACTCCGAGATAGAAGAAGGCCTAAGTGGAGCAGAAGAAACAGACTTAGACGAAGAAGTGACAGAAATAGAAGAATTCGAAGAAGACCTTGAAGATCTAGAGGACCTAGACGGCTTCATAGAAGAGCTAGAAGATCTAGATATATAACTTCTTTTTTTATTATTATGATATACGAACCAAATGAAGATTCCTACCTTCTCACAGAATATGTAAAAAAATTTGCTAAAGGAAAAGTTCTAGACCTAGGCACAGGCACAGGAATTCAGGCAGAAACAGCATTAAAAAACACTAAAAACGTCTTAGCAGCAGACATAAACAAGGAAGCAGTAGAATTTTGCAGAAAAAAAGGCATAAACACAATTCAAAGTGATCTTTTCGAAAATATCAAAGAAAAATTTGATTTAATAATATTCAATCCACCATATCTACCACAAGAAAGAGAATACGCAGGAATTAAAATGACCTCAAAAGACTTTAACTACGCAAATGACATCTCTATTGTAGGTGGAAAAAAAGGCCATGAAACAATTGAAAGATTCCTTAACCAAGCAAAGAATCATTTAAATAAAAATGGTCAAATATTACTTTCCTTCAGTAGCTTAAGCGGAAACATAGAAAAATGCATGAAAAAATACAACTACAAATTCAAAAAAATAGCAGAAAAAAAAGTCTTCTTTGAAACTCTATATGTTTACTTATTAGAATAAATCTTTATTAAGTACAAATCCATAATAAACCTATGAAATCAGGTAAAAAAGAATTCATAGATCCTCTTACATTTTACAGAGATTCCTTCAGATTAGCTCAAAAAATCTACAAAGACGGATTCTATCCAAACTTCTTAATAGGCATTTGGAGAGGGGGAACTCCTCCAGGAATAATCATACAAGAATTTTTCAAATACAAAAACCTAGGAAACATGAAGCATATAGCAGTAAGAACAGAACGATACAGAAGAATAGGAGAAACAAATAAGAAAGTAGACATTTTCGGTTTAGGTTATGTTATTGACACAGTAACTCATGAAGACAAAATGCTCATAGTAGATGATGTATTTGATGAGGGTATTACAATTAAAAAACTAATAGAAGAAATAAAACATAGAGCAAGAAAAAACACACCAAGGGACATTAGAGTAGCAACAGTTTATTACAAGCCCTCTCAAAATAAAACAGAAATAAAACCACATTACTCAATACATGAAACAGATAAATGGGTTGTTTTCCCACATGAACTTGAAGGTCTAACAACAGAAGAGTTAGAAAAAAAAGATCCAGAAATAGCAAAAATAACAAGAGATTAAGTTTTATTGATTAATTACCCATCAGACAGCCCATCTATAATGTCTTTCAATAGGCAATTTCGGCATTCTGTAAGAAACAGCATTGATGTTTAATCCGGCCCCAACCGATGCAAACATTATAAGATCCATAGGATTAAGAATATGATTACTCATTCCACCGTTTAGTAATTTGTCTGGGTCTCCTCTAAGCACCAAGTCAAATAAAGTGGGCAATGTTGCCACTGAACTATTTCCAAGCCTTGCAACAGTCATAGGCATGTACCTGTTGATAATCTCAGGAGGCACAAATCTTCTCTTGACTGTTTTCCCACCAACAACCTCTCTTACAACTATTGGTTTTACTCCCATCAATTTAGATAGCAGGTCATGGTCCATTCTTTCAAGTGCTTGATGTAAAAATGCTTTTGCAACATCCTGGGGTGTTAAGCCGATTCCTTCTAGACATTGTCTCATTACTTCAGGCACCTTTCCAACAGCATACTTGTAAATATCATTTCCTAGCATTTTTAGATATAATCCATCTCCCTTGAATCCTGGTTGATTTGATGGGCCCATCCATAATTTGTATAAAAGATCATTTCCTTCAGCATCTCTTGTATCAGACCGCATTCCATATCCAAGAATTCCAATAAGCTCTGTTGTATCAACTGCTCTAACAATTGATGCACCACCACCATCTGCATATATCTGACCATCTCTATCAAATGGATCTGCAACTTTTGAAAGTACCTCGGCTCCAATCACAAGCACAGTATTTGCAAGACCTGCTTGAATGTATTGGCCTGCTTGTATGACTCCCTGTAACCAACCTGGACACCCAAACACAATGTCGTATGCAACTGTACATGGGTTTGAGATTCCTAGCATACTCTTTACTTTCTCAGCAAGGCTTGGTGTAGTTTGTTCGGGATGATGAATCACAACTAATTCTCTTAATGCTTCTGGATCACCTCTCCAAAGAAATTCCTCTGCTGCTCTCAAGGCAACATCCTTATCAAGACTACCTGCTTTAAGATCATTTAACACCAATGAGTCTTCTGATGTAATCGCACCCATAATCCTTGATAGCCTGCTAGGATGACCAATCATATCAAAAGCAACTGCAGAAGGATTCACTATCCCTAATCCATGCTTAATTCTTGATGCGATGCTTGGCACTAAATCCAGATGTGTGCCGCTTGTTTCATTATCACCAAAATCATGAGCAAAGATAATGATATCAATGCTGTCCGGATAAACTCCAGACGCTTCTATTGCCTTTTTGCTAGCCTCATATCCAAGATCTGATGTTATCACACCCTCAGTAACATATCTTCTTTCTATAATTCCAGCAGTATTCTGGAACTCTGCTACAATCTCTGCTGTTGTCTTCTCTCTTGGAGGATTATCCTTATTCATATGCCTATTACCCTCACTATCATAGAATTCTGACTGTAAAAAGAACTCCGGAGTAATTACTCTGCTTGGTATTTCGCATCCTGTACCAGTTATTACTGAGCGTCTCATTTTTTGAATAAATTTCAAAACAACTTCTTAAAGATGACTATATAGCAGAATATATTTAAAAATGCCCACCTCAAAAACCTTTTTATATCCCAAAAAGCAGTTTTTTATCATGAAATATGAGGCGATTGTTATTGGTTGTGGTCCTGCAGGACTATCAGCCGCAATATATCTAGGAAGAGCAAAAGTAAAAACGCTTCTAATCGGAAAATCAAAAGAGAGCCAACTCATAAAAGCACACAAAATTGAAAATTATTTTGGCTTCCCAGAGGGCATAACAGGAAAAGATCTCCTAAATAAAGGAATTAAACAAGTAAAAAAATTCAAAGTGAATGTAGTAGAAAACGAAGTAACAGATATAGACAAAATCAAAGAAGAATTCAAAGTGAAATTAGGAAACAGCCAAGAACATACAGCAAAAGTAATAATCATAGCTACCGGAACACCAATAAAGCTCTCAGGAATAAAAAATGAAGAACAACTTACAGGAAAAGGTCTTCACTATTGCGTTGAATGTGATGGAGCTTTCTACCAAAAAAAGAAAGTAGCGGTTATAGGAAACGGAAATCATGCAGCAGAAAGTGCCATAGACTTAGTTACATTCACAAAAGACATAACAATAATTTCAAACGCAGACAATTTCAATTTTTCTGAAGAGATGAAAAAACAAATTAAAAAACACAACATAAAATTAACGAACGAAAAAGTATCAGAATTCTCCGGAAAAAAATTCCTTGATACTATAACCCTAAATAACAATAAAAAACTAAAAGTCAATGGAGTTTTCATGGCTTGCGGCACTGCTTCAGCATTAGACTTCTCATCAAAATTGGCTTTGAACATTAATCAAAATATTTTAGTAGTAGACAAAAACAATATGACGAGTATTAAAGGTATCTTCGCAGCAGGCAATTGCTCAGGTAGATGTAGACAGGTCGCAAACAATGTCGGACAAGGATGTAATGCAGGAGTAAACGCAATAAAGTATTTAAGGAATAAACAAGTCTATTTTGACTATTCAAGATAAGAGGTGAAAAGAGTGGCAAAATACAAGATAAAATATGACAGATCAAAATGCATTGGAGCAGCTAACTGCGTTCAAATAGCTCCAGATACCTGGGAATTAGACCCAGATGGTCTAGCAAAAGCAAAAAAAACAGGAATAGAAGAAAAAGAACTACAAAAAAACATAAAAGCAGCGAAATCCTGCCCTACACATGCAATCGAAATCTATGACGAAAAAGGCAAAAAACTTGTCTAATATTTATATTTTAGGAAATCCTTTACTAAAAGAGGATTCCCTGCCTTTAAAATTACTTCCAGAATTAAAAAAATCATTTAAAAATATAAACTTCATAGAGTTAGATCCTACAGAAAATCTTCCAGAAGAAAAAGAATTAATTCTAATCGATACAATAATAAATACAGACAAAGTAAAAATCTTAACAGACATAGAAAAAATACAATCTTCTCCACAATGTTCTTTACATGATTTTGACCTGGGTTTTCAACTAAAATTAATGAAAAAACTAAAAAAAATAGACAAACCTGTCATAATCGGCGTACCATCAAAAGAGAATCAAGATAAAATTTTAAAAGAACTTAAAAACATCATACCCAATTTACTTTCAAAAAATGACTAGCACAGCTTATGCAAGGATCATAAGCCCTTACTAACTTCTCCATCTCATAAACTAATTCTTCCTTAGACAATTTTTTAAGATTCTTCTGAACCAAATTTCTAATATCCAATCTCATATTAACCTGATTTTGCTGTGTAGGTACAACTATACTCCCATTTTTAACAATACCTTTCTTACTTAAAGCCAATCTATAAAACAAAGTACCTCTCGGAGCCTCAATCAAGCCAACACCCTCACAATCCTTAAATTCAATTTTTTTTGGCTCTTCAGGCTTAAAATTAGCACTCTCAATAATCTCAATAGCCTGATCAATAGAATGCAGTATTTCAATACCTTGCGCCAAATTATTATGAAAGATATTATTAGAAGGGAATAATTTCAAATATTTTTTAGCATCCCTCTTTGTATCCTTATGCAACCCTTGTTTATTCAAATTCAATCTAGCCAAAGCACCAACCATATATGTCTTACCTTTAAAAGCATAGCCGACGGCCTGAGAATAAGGCATCACAACCTTATGCAAGTACCTAAAATAATCTTTCTCTTTAACAACCATCCCGCTAGTACTCCTTATCTCGCCTTCTAAAAAATCAAACTGTTTAGCAACCAAACCAACAAAATTAGTATTTCTAGTGTAATCTACCTTGCAGTCATAATAAACATCCAAAACATCAAATAACTTCCCCCTAGCTTTTTTTAAATCCTTAATCACAGCTTTTAAATCATCATTCTTAGGGATATTAGCATATCCACCAACTAAAGGGAATGGAGCATGCACAGCCCTTCCAGCAACCAAAGTACTTAATTTATTCCCAGCACGTTTAATCTCCAAAGAATCGAACAGGTACTTGCTCTCTTTTTTATCAAAATTTAAAACAGAGTCTTTACCAAAAACATCAGGCAGACTAAACAAATAAACATGCAGAGCATGATCTCTAATCATCATCCCATACATAGTCAATTTTTTCAATAAAAGAGTCTGCTCGCTTGGTCTAACCCCCAAAGCTTTCTCAATAGCCTCAATACAGCACATAGTATGGGCTATTGAACAAGTACCACAAATCCTAGCAACACTTTGAGGTAGGGTATCAATCTCCCTTTTCCGAATAGCCTGTGTAAAAAATCTTTTATTATCAGTAAACTTAATCTTCACGTCCTCAACTTTATTTTTTCTAATTCTAACAGCTATATCTGCATGGCCCTCAATCTTACTAATATTCTGTATACTGATATCCACATCTTTTTTCATTTTACCTTAAACACCTTCAAATATTTATTTAAAACTTTTAAAAAACCTTCCTCGCTCATAGGACATCCAGGAACTTGATCATCCACTTTAACAATTTCTTTTAAAGTCTCCACTTTTTTTAACATATGAAATCTCTCAACCAAAAACTCAACTTCTTCTTTCCGCTTAGGATCAAACAAGTTTCTTTGAGCAGCAGGCATTCCATTTATTGCGCAAGACCCAATAGCAACTAACTTCTTACAATTCTCTCTGATTTTTTTTAATTTTTTAACATCCCTATACGAAGCAATAGCCCCCTCAACAAAAGCAACATCCAATCCCTCTAGCTTATTATCCTTTTTCAAAACTCTCATATATTGAAAATCAACAACTTTTAACCATTCTTTTAAATGATCATTCATCATCTCAGTAAGTACAATTGTATTATCTTCACAGCAAGAAAAAGAAAACCACCCCACTTTTAATTTTTTTGACATATTACTCTCCTAAATCACCTACTCTAATTTTATCCTTTGCTTTCTCGGTAACAGCAACCTTTCTTTCTTCTCCTTTGCTTCCTCTAAACTTTTTATCTCATCCACATAATAATCAGCCAACTCCAATTTACCTTCTTCCCTTGCCTTCTCTAATTTTTGTTTATGAATCTCAATTTGTTTTGTTAATGAATCAACTCCTTTTCTTGCTCTCACCTTCCTTTTAACCATTTCCTAACCTCTTTATATCTCTTCAATGCCAAATTATATATCTTTCTCATTTCACCGATAGTAATATCGCTCCTTAAATCTTTTTTGGCATCTCTCTTTACCTGATAAATTTTATATATCTCTTCAATCCTTTCTTTCTCAATTCCCTCTTTTCCTATATCTTTCTTAATATCCAAGGTTTTATATATTTTATTTTTTAAAAGAGCTCTAACCAAGTATAACCCACGCAATCTTAAAATAATCGGATAGATTAAAGAACTTGTAGCTATATCTGAATCACCATAACCATCCATCAAATCATCAATTATTCTCAAAGCCCTTTTAGTAGATTCTGCATGCTCTTTAAAGTAAGAAGGTTTCAACTCTATTTTCCTCAAATCTTTAAGAAGCGCCCCATTAATTATAGGCCTTGCCTCTTTTATCATAGACATTATTAATAACGGATAATAAGTAATTAATTTATCCATCCTCTCCCTGCTAATCGCATAAATATCATAAGGCTCCTTCTTAGGAATTTTAATTGGCTTATCCATTATTACCAAAATATCCACGTCCGAAGTATTTGTTTGTTCCATTCGAGCATATGAACCAGTAAGATATATCCCTTGTATATCAGCAAGATAGGGGTTCATTTTACTAAGTACATCTTTCTGAACTTCTTCTATAGCCAATGGAGCGAGCGGTCTGGCTTCTACCTCTAAACCCAACCATTTTCTAGGCACTCTCACTCCTGCACTATTTCCCCATTCCGTAGCTCGTCTTATCAGTTTCATGTGTATACTTTTCTAGAATTTGTATATACTTATAAACCTTTCTAAAATCCCAATTAGCCTCTATTGGCTCTTATTAAGTTTTTTCTTTCGAAGCTTCTTAAGTTCATAGGCAATCCAAGCCTTAACAACAGAAGGATGAACTTGCAATCTCAGTAAAACAAGATCCCTGATTTCAGCAGTAGTCACTTCGCTAATAGAACCAAGATAATCAATAATCTCCTTCACAGTCTCATCAATAACAGTCTCATGCAAATGCTCAGGAAGTCTGGCGTCCTTTACAGCCTTCTTTACAGACCTCTTAATCTTCTTAGCACTAAACTTCTGCTTTTTACCACTTTTTTTAATAACCTTTTTAGCCATAAAAGCTCAATTCAAAAAATAATAAAGCATATAAATAAACCTTTCTATTTTAATCCCATGAACAGAGGTGTAAAACTAGTTTTAGCAACTGCAATCATATCAGGCTTTGCAATATTTCTAAATTCATTTGGTGTTAAAGGCATAGATTCTAGTATTTTCACCTTCTCAAAAAACATACTAGTAGCAATTTTCCTTCTAAGCACAATATTCTTCCTAAAACAATTCAAAGAACTAAAATCATTAACTAAAAAATCCTGGCTAAAATTAGCATTAATAGGCCTAATAGGTGGCTCAATTCCTTTCTTATTATTCTTCAAAGGACTCCAATTAGCAACAGGCCCTACTTCAGCATTCATCCACAAAACATTATTCATTTACGCAACCATTCTAGCATTTATTTTCTTAAAAGAAAAACTAAATTGGAAAATCACAATCCCAACAATTCTCTTACTTATAGGAAATTACTTCTTACTCAAAATAAACGCTTTTAATTTTGGTAAAGGAGAACTGCTAATATTAATAGCTACCCTATTCTGGGCAACTGAAAACATTCTAAGCAAACACACCTTAAAAGAGCTGTCAGGAAACCTAGTAGCTTTCGGAAGAATGGCTTTCGGATCATTATTCATCTTAATTTTTTTAATTACAACAAACAAAACACCTTTATTACTTAGTCTACAGTTTAATCAAATATTATGGACCTTAGCAACCTCAATACTACTTCTATTATTCGTAACAACATACTATAATGGACTAAAAACAATTAAAGTAACAACAGCAACAAGTATCTTATTACTAGGGAGTCCAATCACATTATTATTAAACCTCTTACTTTTAGGAAAAGCAATAACTATTTTGCAAGTAACGGGTATGCTTTTAACAACCACAGGAGTTTTATTCATAATTTACTTCTTTGAAAAATCAACTCAAGAAACAATCTCAACAGCATAACCATAATGGATAGTAACTAAATCCCCAACCTTAGCCTCTGGAACTAATTTATTATGAACAGGCCTGGTTTTATTACCAAACTTAACAATCAACACATCTCCCTTTTTCTCAACAATTTCTGCCACATGAACCTTACAAAGCTCTTTCAAAGTTCTAGGAACCTTTCCAGAAATCTCAAATCCTTTCTCCACTATCTCATTATGTCTCTTCAAAAAGAATTCCTCAAGAACGTCCAAATCCCACCTATCTCTACCAAGCTCCTCAGCAATAGAATCAATTCTCTTAAAGGCTCTAAAGAAAATTCTCTCTAATTTCTCTCTTGGTAAAGGAACACTAGTTGTAGCAGCATCTTCAAGCTCTTTCACTTCTGCCTCATCAATCTCTCCCATCTGTTGGCATATTAAAGCACATGGAAATGAATATTTTAAGAAAAAAACTTCAGGTTTCATTTAAGCAACTCCAACCATTGTTTAACTTCTTCCTCAGGAACCTTTTCAATAACGATCTTCCCTTGAACTATAACAAAATCCCCAAGACCGTAACCTTCTTCAACTATCTTAGCCTCTCTTTTCTCAGAACCATAATCCACAATAGCCATATCTCCATTAATTTCCACTATTTTACCCGGAATTGCTAAACACATACAAATTAACCAAACTCCCAAACTTATATTTTTTTCCCTACTAAGAAGATTTATAAAAGCTCCATCAAAGATAAGCCAAAAATGGAACTTAAAAGATACACCGTACGTTGTCCAACTGAAGGATCTCTCTTCGCAGATAATTTCACAACAGTAGAAGGAGAAAGATACACATGGTACCTCGCAAACAATAGAGTTGGAATAACTCCAGGTACTGGTGAAGTGATTAAAAGAAGGTTCTTCTCAAATGCTCTAGTAGAATACGAAATAGCAAAAGCAAGAGCATTCTACTTAGACTTTCTAGTAACTAAAGAAACTCTTCGAGTTAGAAAAAGCCCTCCAAACATAACAAGAGAAAAAAAACAAGCGGGTTCTCATGACCAAAATGAAGCTGCATCCAGGCTTGTTGAATTATTATCCTCTCAAGAACAAATTTTCGCATTCAGAACAAAAGCAAAACCAGAAGATCCATACCCAAGAATCTTAACGTTCTCAACTACACCTCCAACTGAAGACCTATACCTTCAAAGACCAAATATGCCTATAACAATCTCATACCCATAAGAACCTAGCAACCAAAGCTAAAACAATCACAGAAATTATAGTTAACAAAATACCAGCCTTTAACATATCCTTAATACTAACTTTACCAGTAGCATAAGCAATCGCATTTGGAGGAGTCCCAACAGGCAATAAGAAGTCAAGAGAAACAGCAATTCCACTTAACATAGCCATATTCTTAGGAGAAAAACTCAAAATAGCAGCCAAAGACAAAATTACAGGAACTAAAATAGCAGCAGTAGCAGTATTCGAAGCCAAAGCACCTAAAGCAATAGAAAACACAATAATCCCTAAAATAACAACAAATAAAGGAAAGCCTTTTAACAAACTAGCCATTCCTCCAGCAAAAAAATCACTCAACCCAGAAGAAAACATAGCACTCCCTAAAACCAAACCACCACCAAACAAAATCAAAACCTGATAATTAATCCTATTCAAATCCCCAAGTCTCAATAATCTAATTAAAAATAAAAAAGTAGCACTCATTAAAGCTATCAAACTACTACTCAAACCATGAAAACTAGTTGTCAACCATAACAAGATAGTAACCACAAAAACCCACATAAAGATTTTTTGTTCCTTAGTTAATTTTCTCAGCTTAGGAACCTTACTAACCTTAATATCCTCAAAGGGGAATATCTTCATCAATAACAACCAAGCAACAGGAACTAAAATAATCACTAAAGGCAAAGCAGCCTTCATCCATTCAAAAAAAGTAACATGTATATTAGAAATCTCTAACAATTTAGAAACAGTAATAGCATTGGGAGGACTTCCCAAAATAGTGCCAACACCGCCTATATTCGCACTATAGGCAATACCTAAAACAGTAGCTTTAGTAAAATTAGTCATCTTCTTCCGAAATTTAGCAACAATACCCAAAGCAATGGGAATCATAACAACAGTAGTCGCAGTATTCGAGATCCACATAGACAAAAAAGCAGTTACAAACATCAAAGCCAGCAAAGCATACCTATCATCTTTAATCCTAAATGCAATTCTCCTAGCAATCCTTTTATCCCACCCAACATCCTGCATCGCTCTGGCAATCAAAAATCCGCCAAAAAACAAAACCAAAACAGGGTCAGCAAATTTAACAACCGCATCATTAAAACTAAAAACCTTAAACAAAACTATCAAAATAGTAGCGACTAAAGATGTTAAAAATAAAGGAATAGTCTCAGTAACCCACAATAGAGCAGCCAAAACCAAAATAGAAAATACTACTTTAGCCTCATTAGAAACTGGCAAAGGCAAAAAATATGAAAGTATGGTGATTAAAACAATTACAAGCAACTTCTTTAAATGAAACTCTTTTTTGATAAATATCACCTCTAAAATAAATTAAATTCATTTTTTATAAATATAAATTATTCTATTTTCAGTTTAGTGTACTAAGTAACATATTCATTATATACTAAGTAGCATATGATACTAAGTAACGAAAGGTTTATATACTAAGTAACATAATATTTTAAGCATGAAACTAGAAACTCATTTAATCTCTTTCAAAGAACATAAGGAAACAATTTTTGAGTGGGCTTTAAAAATAAAGGGACTAAAAAACTCACAAAGAATAATTGGAACACATACTTCCAGGGCCATTATAGACCTATTAGCAGCCTACCTACTCAAAAGAAATTTAATAAGCCCCGGAATTCAAATAAATCACCGATGGTTCAAATCATCAAGAGTTTCAGAAAAACTACCAGAATTTGATAACAAAAAAGAAGTCCTACAAAAGATGATTAAATTAGAATTATTATGCGAAGACCTTACTTATGGAGCAATAAAACCAGAAGAGAACATAAAGAAAGCAATTTTATTATTTAAAGAACTAGAAAATGAACTACAAAATGGAGAGAAATAAGATTATATCCTTAGCACTAAATTTCACATCTTTTTTAATTCCCAAAGCCAATATAAAAAAAGTAATTTTATTTGGTTCAATTGTTTCAGGAAATTTTGATAGAGAATCAGATATCGACTTATTTATAGAAAGTTCAGAAAAAGAAACCAAAATAAAAAATCTCCTAGAGCTATATCAAAAAACAGAAGAATATGAAAAATTTAAGTTAGAAGGAATAAATAATGAGATTTCGCTTAAAGTAGGAAATTTAAATGATTGGAAAGATTTAAAGAGAAGTATAATTTCAAACGGACTAATTTTATACGGCCACTACAGGGATCAGCCAGAAAAACTAAAACATAAAATAGCATTTATATTAGACATAAGAAAAGCACCGAGAACAAAGAAAATAAAAATATGGAGAAAAATCTACGGATATAAACAAAAAGTGGGGAAAAAAATATATATTTCGCAGGGCCTAATAGAAAAAAAATTAGGAAGAGGAGCATTTTTAGCATCCTTAGAAAACTCCGACGAAATACAAAAATATTTAAGAAAAAATAAAGTAAAGTATTCTCTTCTCGACATTTGGTTAGATTAAACAAGCCTCCTTACTCTACATCAACTGAAATTAACTTGATCTCACCACCTTTTAAAACCTTAGGAATAGCCTCGCACCCAGGACAAACAAATAAAGTAGAATCATGCCCTCTCTCTAAAATATTAGGCGCTCCCTTAAACCCACATTCACACTCAACAACAGCAGGTTTTTCAACTACATTTACATCCCAACCAACCAAAGACTTAATCAAAGGCTCAAATTCTTCAATAGGCAAATGAGCTAATTCTCCAACCTCAACAGTGATCCCTTTAACCTTCCCTTGTCTCCTAGCCTCTTCTATTATTTTCCTAGCAATAACCATCTCATGCATATCTAAATAGCCTCTCTAAACATTTATATTGGTTTCCCCCACAAGATTTATATAGATTCAAAAAAGCATATATAAAAAAGAGAAAATGAATCAAAGAACAGAAAAAGATAGTCTAGGAAAAAAGAAATTACCTAAAGAGTCCTACTATGGAATCCACACACAAAGAGCTCTAGAAAATATTCAAATCAGCAACAGAACCCTAGATCCAGAATTATTCTATGCAATCGCTGAAATCAAAGAAGCATCCACAAAAACAAACCTACAATTAAACCTATTAAGAAAATCTGAAGCCCATGCAATCATAAAAGCTTGCCAGGAAATTCAAAAAGGAAAATTCGATTATGATTTTTTAGTAGATATCTTCCAAACAAGCACAGGAGCAGAAGCGCACATGAACGTAAATGAAGTAATAGCAAACAGAGCAATAGAATTCCTACAGGGAAAAAAAGGAGATTACTCCTTAATAGACCCAATTGACCACATAAATCCAGAACAAGACGACACAGATGTTTTCTCAAATGCAATAAAAATAGCCACAGTAAAAAAATTATATAGCCTAAACTATGAACTAACCAGCCTTCAAAGGTCTTTTCTCTTAAAAAGCAAACAATTCAAAAAATCAAAAAGAACTAATTTAAACCTGCCAGTAACAAACTTGGCAAAAGAATTTCACAATCATTCTACTACAATTAAAAAAGATCTGGAAAGACTAGATGGAACAATGTCCTCCTTGCTTCACTTAAACATAGGAAAAAACACTGGCTTAAACACATACCTAGATTTCAGAAAAAAAACAATATCAAACCTAAAAAAAATAAACAATGTTCCATGGAAACAAGCCCACAACCAAATAGAAACAACACAAACCACAACAGATTTCCTAGAAACAGCAGAAATCCTAAAAACAATATCAGCAAACCTAATCAGAATAACAAACAATATCAACTTATTACAACCAAATCCAGAAATAGTAGGAATACTCAATATAGTATGTTCTCAGGTAATCGGCTACGAAGAAGCAATAGCAACAAGTGCTCAAATAAATCAATTAAACATAGCTCTTCCATTAATAGCCCACAACCTATTAGAAAGCACTGAAATCTTAACTAACAGCATCAATCTTTTTAATGAAAAATGCATAAAGACCCTAAAACCAACAAAAAACATCTACGAATACCATTTAAAAAATCAAAAAGACCAAGGAACGCTCTCAAATAGATACAGAAGATTTGAAAAAACAGATCTAGATAGAGTTCTTAAGTATAGGCAACTTACAAAAACCTAAGAAGATAACATAAACCTGTCTAAAGCACTTCCATCATCATCTCTAGCCAATTGTTTATACCCCTCTAATTTCTCACCATGAGAAGTACCAGTCTCATTACAATAAATAAGATCTGCTATTAATGGAGCAACACTTATTGAAGTAAGCCAAGCCTTATGTTCTTTCAAATATTCTTCACTACGTGCAATAGTATCTGTTACAATAACTTCCAAACCAGATTCTTCATGAGCGCTTCTAAAGAGATCCTCTGTAAAAATAACTTTACCATTAGTATTGATCTTAGGACTAAAAAGGCCATGCGTAGCACATACATATACTCTTCCTACTTTCCTTTGTCTTAGAACATCCAAACCCCGAAAAATAGTGCCACCAGTATCAACCATATCATCTACCATAGCACAAGTCCTACCTTCAACATCCATACCAGCGATATATGCTTCCCCATCTGTTTCGCCATGCCCGGCCCTAGATTTCTCAATTATTGCCAAACCAACCCCCAACCTGTCTGAAAGTTTTTTCGTAGACTTGTAATCATTCGGATCAGCACAAACCAAAATTAAATCCTCAAAAGAAACTCCCTTGCGTTTCAATGCTAGAAGAAGATGGTTTTTGGCTGTAATCTGATCCACTGGAAGATTAGTAAACCCTTGCTCTTGCTGCGCGTGTATATCTATCACCCCAATCCTACTTAATTTAGGACTACCAGCAGACTCAAGTTGATCAAACCTTAATTTCGCACTGATTGGAACTCTCGGCTCATCTTTTTTATCTTGCCTACAATCCGGAAAATAAGTCATATAAACTGAGATTTCCTGTGCTCCAGATCTCCTTGCAGCATCCAAAATCTTCAAAAATGCACTATAATCGGTTTCTACAGAGTGGAGATAGTCTCTCACAAGTTTAACACCAACAGAACCATCATCCAAACCTAAAACCTTTCTTCGTAAATGATAAAGGTCTGGTCTATAAACTCCCGCAATAACATGAATCCTTCTCCTTCTAACATTCTCAGGAAGCTGAACATATTCCTCACCACTAGGAAAATTTTTGGCTTTAACTGCCGCCATTTCAAACTGATTTCTTTCCACCTCGCTTAACTTCAAATTAAACTCTGGTATCACCCTTTCTCTTAACAACTCACCAGATCTCGTAGAAATAATCACAATTTTTTCAACATCATCCATTTTCCAATATTAAAAATCAAAAGCAATTTTAAAAAGATTATTAACCTTAAAAATAAGAGATGCCTTGGCATACAACCAAAACTATATAAACAAAACAATAAGCCACATTAATATGAATAAATATTTAATAGTAGGCATGGGCCTTTTACTCTTCATACTAGGTCTTAATTTATATAGACAAAGAAAACTCAATAGAGAATATGCCAATATGTACTCTGAATTCTTAAAATCAGATAAATACAAGGTTAAGGGACAATTTGATTAACCCACAAAGCTTAAAAACCCCAATTCTACCCTAAAATCTACCGTTTGTACTACTTTTCAAAGTAGGAGGAAATTATGGATCAACAACAAATAACAGAAACATTACAACTGGCAAAGATTAATTCTAAAAAAAGGAATTTTAATCAAAGCATCGATCTAATCATAAATCTAAAAGGTATCAACCTAAAAAAACCAGAGGAAAACATAAACACCTTCATAGCCTTACCACATCCAAGAGGAAAAGAATCTAAAATAGCGGCATTAGTCGGAAATCAACTATCAACTAAAGCAAAATCGGTAACAGACACAATAATCCTACAAGATAATTTCAAAAACTACTTACAAAAACAAAAAGAATTCAAAAAATTAGCTAAACATATTGACTTCTTCATAGCCCAAGCAAACCTAATGCCAGATATTGCAAAATATTTCGGTAAAGTTCTAGGACCAATGGGAAAAATGCCAAACCCAAAAGCAGGAGCAATAGTGCCCCCAATAACTCCTGATTTAAAACCAATCGTAGACAAACTAAAAAGAACAGTAAAATTACAAACAAAAAATGAACTAACAATCAAATGCTCAGTAGGCACTGAATCAATGTCTGACAAGGAATTATCAGAAAATATCCTAACAGTCTACAACAACGTAGTCCATTCAGTAAGAGACGAAAAACAAAACATAAAAAATTCAATCATAAAATTATCAATGGGCAAACCGTTCATAATAGGAAAAAAATACACAGAAGAAGAATTAAAACCTAAAGAAAAACCAGAGAAAAAACAGGTTAAAGAAAAACAAGTAGCAAAAGTTCCTAAAGAAAAACCAAAAAAGACAGAACCTAAAGAAACAAAAGAAACACAAATCCCTAAGGAAAAAACCAAATGACCGGCTACAAACCAAAAATAAGTGAAAGTAAAAGAAAGGATATAGAAGAGATTAAAAAACTCTCACAAGAGTACAAAGTCCTAGCAATAGCTAACCTAAAGAATCTGCCAGCCTTTAACCTGATGAAAATAAAATCCAAATTAAAAGGAAAACTTATCCTAAAATACACTAAAAAGAGATTAATGAAAATAGCGTTTGACGAACTAGAAGATAAAAAACTATCTACCCTAAAAGAAAGATTAGAAGGTATCCCAGCTTTAATATTCACAAACGAAGAACCTTTCAAACTGTTTCAATTACTAAAAAAATCTAAAACACCAGCACTAGCAAAACCAGGAGACATAGCTCCTAAAGATGTAATAATCGCAGAAGGTCCAACAGATTTCACTCCAGGACCAATGATAGGAGAACTGGGTTCTATGGGTATCAAAACAGCTGTAGAAGCAGGCAAGATCACAATAAAATCAGAAAAATTATTTGTACAAGAAGGTCAAGAGATAAACAATAAACAAGCAGAACTAATGGCAAAATTAGGCTTAGAACCTATGGAAATAGGAATGAACCTAGTTTTAACCTATGAAAATGGAGAAATCCTAGAAAGAAAAGTCCTAGATATAGACACAGAAAAAATGTTCCAAGACCTTAAAACAGCAGCTGGAGAGGGTATAGCCTTAGCAATCTATCTTAGCTATCCGACAAAAGAAACAATAGGTATCTTAATAAAGAAAGCTCAGCTAGAAGCGCTAGCCTTAGAAAAAGAATACGAAAGCAAAGTTCCGCAAAAACCAAAAGTAGAAGAAAAACTTACCGAACCACAAGAAGCAAAACCTGTCGAACCATCACCAAAACCAGAAGAAACACCAACTCAAACAGAACAAACCGAAACAAAACAAGAAAAAGAAGAACCATTAGAAAAAGAAGTAGAACAAGCAATCGAAAAAGAGATCAAAGAAGAAAAACCAAAAGAAACAGTCAAACAAGAAAAAACAGAAGAAAAAAAAGAAACATACGATCAAAGACAAGCAAATGAAGAAATGATGAAAAAAGCACAAGAAAAAATAAAAGAATTAACAACTAAGAAAATCAAAGGAGAGCTATAATACTCATAGTTATGGAGGTTTAATAATATGGAACTCATATACACCGCTTTATTGCTACACAAAGCAGGAAAAACCATAGATGAAGCCAGCGTTAAAAAAGTACTCGACACTATCGGAGTACAAAAAGACGAAGGCGAAATCAAAGGTCTTGTAGCAGCAATGGAAGGAGTGGATATTGACAAGGCTATCAAGGAAGCAGCTATTCCTACAGTAGCACCAGCAACGTCTGAAGCAACAACAAAGAAAGAAGAAAAAAAGGAAGAGCCTAAAGAAGATCCAGAAAAAGCAGCTGCCGGTCTTGGTGCGTTATTCGGTTAAACACTATATCCCATAAGCTCAAAAGATGGATCATGAAAAGAAAGATCTAAAGACCTTGCAAAAGGAAGTTAATAGTCTACGCTCTGATCTAAAGAGAATTAACGAAGACAAGGAAACCTGGTTCGAGAAGAAAGAAGACCTCAAAAAAGAAATAGCCGAATTAATCACCAAAGTAAAAACTCAAAAGAAAACAAGCGACGCCTCATCAGAAGAAGCTAGGGAATTACTAAAAGAAAGAGACGAATACAACAAAAAAGTCAAAAAATTAATAGATAAAATAAACGAAGTACAAAACGAAAAAAAGAAACTACTTGAAAAATACCAAATAAAACAGGATCCAGAAATTCTAAAGAAAAATATTGACCAGCTAGAAGAAAAAATAGAAACAGAAGCCTTATCCATAGACGCAGAAAAAAGGTTAATGGAAAAAATAAAGAGACTCAAAAAGTACTACGAGGAGCTTGGAGGCGTAAAACAAATTTCAGATAGGATCTCCCAAATTTCTAAAGAAATAGAAGAATCCAAAAAGAAAGCAGATGAGGCCCACAAAAAGTTCAAAAAAGTAATAAAAGAAAAAAAATCAGGCTATGGTGAATTTTTCAGCTTGAGCAGACAAATCAACATAATCAAAAAACAACAAGAAAAAGCATTTGAAATGTTTATCTCTTTAAAAAATAATTTCATAAGCGTCAGCAGACAGTTACATGACAAAATCAACATCCTTAAAAAAACCGATCAAGAAAAAAGAACAAAACAAAGAAAAAAAGAAGAAAAAAAGAAAAGAACAGAAGAAAGAATTTTAGAAGAAAAAACAAAACAAGTCGAAGAAAAATTAAAAGCAGGAAAAAAATTAACCACTGAAGACCTATTGGCAATGCAAGGAAGAAAAGATGAAGATTTAGACTCAGAAGAGTTCAAAAAAAACTAATCCCTATGGTTATAAAGGACAAAACTCTCAATAAACCATATCGGAGGTAAAAAATGGCATACAAATGCAGCAAATGCGGAAGTACTTCAGAAGAGGCAAAAGAATGCTGCGGAGTACCAATGGGAGAAGTGACAAAAGAAGCTGAAGAAACTAAAGAAGAGTCTACAGAAGAAGAAAGTGCAGAAGAACCTAAAGAAGAAACTAAATAGATGGAGTCTTTTCTGTCTATTTAAAATCTCCTAACTTTTTTTGATCAACCACTTTTTCTTCTTTATCTAACATTATCTTACCATATACCCCGTCAAATCCCGCTTCGATCTTAAGCTTATCTTCCCTATTATTTACAATAACTCTAGCTAATTTATCCTGAATAACTTTACACAAATCTTCATAACTAACATTCAACAAAACATTAAATTCACTCTTAAACTCCGTAACTAATTTTGTATAAGTTTCCCAGACTCTTTTTGATTGCAATTGTTTGATATCATACACAGCAGAGATTAACTCATGCAAGGGGATTAAAGAAACAAATGGAACTGCGTTATCTCTCTTAAACCCTTCAGGTCTATCAGCCAATAATTCAATTCTATCCGCCACCCCTATAGTTAACTTAGCACTACACTTAGGACAAATTTTATTTAAATCCTTGGATTCCTTAGGAGAAAAAGAAACACCACAATTTCTATGCCCTGTAAAATGATATTTTCCGTAACTAGTATACGTTTCCACAGTACTTTTCAAACCAACCCCTTCCCTAATAGCCCTAAGAAAACTATCAAAAGCTAATTTATCAAACTCAAAAATAGTTGCTTCTCTTCCAAGTCTCCAAGGCCAGGCGCTGTGGCTATCTGAAAAACTAACCAAATTAAATTTATCTAAAACACTCAGTCTCCGATTATCTGCCGGATCTGAAGACATTCCAGTTTCCAAAGCATGAATATATTTTGTATTATTTTTAAAACAATCTTCAACCTTAGAATGCTGATTATATTCTCCCATGACACTGAAATGACTTGTCCATACATGAGCAGGAATTATCTCAATCTTATCACTAATGTCTCTCATAAAATCAACTAACTCAACACTATTAAACCCAAATATCGGCCTACCATCATAATCTAATCTACCCTTACTCCCTAAAAATTCTGTAATCTGCTTAGCAACCTCTCCATTAGGAGCAAATATCAAATGATGAGCTCTCCTACCTTTCCCATCTTGAGTATAAATTAGACTAATCTCAGTCTGCCATAAAAAAGGAAATTTACTTTTTGTCCATAAAATACCATTTTCATCCTCAGTCAACTCTTCCAGAATATGCTTCTGCCACAAAGGATGCTGAAAATCACCAGTACCTAAAAGATCCAAACCCTTCATTCTAGCATACTTCTCTAACAAGGGGATAGTTGTATGCTTACTACAAGCAGCAGCATGTTTTCCATGAACATGTAAGTCAGAGATAAATTCCATAAAACTATCCTTCACACAAGGAGTATATATTTATTTCTAATCAAAATTCAGAGCTTTTTATAGTAATAGGAGTAGATATTGCTCCTCTGTAGAAATAATCAACAAGAATATTAATTGCTTCTTCAACAGGAGTATCAGGCGCATTACCAGTACTTATACTGCATCTTATCTGTTTTTTACCATCATTACTTAATCTCACTTCTCCTTCATTGCCACCCAGAGCACTGCACGTAATTGTATGCCTTCCACTTGCACTCCTTACCTCAACATCTAATCTGTCTTCATCACTATCTTTCCTAACACATTCATTAGTAAAAGTATTTGGCGGATAAACCTTGCCAGAACCAACATTCTCAACAATAAAAGTCAAAGTTACTTGACTAGTTCCAGAGCTTCTTGTTCTAACATCTCTTATTTGCACAGGCGCACCAGAATTTTCAACTTTAACATTATCATTATTTACCAAACAAAAATCACTTGCATCTCTTTGACTGGCTTTCTTTTTCAAACAAGCCTTGGTAGTAGATTTAGTCTGATAAAGATAACAAATATCAGCTCTTACTTTTGTACTAAAATCAGCAACCAGATCATATTTAGTCTCATACAAAGCACCTTCATAAATTATCTCATCCTCATCACCACTAAAAACCTCAGAATCACTCTTAGTTTTTCCATTTAACCCAACTTCTAAAACCTTATTAGGTCCAGATAAACCCAAATCTCTTGTATCTAAACCACCAAGAGTAGCTATAACTTTTCTTTCAGGAATATCAAACTCACCAACATTTTCAACAAAAATAGCTATATCAAATTCTTCATCATTAGCAAATACTTCATTAGGAGGCTCATCAGCAACAAATCCAAAATCTAATCCATTAGTACCGCCAACAAAAGGCCCTTTAGCAAGATCATCATCTCCAGTTGTACATCCATAAGCAAAAATCGTTAAAATCACTAAAAAACCCAATAAAAGCCTCTTATCCACAATAACAACCTCCTTTTATAAAATTTATACACTCTTGTCCTATATAAATTTAATGGATTAATTTTACCCTCCTAAATCCTCTATTTTCACTAAAGAAACAGGCCCTACTTTAGCCCTTAACTTATATCCGAAACTATACCTTATTTTTAGAGGATAAGTAACAAGGGATTCTCTTGCACCAACATTCTCAACAAAACAGTTCAACACAGCCATATTGTTATCAAAAACAAGTGGCTCTGGAGAACAATCCACAGATCCTCCTTCACTTTGCAACTCAACTTTTACACCACCAATAGCCTCACCAAGTCTTTCATCAACTTCCCCACTACCTCTGGTATCAACAGGCACAATCATTCCTTCACCCAAATTCCTGAAAGTTACTTTCAAATTCACAAAATATTTATTATCCCCAAAGTGAGTAGCTGTTTTTTCAATTTTTTCTATTGTAACCGGAAGATAACTCGCTTGTTTTCCTAATTGATTCTGTGAAACAACTTGTCTATTAGAGCAAGCAGGATCAGGATCTTCCTCTCTTTTTAAACAAATATTTGTAGCAATCTCAGCATCATATTGGTGGATATACAACTCAGCAAAAACATTCAACTTTGTTCCAGAAATAATACTCTCAGAATCATAATCCGCAGACACAGGCCTAGTAAAAGTTTTTGAAGGAAATATCTCAATTATTTCATTACCAAGTTCATTCCTCCTAAAGTTAGCCGCCTCAATCATCTCAATGCCATAATTATCATCTTTTCCTGCATGCTTATCAAGAGGACTATTTGGAATATTATCCCACAAGTTCAAATCAAAATTTCCCCCTCTAATCTCATCACCATAATTTTCAATTCCGACCCTAATCAAAAATTTAGAACCTCCGCCAATCAAAATTTTATCTCTAGGAGGAGCATTCTCATCAAAGAATAATCTCACACCCCTACCTACAGAAGGTTTTTCCTCTTTCTTGAGAAAACTAGGAAGATAAGGACTAACACTATCACACGCACTAATTAAAAACATCAAAATTAAACAAACAGCAATTAAAGTAATTTTTTTCATCTTTATTTTTAATCTCTTTTATTCTTTTAATATGTTTTGGTCAATTTCTAATCAAGGGTAATAAGTATCCCCTTGCGGTTCTCCTTTTTCTTCCTCTTCTTTTTCATCCCTCCTGCCTAAATCAACAATATCAAAAGTAGTGCTCTTATTTAAAAAATAATCGCTACTCTGCAAGGCCTTGATGTTCCACTCCTCAATATTCTCCTGAATATCTCCCTTAACCTTAAAATCACAAATAAAAGTACATCCCCTAGCAGGTTTACCTTCTATAGAACTATAACAAGTATCCAAAAGATACATCTCATCTTCATCCAAAATCATTCTTTTCAAACCAGTTTTTCCTACGCCGCCACCTCTCCCAAACTGACAATCCTCTCCCTCAGTATCAAACCACCCTGGAACTTCTACAAACAAAGCATTAGCTTTAACCCTTCCTTCCCACTCAGCAGAATCAGGCTCCGTATTTACAATCAAAGTATAAGGATTTTCTTCACCAAGATAAATAGGTTGGGAATTTAACATATTAACCGCTAATTGAACAGGCCCACCCGTATACTCAGAAGTAACTCTCCTGTCGCTTTTTATCAATCCCGGAAAACTAGCAGAACCTCTAACCTCATTTATGAGCTCAACTTCCCAATTATCTCTATTTGCAATCTCATCATACTTTTCTTTTCCAATAGTATAAGTCTTTAAAATAGATTCAGTTGCAAAATTTTTGTAATTCACAGTAAGAGTCGCCTTAAATGTTTCACTCTGTTTACTAGAATCACTAATCTTAAATTTATTTTTCTCAAAATCACACCTAACAAAAAAAGTACACTCCCTATCTCTCTGAACATTTTCCACTATGTGATCTTCTTCTCCAACATTACCACAAGACGGAGAGATCTGCACATTTCCTTTCTCACCAGTTTCATTCATATATCCAAGACAATTAAACTCAATAGTAACCTCCTCTATTCTGTTTTCAGCAGCATCATCTTTATTATCTTTAATAGAAGGGATAGCAAGATGCTTAACCTCTGCTACAAGTCTAATATCTTGTTCAGGTCTAAAAGAAGATACAACTGGCCCAAAAGAAACAAATTTCAAACCTTTAGGAGGCCCTTTCTGTTGCACATCAGGATTAGTAAACTCACCATAACTTTTAAAATATTCATCAGGATGTTGAACATAATAAAAAAATCTTTTCATTCTTGGAATAAACGCACTTTCTTCTAACTCAATCCCTCCCTTAACTCCGTATTTTTGAGCTAGTTCTGAAGTAGCAAAAGGAATTAAAAACCAAGAAGCAATTGCCAATACCACCAAAACCAAACCCAAGCTAAAATTAACATGTTTTCCCTGAGCATTAGTTTTTAGCATTAACAAAATACCCAAAACAGCCAAGCCAATTGTAACAATCCATCTTAAATTATAAAAAGCACCCAAGGCACCAGTAGTAATTGCAATACTTGAAAATTGGGGCGCATACCATCCAAAAAATATTCCAAAAATAATCAAAAACAAACCTAATTTCCACGTTGTATGTTTTTTCTCTTTTCCTTCTCCCGTAGTTCTAATAATCAACCACAAACCTAAAAGCGAAATAATACCCCCAATAATCCAACTAAAAGCAGGTAAATTTGCTAGAGTTGTAAAGAGTCCTGTAGTAAGAATAGATACGATATAGCCACCAATATACCATGAGATAACTGAGAGAATAACAATCAGAAATATAATTAATAAAACATAGGGATGGTTGTCCCCAAGATATCTAAAAAATTTAACAATACTGTCCCAAATGCTCTTAAAAATATCACGAAAACTTTTGCTAAAAATAAGCATAATAACTAATATCAGAAGAATCAAAGCGGGGATAGAAATCCAACCAGATGACAAAAAAGCTGGAACCTTACCTAAGAAAAAAGACCCGGAAAGAATCAAGATAAATAAACCAACGATAACTAAAGAAAGGGTAAACCAATTTCTACTAATTTTACGACCCCCAACAGTCACTTTTGGAGTTTCAGGCGAAGGAAGCCTAACTTTTTTTGATCTCGATAGTAATTCTCTCTCCCTCAATTTCTTATCTTCTTTTCCTAATTCTCGAAGTCTTCTCCCGACATCTCGAATGTCCGCCCTCAATTTCTTCAGACTTGCATCATATTCAACAGTTTTAGCAAGATCAGTTCGCGATCTAGCTTTCTCCCTTCCAGCCCTTAATTGTTTACCTGTTTTCCTTGTTTCTCTTAGATAATTATACAATTCAGCAGCCTCTCTTTGAATTTCCTGTCTACGATCAGCCATCCTAAAAAACCCACCTCTTTTCAAAAACCATACTAATACCTCTTTATTTCACCTTAATATCTTTTTTCATCCATTTAGCAAAAACCATACAGTCCATATTATTCCAAAAAAACCAAACATCGCAATCTTTAGTCCTACATTTCTCATCAACAATAAGTTCTTTATAGACTTTTCCACATTTTGGGCAAGTTATCTTATGTTCCACTTCATCACAAGTTTCATCTCTCTCAATATTTTTATTCTTCTCAAATTTATCATAGCAAGCTTTACATAAACCGAGATTATAATTGGATAACATAAATTTTTCATATTTCTTATTACAATTTACACATTTCATTTTAAGCTACATCCAATAACCATTTCCACAATGGAATGAATTTTATTTTTTTCCCCTCGATCAATTCCTCATATTCGCTAGATTCTGTTATTATCAACCCCTTACTCAACTTAAATTTTTTCATAGCTGCAACCAAAGATTTTACCTCTCTTTCTTTAGCTTCTTCTAAATCCCAGCAGACTTGAATTAATTCTTTAATTTTTAAACCCACCTTAACTACAAAATCGACTTCATATTTCTTCTCCTGCCAATAAAATAACTCACAAAGGGGATTCGAACTATATCTACGTTTTATTTCAACAAAAACGATATTCTCTACAAGTCTTCCATAATCCTGCGAGAATCTAAAGCCCTTTATATTTCTTATCCCCGTGTCCACACAATAAATTTTTTTTGGATTTATCTCTTGTCTTTTTACAGAAAAACTAAATAAAGGTACACTAAATATAAAAAAAGCATCCTGTAGATATCTGACATACTCTCCAACACTATCTGTAGATAATCCCACTTGCCTCCCTATTTTTGAAAAATTAGCAGGGTTTGATACGTTTTGAAGAAAAAAATTAATCATCCGCTCCATTTTTGCCGCATTTCTTATTCCCCGTCTTTTTATGATGTCTCTGTAGATTATAGTATCATAATAAAACCTCAATAGTTGTGCCTTCTTTTTCTTATCCTTCTCTAAAACAACTTCTGGAAAACCACCAAATTCTAAATATTCAAGAAACTTATGTTTTACTTCTTGCTTTTTTGAAAGTAAAGATACGCTATTTTTTACATTAGTATCTATCCCAATAAGCTCCTTAAAACTAAAGGGATACAAATCAAAGTATGCAAATCTGCCAGATAGTTTATATGTAAAATCTTCCTTTAACATAGAAAAATTTGAACCCGAAATAAAAAATTTCACATTTTTCTCAAGATCATAAATCCGTTTTAATGTACTTTCCCAGCCAGGTTCTTCTTGAACCTCGTCTACAAAAACAAAAACCCTCCCCCTAGGATTAACTAATTCTTTATACAAGTCTATTGATTTAGAAATAATTTCTTTTTTTTCCACCCTATCATCATCGCACTTTATAAAAAAAATATTTTTAGGGTTAACAGTTTTCAGAAGATGCTCAATTAAAAGATACAACAAAGAAGTTTTTCCACTCCTTCTTACCCCGAGAACACCCACAATTTCCTTTCTTTTAATCCATTCAACAACATCACTTTCCAACTCCCTATCTAAAAGATTAAAACCTTTCTTTTCGTCCCACCAAGGATTCCATTCCACCAAAACTTCTTTTTTCATACTAGATTACAATCGAATGTTATTTATAAAGCTTTCGATTATAATCGAGTAATCACTCATCTCTCATCAAAATTTCTAACTGCTCTATAGAAAACTCATTCTTAGCAAAAATTTTAATCAAATTTTCACCTTCTAAGATAATATCAGTAATATCCTTCTCATAAACATCATCATGAACATCCAGATAAATAACATTATCATTCACTCGAATATCCGCCCTCTTTCTGTCACCATCATTATCAAATCTCAACTTCAAAATAACTTCCTTATCCTCAATATCTTCAAACTGATCCTCATCAATAGTAAAGAAATATCTAGGGTTAAATCCTTCATCAAATTTATATTTCAAAGTTATTTGCTCAATAATATAATTTCCCTTATCAACCTCAAAAGTCAAAAAGTTAGTCCCATCAATAAAATCATCTTCATCAGCATCAAATCTAGTTTGAGAAGCATCACAAACAACTTTGCCAAAAAAGATACTCTTCCTATTCAAAAACACTTTCAATATTCCTTGGTCCCTACCCACTTCTAAACAATTCACAAAAAATTCAATCTCAGCATCTCCAATAGCCTCAGCTCTTGAAACCTCAAACTTTCTCAACTCTCGTCTATTCTCTAAATTAAATTCCTTAACAATCTCTAAATCTTTCAAAACATACTTGCTGCTACTCAAAAAGGCAAATCCGACACTGCTAGCCTCAAATCTTAAATTATTTGTCTCACGTAATAAAGAAACAGGAAGTTCAACAGGCAAATCATTTACACTTAAACCACCTTCAAATATAACATTACCATTCAAAGAGATTTTTAAATCTCCCCTAGCCTCCACAATATTAAAAAATAACTTAACTTTCTTTAGATTAGCAACGTTATCAAGATTAAATCTAGCATCCTTATATTTATTCCCAAAAATTGATTTAGAAACAGTAATTAAATTAGCTATCTTCTCAGTTTCTTGATCAGTAGTCATAAATAAATTAGCAGAAGCAAAATCTTTTTCAACATCGTCCTTTCCAGGAGGCAAAACAGTTCCAGGGTGTTCTAAAAGCAAGGTTTCTTTTTCCCCATTAGCATCCCCGTCACCATTATCACCAGCATCGCCATTAAGAAGATCATCATAATCAATCTCTTCCCCTTCAAGCACATCTTCACGAGCTTTTTCAGGCAGCAAAATCAAATAACCAACAAAAAACAAAGCAATAAGTATAATCACTCCCGCAGCAGCAGCTGTTCCACTCGCCTCATCAGCCATACCTCTTTTATTCATATGAATTTGAAATACCATTTCGTATTTAAATATTCCCTTCTTTACTTTTTCTTCTTTCTACGTCTCCTCTTAGTAACTTTCTTACTTCTTCCAGTAATCCACCTAGCAAACTTACCTATCACATAACCTGCACCAAAAATAGCCAATACAGGAACTACTGCCTGCATCAGAGCATATCCACCTAAAGTCAGATTTCCAGCAGCAACTTGCATAAGATAATAAGGCACAGATATACCATAATCAAAATGAAGAGTTTGTTGAAGTGAATAGAGTACAGTTACACCAAGTGCTCCTCCCGTAAGTAGTTTCTCCTTACTCCCAGGCTCCCCTAAACCATGCCCAATACCAGCAGCAAAACTAAAAAACGGAATAATCGGGTTATACAGAGCCGCTCCACCAAAAACACCAAAATTACTAGCTGCAAAATCAGCCACATCTTTCATGCCTACGCCAGAAACAATACCCGCGCCCATAGCCAAAGAAGTATAAATGCCACCTTCTACTAGATTACTCAAACCCCAATCTTTACCAATATTCGTCTGTCCTAATTTATCTTCCAAAACAAGATCTGCCATTTTTCCTATCCAAAGGCATATAAAACGCCTTTATAAACCTTTCTAAAGTTAATTACCAAGAAGTAGGTAATAAAAATATACCCTAAATCAATAAAAAATATAATTAAAAGGTACTCCTATAAAATAGTATTAAAGGAAAGGCTTATAAACATCTAACCTGCACAAAAAGAAACTTATAATTATACTGGGGGAATTATCATGACATATAGACCAGGAATTTTTGCAAGAGGTATTGCGAGCGTAGTTTTCGGACTAACAACTTATAATATAGCTCAGGGTCAAGCTACATCTACACCAACTACACAACCTGCACCAGACACACATTACGTAATAATCGGAAACAGAGTTAACAACAATCCAAAAAGTTCAACAAACCCAAGCTCAGATACAATGTACTTTGAACAAATAATGAATGCCTTAAACAATGGTATTCCAAAAAAAGACATAGTGGCATCAAAATTAAGAAAATCAGTTGTGAATTTTCATGGAAACCCTAATGTTCTAATAGACAACATTAATAACGGAATAGAAGTAGCAATTCTACAAACAGATTCTGCTGGCTTAGTAGGAATGGTAAGACCTACAGGTTGGACAGTAAAAGCAGGACAACCAAAAGACAATAGACAATGGGAACCATCAAAGCTGGTACCTACATCGGAATTAGCAAAAGGATACACTCCTGTTTCTAGCGGTACTCCAGTAGATTACAGTGGACTAGCACACACTATCGGGTTTAATGGAATAGAACTTCTTTACACAGATTTAAACAAAGACGATAACTTTACAATAGAAGGATACTTCACCGACCTAGATGACGACCCAGCAAACGGTAATGAGACATTTGTAACACTAGAAGCTCTAAGAGTCAGCAATAGAAGCGGCGAATTCGGAGCAGAGGGCAATATTAGGCTAAATGGTATCAAAAAAGCAGACCCAACAGAAGAAACAGAACCACAAGGAGACAGTAATTAAAAAACAAATTTCAAAAACCTTGGCTCCCTTAACAATAAGCCAAGAGCTATTTTAGAAGCATGATCTCGGTCATATTCTTCTAAAATTTTTTTTACTTTTTCTTTTCTAACTAATTTCACTAAATAATTCAGATCATCCTCTCCCATTTTATCTATTTTCTCTCTAATTTTTAAATGCGTTTTCAAATCTTTCCCAAGTTTCTTCTTCCAAAGTTTTTCATAATCCTTACCACCAATCAAAGCCTCACAAAGAGCACCTCCACCAATCATACCTTGAACAATACCACCATGAGTACTTGCCTTACAATGCGTAGCAGCATCACCAACCAAAAAAACATTCTCTTTAGAACACTTAACCAAAGGCTGATACAGAGGTATTAAACCAGATTGATATTCAATAACCTTGCCTTTAACTTTTTCTAAAACATCCTCAAAACACTTCTTAACTTCACCTTTAGTAATAATAACTCCAACCCTACTAATCTCTTCACTTTCAGGAACACTCCATCCAAAATAACCTACACCCAAATAAACAACAAAAGTATCCCTAGCAAACCTACCTTTAACCCTGGCCTGCATAGCATTCATAAACTTTCTATTATTAAACATATCAAACTTCTTAGCCACAGAACTCAAAACACCATCAGCACCAACTAAATAATCGCTCGCAAACGAAGAGCCATCACCAAATAAAACCTTCCCGTCCTTAAAATCAGAAAACCTCTTACCCAAATGAAACTTAACACCTTCTTTCCTAGCTAAAGAAGCAACATAACCATCAAATTTTCCTCTATCAATAACATAATTGGGATTATTCAAATTAAAATCTGCTTCAGAGCCATCAGGAGCAATAATCTTAACCTTACTAATTTCATTAACAACAAAATCTCTCTTAAGCTCAATAAAATCTTTAATCAAACCAGTAACTAATCCAGTACATTGCACGGGTTTGCCAATTTCATCGTGCTCCTCAAAAACACTAACATCCTTGCCAGCCCTAGCAAGTAAATAAGCCAAATAACTTCCACTAGGACCAGCACCTATAATCGAAATCATCCCCCTTTCTTAACTAACAAAATTTATAAATGTAACCAAATCAGCATTAAAAATGATCAACACAGATATCATCTTAATAATAACCGCATTAACAGCATTAATCTTCGCCACAATCGTAGACATAAGAATTAAGGAGGTTCCTGACTGGATTTCTTTCAGCTTAATCGCAACTGGCTTAATAATAAGATTAATGCACTCAATAATTTTCACAGATTGGCCATTCTTTTTTTATGGATTACTAGGGTTAGGAGCAACATTCTTAATAGGAAACCTGCTTTATCATGCAAACCAGTGGGGTGGTGGAGATGCAAAACTCCTTATGGGCTTAGGAGCAACATTATCAACAAAACCATTCTATCTAGCAGAAAGCAATATTCCTTTTTTAGCAACATTATTCATTCTTATACTAATCGCAGGAGCTTTTTATGGAGTGATCTGGTCAATATCCTTGATAGTAAAAAACTTTAAAAAATTTAAATTAGAATTCAAGCATTTATTAACAACGAGAAAAAGTTACGTCCTTCAAACAACCTCCATGATAGCCTCAGTAATTCTTCTAGTATTGATCTTCTTTGTAGACTCAACATCATTAAAACTTGCAATTTTCATACTTGCAGTCCTTTTAGCAATATATTTCTATCTATTTGCAGCAGTAAAATCAATAGAGAACATACACTTCTTCAAAAAAATTCCAGTAGAAAATCTAGTGGAAGGTGATTGGATAGCTCAAGACGTAAAATTAAGAAACAAAATTGTCTTAACTAAAAGAACAACTTTAGAAAAAAAACAAATATCTGAATTAAAAAAACTAAACATAAAACAAGTTCTCATAAAAGAAGGTATTCCATTCGTCCCGCCCTTTTTAATTGGAACTATTATCGCTTTGTTAATAGGTAATCCTTTTATTTAAGGAACTCTTTCTTTTTCACTATATTTTTTCTTAGGAACATCTTTAACTTTTTCCTCTTTTTCTTCTTCAACATCACTAATAGCTTCTAACCGACTAACAATCTCTTGCTTCACCTCATCCATGTCTTCATCACTCACCTCAACCTTATCCCATCTCAAACTAAATTTATCATCCTTAAATCTAGGAACAATATGTACAGTAACATGCGGCATTAATTGTCCAGCAGCAGCACCATTGGAAATAAAAATATTGGTTCCTTCAGCTTTCACACCATCAAAAACAGCTCCAGAAATACTTTTAGCAACATTAAACAAATGCCCAACATCCTCAATTTTATTTAAAATCTCATAGTGTTTCTTAGGAAATAAAACAACATGCCCCTTATTTGCAGGATTTATCTCTAAAACACCAAGCAAATTAGCATCCTCATAAACTTTTTTAGCCTCAATCTTTCCTTCAGCAATAGCACAATAAACACAGCCTCCACCTTGCTGTTTCTTTAAGAATTCAACCTGCTCAGGACTTAGCTTTTTTAAAAATCTGGGCAAGGCCTTTTTCTGCTCTTCCACTGGCATCTGAGAAATCTTACCTAATTCCTCCATCTGCTCTTTTGTTAATGGATTTTCAGTCATTTTAATCAAAACTATACCATTCTTCTTTATCTGCTATCTAATGGTTCAAGTATGTCATAGCATTTTTCTCTTTTTAATCTTTTTAAGCTTAAATCAATTTTAGTTTCTCCTGCTTGAATTCTAAATCTATCATCAATTTGTTCATTTACATAACACTCTGGTCCACCAACATATTCAACTTCATATCCATCTCCTAAAGGAGTTCCTGTAACAAGATCATTTCTAGCATCTTTAACTAATACTGCAAGACCTGTAGCTAACAAATCAACATCTTCATATTGCCTATCTCCTCTCAAAGCACTTCCCTTAAGTTCCACTTCTAGACCACGAAGATTTAAGTATTCAACAACTTCTCTAACAGGGGTTTGGTCTTTTTCTCTTAATTTTGATAAATCCATTTTTTCCTCAAATTTATAAAATAATCATGATTTTGAATACAATTACTACTATCTTTAGGATATATAAACCTTTCTCTTTTTAACTACTTTTGAGTAACTACCCAACAAAACCAAAACCTTTATATATAACCTATTCAAGTTATTTATAAATCTTATTATACTCTAAAATAAGTTTTAGTTTAGGGGGGTTTATATGCCATCGTATATCAAGAAGTGCCCAGAATGTGGGGGCATTAATTTAATCCTTAATAAAGAAAAAGGAGAAGTTCTTTGCAAAGACTGTGGTCTTGTTATAGAAGAAAAACTAGTAGATTTTGGCCAAGAATGGCGTGAATTTGACTCAGACCAATCTGCAAAAAGAAGAAGAACTGGTGCTCCTATGACCTATTCTGTTCTAGGATTTGAGCCTATTATTGTTAGAAATAACGATCAAGTAAAAATAATCAAAATAAGCGACTTTATTGACGAAATAATGGAAAATAACTTCATCAACGTCGCATCCGACGGCCATTTAGAAATATTAGATATAGGCCACAAAGACTTCGAGGCAATATCTTTTGATGAAGATTACAACGTTGATTTTCAAAAAATTAGTGAAGTTTCAAGACACCCCGTTCAGGAAGCCTATGAAATCCTTCTAGACAGTGGAAAAAAAGTTGAAGTCACTGGAAGTCACAGTGTGTTTACAGAAAAAAATAAGAAAGTTATTCCGATTAGAGTAGATGAATTAAAAGAAAATCAATGTATAGTAGGTCCAAAACCCGAAGTAATCTCTCAATTAATAAGCTATGTTAACGTAGAATCAAATGGTTCACAACTATTAATGAAAAAAAGGCTAACTACCTCTCCATTTATCCTATATAATATCAAATCAATCAAAAAAGTAAAGCCTTCCACTCCTTATGCATATGACCTAACAGTCCCGGGATATGAAAACTTCGTAGGTGGAAGAGGAGGAATATTCTTACATAACACTAAATATGACAGAGGTCTAGGAACAGACGTAGGCCAAAAAGGAGATATCTTCAAATTATCAGGAAAAGGTAGAAATAAATTCTTTAGATTAAGAAAATGGCAATACAGAATATCCACAGCTATTGAAAGAAACCTAAAATTAGCCTTAGCAGAGCTAAAAAGAGTCGCCTCATACCTAAAATTACCTAAATCAGTAGAAGAAGAAGCATCAAGGATATACACTCTAGCAGTCCAAAGAGGATTAGTAAGAGGAAGATCAATGGAGTCTGTAGTTGCAGGAGCATTATATGCTGCATGCAGACGTCACGAAGTTCCAAGAACATTAGATGAACTATCAGAAGCATCAGGAATAGATAAAAAAGAAATTGGAAGAACATACAGATTCGTAACAAGAGAGCTAGGAATAAGAATCCTACCAAGTAATCCTTTAGACTATATTCCAAGATTTGCATCTGCACTAAAATTAACACCAGAAACACAAAGTAAGGCAGTAGAAATCCTAGAAATGGCTGAAAACTCAGAATTAACTTCAGGAAGAGGCCCAACAGGAATAGCAGCAGCATCATTATACGTAGCAGCCCTAATCAACAATGAAAAAAAGACACAAAGAGAAGTAGCAGATATTGCGGGTGTAACAGAAGTAACAATTAGAAACAGATATAAAGAATTACTCAAAAAACTAAAATTAGAAGACAAAATAAAAAAAATAAAAAAAGCAGCTTAGAATGGTCTGTATGTTGAGGGTACATTTTGATTCTACAGCACCAATAGATTTCTTTTATGAAGTAAATATAAGAATGCTCTCTAGAAAAGGCCAAAGAGGAATTAATAGTTTCAGTGGACCAATACAAGAAACTGACACTTCAAAGCGTTATTTTTTCAAAAATGAAGATGCACCCAAGAAGCCAGAAAAAGTATTTGAAACAGTCAGAAAATCCAGAAAACTCAAAAAAAGAAGCATTACGCTTGAAGCCAGGTTTTGTTAAATCTCAATAAAAATAGCAGCCACCAACTCGCAACCTCTTTTTTAGGATTTAACAAACTAAATAGTATTTAAACATTCACTTTCATAAAATCTTTACTAATAAAAGTATTCTTAAAAACTTCTTTAGCTTCCTTCTCTAACTTCCCAACAGATTTATATCTTTGAGAAAAATGAGTTAAAACCAATTTTTTCACTCCAGCCTTCTTAGCTATCTCAGCAGCTTGTTCAGCAGTTAAATGTTGATATTCTCTAGCCTTTTCCTCAAGTTCTTTAGAATAAGTAGCTTCACAAACCAACAAATCAGCATCCTTAGCAACCTTAATACAACCAGCAATAAACTCTGTATCAGTAATATAAGTTACTTTTCTACCCTTTTTAATTATCGTAGCATCCTTCGCTTTTATTTTCTTACCGTTATAAAAAATATCCTTACCTTTCTGTAATTCTCCAAGCAAGGGATGTCTCTCCAATCCAAATTTTTTAACATACCCAACATTCACTCTCCGTTTATCTTTTTCAATAAAAGAAAAGGCTAAGCAAGGAACCGTATGTTTCATTAAATAAGCTTCAAGTACAAAATCTTCATTCTCAAAGAATTTTCCCTTAACTTCATTAACAACAAAATCGATCTTTCCCTTAAGCAAAAAAGCAGACACAATCTTTTTCATAAAATTCTTAGATCTTTCAGGCCCATAAATTTCCAAAGTTCTCTGATAATCGCTAGCACTCAAGCTCTGTATCAATCCAGGAATACCCAAAACATGATCCCCATGCCAATGACTTACCAATAATTTAGTAATTTTAGCAGGAGATACACCTCCAATCCTTAATTGTCGTTGAATATTTTCACCACAGTCTATCAAAATGTTCTCGCCTCCATATGTTAAAAGAACACCAGGGTGATTTCTATTCCTAGTAGGAACCATCGCAGATGTCCCAAGAAACGTGACTTCCATAAAATATATCTCAGTAAAAAGGTTTTTAAATAGTTTGTCATTAAATTAAAGATATGTCCACAAAAAAATTCAAAGCAGCCTTCTCAAGAGAAGTTGTAATTTCTGAAGGTAAGGAAGCCAGATCTGTCTATGACAAAAGCAGATTTGGTGAAATTAAAGACAAAAAAATACTTTACACCCTAGTAGAAGCTCTATACTTAATAGAAACAAAAAAAATGAATGTTTATGACTCAAACAATAAAATAATCAAAGAAGAAGCATTCATTAAAAAAGCAAGAGATCTAGAGCCAAATTTCACTGTAAGATACGCAGTATTCAAAGAATTAAGATCCCGTGGTTATGTAGTAAAAACCGCTCTAAAGTTTGGAGCAGATTTCAGAGTATATGACAGAGGAGTAAAACCAGGAGAAGACCATGCAAAATGGATAGTTTTTCCGGTATTTGAAACAGACGTCCTAACCTGGTTTGATTTTGCAGCAAAAAACAGAGTAGCCCATAGCACAAGAAAGAAACTTTTACTGGCAGTAGTAGACTCTGAAAAAGATGTTAGTTTCTGGGAATCCGGCTGGATAAAGCCATAAACATATACTCTCAAGCAAAAAAGGTTATAAGCTCAGAGTTCTCAACTTATTAAGTGGTAGACTTAAAGGAAGTAAAAGAAAAAATAATTAGTTTAGTTCATTCAGAAGGACCTCTCCTACCAGTACAAATATCCAGAAAACTAGAAAAAGACACTATTTTCGCAGGAGCAGTCTTAAGTGAACTAGTAAAGGATAAAGCAATCTTAATCTCAAAAGCAAAAGTTGGTGGCAGCCCTGTCTACTACAGCAAAGGCCAAGAAGGCAAACTTTCTTTACTCTATCCCCACCTCCCATCTAAAGAAAAAGAGGCATACGAATCATTAAGAAAAAATCAGATTCTAAAAGACAAAGAATGTGACCCACCAATTAGAATAGCCTTAAGAAGCATAAAAGATTTCTCAATACCTTTAGAAATAAATGGAGAACTCTACTGGCGTTGGTACTTAACTCCAGAAATAGAAGCCAAATCACTATTAGAATCTACAATAGAAGATAAAGAACCAACACCCACTGTAAAACCATTACCAAAAGAAGAAATAGTCCTAAAAGATGTAGGAGATGAATTTCTTAATAAAGTCACAAACGCCCTTAAATCCAAACAAATAGAAATTTCAGACATACAGATAATAAAAAAGAAAAGAGAAATAGAAGGTAAAATAAAAATAAACTCTGACCTAGGCATCTTAGATTTCTTAGTTGTGGGAAAAAACAAAAAAAGGATCAATGAAGCAGATATCAGTCTAGCTAACGACAGAGGAAGGAAAAATAAGTTGCCCATACTCTTTCTAACAACAGGAGAAATGACTAAAAAATGCGACAAATACGTAGAAGAAAACCTCAAAGGAAGATTAATAATAAGAAAAATCTAAAATGAACCTTCATCTATTCACTCTTAATCATACTACTTATTATAAATCCCTTTAAATTCCCTAGCAAATCTTTCTCCTAACCAACAAAACTTGAATTTTCCTTCTTTTTGGCATTTATTTATAAATTAATAACTACTTTTCTTAAGATCCAAAGTTTTTCTTACTTTATCATAATATTTGTGATCGCCTAAGTGGAATTCTATGTAAATTGAGTTTTTAACTTTCACTAGGAGAATTCTATATTTTGTATTGCCTAAAGTAAAGGGATAACGAAATACAAGTAGTTGATTAATAGCCCATTTTTTGTATTTCTTAGTTGAACCGACAAATATTGGCTGAATCTCTCTTTCTATAACATCAGATATCCACTTATAGATTTTTTCTTCTTGAGTGCTAGTTAGCATACCAGCAATTTGAGCGAAATTCTCTCCTAGAAATTCTATTCTATAAGCTTGAGATATTAATTTTTCAAGTTTTCTTTTAAAATAATCGGGATTAACCATACGAAATGCCCCTAGTTATTGCATGGGTCAATTTATATAAAAATCTTTGTGCCCTGTATTCAAGTAAATCTTTATAGAACCCTGCTTGAGTATAGAAAAATTTCTTTAGATATGTTTTTCTCATGTTTTTATTGATGATTTTAGGAGTCTCTTTTTTAACATACTCTAGGATTTCTAAATAATTTTTGAATTTTTCAATCTTCCTAGTAAGATGAAACGTATCTAAAATGTTGCCTGTTTTGAAATATTCAGTGTATAAAACCAAGAAACGAACATCCTTATGATATTTATTTTTTTGATTCAACAGAGTAGGTATTGCTTCGTTAATAACATGCCAATAATCTGAAATTGTCACTTTTAATGGTTTTTTAGGGAGAATATTTTTAGAAATGCAACTTTTTGAAATAGAATGGTAAAACAAAGAATAAAGATCGTTAAAATCTATTATTGTGATTTTAGCCTTTTTATTATTTATAGAAATACTTCTTTTAGTTCTTGTAATTACAAAGATGTCAATGTCTTTATATTTTTCTTTGTACAAAAAAGATCCTGTAATAAAGCAATGTTTAGCGGGTATTTGACTTAGCAAGTCCCATGCCTCTCTAAGTCTATTTTCTATAATTTCTTCGCTATGGGGATTATAAATTATCATGTCTATTACTTATTTTATATATATTTAAGTTTTTCGGTTAAATTTTATTATTTATATAAAAAAGATAATATATCCTTCACAAAGCGGTAAGTTTTTATCATTCATTTTGTATGGATATTTTTTCCACTTTTTATGAATAAGGTGCTTAGTTTAAGCCAATAAGAGTAAAACTCTGCGTATTCTAGAAATCTTTGATTTCGTTAATCAACAATTTGACACTAGAAAACCTTAAAAACAGACATTCTAAACCTAAAATAGCATGGGAAGAGTAAAAACAACGCAAGTAAAGAGAGCAACAAAAAGACTCGCAAAAGAGCACGGAGACCAATTCAAAAAAGATTTTTCTAGCAATAAGAAGATAGTAGACAAACTCTTAGACGTAAAAAGCAAAAAGCTCAGGAACGTAATCGCTGGATACATAACAAGGCTTACTAGAAAAAGTGCAGAAGAGGCTCAAAAAGCCAAAATATAAGACATAAATAGTTTACGACATAAGTAATACATTGTGCCTTTGCTCATTATTACGCTTTCTTTGTAAAATCCTCAGAGGAGGTCTGGTGGGATTATGCGTTTCTTTTGGCAGCAACTAAAGACTCGAAAAATATATAAAGAAAACTCCTTCTAAAAAGGAGCAAATAAGTGGTAAAAAAAGTTACTATAAACAACTAAAAAATACAGAAATTTCGGGGGGATTAAATATGACAGAAGAAACTAAACCAGAAGAAAAACCAACAAAGACAATGAACAAAGACGACCACGTGGTATTCATCGGTAGCAAACCGTTCATGAAAGGATCTCAGTGAAAGCTGTTATCCCAGGATTTACGTTACCGGTGTCGTTATGCAATTTACAACACAAGGAGCAGACGAAGTAGTAATCAAAGGCAGAGGAAAATTCATAACAAGATGTGTTGACGTTGCAGAAGTAGCATCTAAGAGATTCCTACAAGGACAGATAGAAGTAACAGACGTTAAACTAAACAGTGAAGAATTCAAAAACAAAGAAGGGAGAGACGTCAGAGTTTCCACTATAGAAATTAGTCTTGACAGAACAAAATAAGTCTCTTATTCTTTTTTTATTTTTTTAATCACTCTAAGGCCTTAGCAATTTTATTAGCTGCTTTTTTTATTTCCAGAAGTATAAAACCTAAATTAGCCTTGGGCTTAACTAAACAGACGAGTATAGCCTTCTTACCCGCGGTTACAGCAACAAATCTTTTTGTCTTAGTATTAATGATTATATGATTCAACCCACCTCTCCCGAGCTTAGCCAAACTTTCCCTAGCAGAATTAACCATCAAAGCAGATGTGGCAGAAAATTTTTCCGCCTTTTTAATCGCAGATATATTTGAAGCAATAATCAGTCCTTCTTTTGAAATAACACTCACTCCGCTTACATCTCCAACACCAATCAAACCCTTCAACACCTTCACTAAAACAGCTTTTTTAGTTTCCTTACCCATCACCCTAAACCCATACTTCTCCAAGGCCTTCTTAGCCTCCACTTTAGAAAGCGCCTTTGTTTTCTTTTTTTGCTTCTTTATTACATAAGCTAGAAGTAACAAAAGCAAGAGCACTACAAGAGACCCCGTAGATAAAGCCACCGGATTGGTTAATGCTTCTCCAATAGTTGACTGGTCTTCTACTCTTTCTTCAGAAGCACCTTCCTCACCCTGCTCCCCTACAGTACCATCAAGAATTCCTGTTGGAAAATCAGGAAAATTAGTAAATCTCTGAGATTCATCTACTCCTACACCCTCAGCAATTTCATCCCTTCTGGGAGATCCGCCACCACCAGTGCCAATTCCGCCCCCTCCACCAGTACCAGTATCAGCTCTAACTACTAAATTTATATTCGGCGCATTACCATCTTCTGCACCTAAAGAAGTGCTGTATCCAAGCACAGTAGCCTCACACACCACCTCTAATCTACCATAGTATGAGTTTATAGATGGTTGACTAAGAGTAAGAGTCAAAGTAATAGACTCATCTACACCAACACTAAAATCATTATCAGAAAACTCTCCAAAATTAGAAATATCAAATCCAGTTATAGTCGGAATACATCCAGTGAGATCATAATTCCCAGTATTGTTCAACATCCAAGAGACTACTAGACTCTCATCATTCTCCATCTCTAAATCAACATCACAAGTACCCAATCCGCACACTATCCGAGAAATGGGAGTCAGAGCCTCAGGATTCCCACTTGGAGGATTAACCCCAATAGTTAGAGGAACTATAAAATCCGTTCCATCATTTATTCTCCGTATAGTAATATTCCCTTCATATGAAGTTTCATCCAAAACATCATCATCAATATCAATAACAACCTGATTCTTGAAAAGGTTAGATGTATTAAACACAGCATTACTAATATTCGCAGAATTATTAGTAAACGTTAATGTAAAATAAGTTTCATTTAGATCATAAGAAAAGTTAAGTTCATATATATCGCTAGACTGATGATACAAGCTCAAATTCCAAATTAGGGTCTGATTCTTAGGATCCGGTGCTACAATATACTCCGCAGGAAAAATAGAAATATCACTATACACAAAAAAGCTAACATTTCCCAGCACAGTATTAGTACCATCTGAGACAGAATAAGAAAAATTCCAAATTCCATAATCATCTACAGTACAAGATGTAGAGTTCCATATTGAATAATCACCTACAGTGAAATTATTTCCCAACTGGTTATCAACAACGTCCGTTCCATCCGGAGAAGTTATCGTAAAACTAACAAACTCAATAGTATCGCCCTCAGTATCTGAAACATTTACCTGAACAAAAAAACTATCTCCAAAAACAGGAGTAGCTATAGTATTATTTACAATAGTTCTATTAGACTCTATCACTGGCGGAAGGTTCGGAGAAACATCATTCACAGTAAATGTACCTGATGAGCTTGATGAACAAGCATTATCATCATCGCACACATAAGCATAGTAATCCTGTACTCCAATATCAGATGCGCTAGTTGTATAAGCGCAGCTTTCTGGATTTGAAGTTGTAAATGTTGAGGAATCACACCATGAACCGCCATCACATACTTGACCGGTTATAGCATCAGTCTTACATAGATGTACCTTAATCTTATCACCTGCATCAGCATCATCCCAGTCTACACTGAATGTAACATCCGAGCCTTCATCAACTGGGTCTGGTGAATCACTAGCAGAAGTTATTGTAGGAGCACTATTTAGGATGGTATAAGATATAGTAACATTATATAGCTCCGGCGAAAAAGAAATATCACTAGTCTCAAATTCCACCCTATATTGAAAGAACTGATTATCTATCTCAGATAAAGTAACTAATGTTGAATTTATATAGGGCCCATTCCAAGATTCCCCAACACAATCAGAGTCATCACATGAATGAGTATAAACAGAAATATTTGTTAACGAAGCAAGCATAGCCAAGATACCATATTGGTTATCAGTATTCTCATCAGAATAAGCATCATTAATCAAAGTCCAGGTGGCACCGGAATCTGTGGATTTGTAAATTCTTTTATTTTTTACAGTAGCATAAAGATTATTATCCGAATCAGTTGTAATACCCCTTGGATCCTCTGGAAAAGCAGTATCATTGAGCAAAGTCCAAATAGCACCAGAATCTGTGGATTTGTAAACTGCCCGATCACCTTGCCGTGTTATAATAAACAAACCATCGGAGTTAGAGGTTATACCTCCTATATCATCGCCATCAAATCTAAATACACCATTAATCTCTATCCAAGTTACTCCTAAATCAGAAGATCTCCATAAATCTCTATGATTGTCCGCAGCAAATAAATATTCAGTGTCATAATTGATTTCATACCAACCAAGATTGTCCCACTGAGCTACTGAACCGGCATCAAAGACCTTACTAGTATAATTTCCAGAATCAAACCCCTCAGAAAGATTTAGCTGTATAAAATTAGCGGTTGTATTATAAAAAGTTTGGTAATATGTGCCCTCATCAAAATCTGATGGGGAATCATCTACAAAAGAATCAGCAAGTATGAATAAGCTAAACAACAAGATCCCAACAACTAAAGGATAGTATCTCCTCATTTTTTCCTCTCCTCATTTAGTAGGTTTTTCATAAACAACTCAATCTTCTTAGAGAGCATAATAGCGTTATCTCTACAAAATTTCTGAAACTCATCATAGACCTTGGAGTCTACGCTCAACGTCACCTTCTTTTGCATTAAAAATAATAAACCCATCCGTATATATAAATCTTATGACTCCCTCAGAAATCTATAGACGTACATAGAAATATCAAATTTTAACCTTAACTTTCCGTCCGTCTACCTCAACAACACCATCCATCAGGTGTTCCATACTAGCTACCACCTTCTCATCATGCATGCCTTTCTCTATAATAAAAACTATAGAACCATCCACATTCTTTGTTCTCGCAGTTATAATCTGAACAAATCTCCCCACAGCTTCGGGTGTAGAATACATAAGTAATGTAGAAAGACTCTGAAAAAAAACATATTGTTTTTTATTTTTTTTATAAAAATAATTCTCTAACTCCGCCAAAGCAACAGAGATCTCATTTAAAGCCAAAGGACCAGGAACTCTTTTAATAACAGCAGTATCGGAGACAGTATTCTGAGTTTGTGCACTATAACAATCAATAAATTTCAAATTGCCTTCCTTTTCATATTTCTCAGGAAGTATTTTATTTTTTTGCAAAGAAGATTCAACATCCTTAGGAAAATGATCTGTAGTTATAAACAAAACTGTTTTTTTATTATTCAAAGCTTTTGAAACAATCTCATAAAATATCTTATCCTTCTGAGATAATGGCGGTCCAATTACTAAAATCGCCGATCGTTCTGGTATTTTTGAAAAATAATCGATCATCTTAATATTCTTGCTATTTTTTTACTTTGAGTATTAATACTCAGTAATATTAAACCCAAATTAGCCTTAGGTTTTATTAAACAAACCAAAATCGCTGTTTTCCCTGCACCTGTAGCAATAATACTTCCCATCTTTGAATTCACTATTATCTGATCCGGATTTCCTTTTTTTAATTCAGCAACTGCTGTTTCAGCAGCTCCAGTCATAGCTGCGGACATTGCTGCAAAAGTCTTTGTATCAACATCAGCTAAAAGATCAGACGCAATAAGTAAGCCATCCCTAGAAACTATAGAAGAACCCTCTACACCACCAACCTTTATTAAATCCTTCAAAATTTCCATCATTTTTTCATTCTTCGTTTTTTTCATCTTTTACACCTCATTTAATAAATGGAATTATATGGCCCCCAGCCCTATTCATGTGAAACAAAACCATGCCAAGATTAGCTTTTAATTTTAACAAGCAAACCAAAACAGCTCTCTTCCCAACATTACTTACTATAATTTCTCCTTTTGTGGAATTCAAAATCACCTGTAATGGATCTCCCATCTTCAACTCAGACATAACTATCCCTCTAGATTTAGCAATTTCTGCACCCATAGCCGCCAATACCCCGGAATCAGTATTGGCCCTCAAATCAGATGCAATAAGTAGTCCATCTTTAGAAATCACCGCACATCCCTCTATATCGTCCACTTTTTGACGTAAATTTTTAATTATATCCAAAATATGGGATTTATCTGTTTTCATTGTCTCTCAACCTCTCTAAATAAAACCTCAAGAGCTTTCTCCACCCCTTTTTTCTTTATTGCTACGCAAGGTACAATAAGCTCGCTTGAAATAGACAGTTTCTTTCTAATTTGATTTAGAGATAAGGCTCCCTTAAGATCCCTTTTGTTTGCAATTATAACATGCGGTACATGGCTTAACCTACATTTCATGATCATTTCCCCCGCCCTCGCAAATGTCTCAGGTCTTGTTGAATCTACAACCAAAAACAATCCAATAGCCCTATGCCCAAGATTTTTCAATAAAGGATCAAATCGTGCCTGTCCTGGTGTCCCAAATACATCCGCAGCATACCTTTTATAATTTACATGCCCATAATCTAAGGCCACAGTAGTTCCTAACCTGTCTACAGATGTCGCTCTTGTCGATATTGCATGTGTGAATGTTGATTTACCTGAATTATACGGACCAGTAACCAAAATCTTTGGAATATACTCTTTTACTCCGCCAGGATTAATTATGTCAAACAAAACATCTTGCTTCTTCAGTTTTTTAATCCATCCTGCTTTTGAAACTCTAAAATAACTTCTTAATATCACATTTTTCTCAATAGTCTCTAAATCAATAACGCAATCAAAAAAAGACCTCATATCAGCCATCATTTTTTTCTGATAAGACCACTCTGTTAATAAACCTACAACTGTAAGCTTCTTACAGGCACTTAACAATTCCTTAAGAAAAGAAACAGTTTTTTTATTCGCACCATATACATCCAAAAAAGAAGAAACAGAATCTATAACCAAAACCGTTCCGGGTCTTAATCTCTTCACAGAATCCAACAAACTTTTTTGGACCTTAGACTGATCTGCTTTTTTTACAATCCCATCATATAAATCTACAATCTTAAATTTACCATTTTTCTCAAATTTCGTAATATCCCAGTCATATTCCTTAAACAATTTTTTTATTAAAACAGATTTTTTATTATTCACAACATAAACTATCTTATCATTTTTTCGCAGTCTATTATAAATTAAATTATACAAAAATTGAAGACTCTTAACACCCGGAGTAGATACTATTAAAGTTGAAGAACCAGTTCTAAGCCCCCCATTCAATAACTCATCTAATTTCGGAATTTCTGTCTTCAATATCAAAGGAGCACCTCCTAGAGATTGGCAAACAAGGTTTCCTTAGGATACACAACTATGCCTTTGTTAGTTATGTTAAACAATCTAATATTTTTATCGTGATCAGAACCCCTCATTTTCCTAACTACAATTCCCGGAACAAACCTCTCTCCCTGTCTTAAGTGATATAACGCAATCACTCCATCAACAATAAACTCCTCAATACCATACCTAGACAAGTCAAATGTTCCCTCTTTAGTCTCTGATATTAACAAAGAAGTACAGCCTAATTCAGACAAAGAGCTGGATAACCTTGCAAACGCTTTCCTTCGCTCCCCACTAGTTTTAGCAAGCAATCCAAACAAACTAACAGAATCTACAACAACTCTCTTAATTTTATTTTCCCTCACGAGTTCCTTTATTTCCTCTATAACATGATCGGTTTCAGCTCCAACTTTCTTCATAAAACTATCAAGAGTCCCCAAACCTCCACCAACAAGAACAAATTTCTTAGTTTTCTCAAGTTTTTTTAGATCAAAACCAAAAGAATACATATTTTCCATCAAACTATTTTTTCCTTCCTCAAAACTAACATACAACCCAGGCTCCTTAAAGTCCTTAATGCCATTATGAATAAACTGCATACCAAGTACAGACTTGCCGGATCCACAAGGTCCGGACAAAAGAACAGTTCTCCCTTCAATAATTCCCCCTCTCAACAACTGGTCCAATCCTTTAATTCCGGTCCTCACCCTCTTTTTCATCTTTATTTTAACACGTATTTCCTCTTTTTAAATTTTCTTGGTATGTAAAACAAGAATAACCCTGTAACAAATCCTGAAAAATGAAATAAAGTCTGTGGTAAATCAGAATAACTTCCAGAGCCAGTAAATAACGTAAGCAAATATTTAAGAAACACAGAGGCTCCTAATAGGGGAATTAAATAGACCTTAGGAACAAAATTCGACCCTTTAATAGACAAAACGCCCAAAACACCATATATCCCCAAGGAAGCACCAGCGATAACTAATAAAGGAAACATAAACGCATCTGCGAGTGCAATCACAAAGCTAACAGCTATAAAAAAAACAACAAAGCTCCTTCCAGCCAATCCAAATTCATAAGCTAAAAAACTCACCAAAGCAATCGCTACTATATTCTCAATTAAATGCAAAGTGGTTATATGAACAAATGAAAACGTTATCAACCTCCAAAATTCCCCAGATAAAAACGTTTTTCCAGAAAAAGAAAATATCTCCAAGGCACCCGGTATCAGGAAAAAAATAAACAAACTAACAAGAACTATTCCAAAAGAGATAAGAAAAACAGATTTTATTCTCATCTTTCTCCAAGGTACTTTTGAACTTCCTCGTTTCTCAAGGTATGCTTTCTTAGTTTTTTCTTAACCTTCTTTGTGTAGGCTATAAGAAAAGCAACTACAGCAACAGTACCAGCAGTAGCCTCAAGTGCAATTATTTTTTCCATTTTTTCCTCTTTAAATGAACAAACACAAACAAAACCAACAGAATACCAACCACTCCCCACTCTACAGCCAAAGGCGTCACATCTTGATCTCGCGCTAAAGAGCCAGAAATGGCCATTGGTTGGATAATATAAATAAATAAAATAAATATAAGTGCCGCATAAATTAAAGTAGAAAACATCATCTTATTAACATTTCCAGATCCATATCCCGGAATTTTCTTAATTAATTTTCTTATGTTTTTTGCCATTTTCTCTTAAAAATAACTAAAAGGATAATAATCAAAATAACAGGTAATATAACACCCACGCCCAAGGGGATCGCCTCTTCACCCTCAGCCAACTTCTCAGTTAATTCTATATCCATCTTAGTCAACGACTCCCTATCACCCTTAGTCAAAATCACAGGAATCCGAATGGTATCATCCCCATAATAATTTACTTTTTCAGGAAGTTTCTCATATAGCATATTGATCGTCAAATATCCCTTAAGTTCCTTTCCGGGATTTATAACATCCAATTTTAAAACAAGAGGTTCTTTCTCACTAACTCTCAAATCACTTATAGGCTCAAATTTCAGATAGTCCTTAATATTTAAAGACCGCTCAACCGAAATCAAAATAGGCTCTGTATCTGTCTCGAACGTAATCACTCCTTTCTTGCTACCCTTGCCATCAAAACTAAATACTAGCTCGTCCTCACTCAAAATGCTCCTAACTCCAGCTACAAACCCAGCTAAAAGAATCAATATAATCACAAAGTAAAACAACCTTAAATTACCCATCTTTCAGTTTAATTAAGTTTTACAGAATTTATAAAGTTAACGTAGCCCACAGCCATTATTGGAAGTATCTTAGTAGCTCAAGACAAAAGATTTAAATAAAATACTTCTACTTCTAAAATAAAAGAGGTACATAAGAATGACCCTGGATATTTTTATTGAAATAAGCCTTATAATTGCTTTAGCAACACTAATAGCCGGCATAATGAGGCTGCTTAAACAACCCCTCATCATAGGCTACATCCTTACAGGCATTCTAGTAAGCCCATATTTTCTGAATTTAATCACCTCCCAGGATACAATAATGACGTTCTCTCAAATTGGAGTAGCACTCCTATTATTTATTGTTGGCTTAAGTTTGAGCCCCAAAGTGATCAAAGAAGTAGGTAGAGTCTCTATAGTGACTGGAATTGGTCAGATTATTTTTACATCTTTAATTGGTTTTTTTATAGCAAGATTATTAGGATTTTCAGTCATAGTTTCTTTGTATATTGCTATTGCCTTAACCTTCAGTAGTACAATAATAATCATGAAGCTACTATCAGACAAAAGAGATCTACAGGCGCTTTATGGAAAAATCTCGATTGGTTTCCTAATAGTTCAAGACTTTATTGCCATCTTTATCTTAATAATTGTATCCTCCTTCTCCAATAAACAAGGTCTACTAAATATAGTAACTACCTCGATTGCAAACGGACTTTTTTTAGTAGGTATTTTTCTCCTATTAGTTTACTACCTATTGCCAAAGCTAGGCAATTTCTTCGCCAAATCGCAAGAATTTTTATTCTTATTCTCAATAGGTCTTGGTTTAGGGCTAGCCTCCTTATCTCATTTTCTGGGATTCTCAATAGAAATCGGTGCATTAATAGCAGGCGTAGCATTGTCAATGACGCCCTATAATCATGAAATCAGCTCGAAAATGCGACCATTGCGCGATTTCTTCATCATACTCTTCTTTATACTTCTAGGCTCCCAAATGGTTTTTAGCGATATAAGTAACTACATTATACCCATAATTCTTTTTTCCTTTTTCATCCTAATAGGCAATCCTCTTATTGTAATGATCTTAATGGGCATTCTTGGCTATCCAAAAAGAGTTGGTTTTAATGCCGGGTTGACAGTCGCTCAAATAAGCGAATTCTCTTTAATCCTCATAGCATTGGGGGTAAGGCTAAATCATTTAACAGGCGACATACTATCATTAGTAACGATTATAGGTTTAATAACGATTGCTGGCTCTTCCTACTTCATCACCTACTCTTCCAGGATATATTCCTCGCTATCAAGATATCTCTCAATATTCGAAAGAAAGCACATTAAGCTAAAAAGAAAAAGAAGAACAAAAAAATGTGACATTCTTCTGTTTGGTTACAATAGAGTAGGCTATGACTTTGTACAGGCATTTAAAAAAATAAAAAAGAAATTTCTAATAATTGATTATAATCCCGAAGCAATAAATGAATTATCAAAAACAGGACTAAACTGCAAATATGGCGATGCATCGGACACAGAATTCTTAGAGGAATTAGACTTAGAAAAAGTAAAGTTAATAGTTTCAACCATACCAGACCTTGAAACAAATCTATTTGTTATAGAAAAAACAAGAAAAATTAACAAAAAAGCAATAATCATCACAATATCGCACAGCATTGAAGAAGCTAATGCACTTTATAACGCCGGTGCAACATACGTAGTAATGCCACATTTCCTAGGTGGAAGTTACGGAGCCATGTTAGTTACAAAATACAGATTAAACGAAAAAAAATTCCTAAAAGAAAAAAACAAACACCTCAAGCACCTACAAAAGAGAAAAGACCTTGGTCATGAGCACCCAAAAGCTGAAGGCCACAGATAATCACAAAAACTCTCCATTCTCATAAACTAATTTACCATCTAAAAATATCTTCCCACCATTTCTCATATCTTTAACAATATCCCAATGAATAGCACTCTTATTAGTTCCGCCGCATTCAGGATAAGCATTTCCAATTGCGAGATGAATAGTTTTATCTTGTTTTTCATCAAATAAAATATTCTTTATTGGTTTTTTAATTCCTGGATTCAAACCTATACCAAATTCACCTAAAAACTTACTGCCCTCATCAGTACCAATCATTTCTTTCAAAAATTCTTCATTTTTCTCAGCACTCGCTTTAACAATTTCTCCATCTTTAAATTCAAAATAAACACCACCAACCTCTCTACCACCATAAATAGCAGGATAACTAAATTTAATATGTCCATTAACAGTTTTTTCAACAGGAGCAGTAAAAATCTCGCCATCTGGCATATTAAAAATACCATCACCTTTCACAAACTTCCTTCCTTCAATACTAAAACTCAAATCAGTATCCTCGCCAACAACTCTTACTTCCTTCCCATCTTTCATAATCTCCACAAACCTATCCAGCTCCTTAGACTTCTCTTCCCAATCAAATAAACAAGAACCATAAACAAAATCCTCAAATTCCTCAGTACTCATCTCAGCTTCTTGAGCAAAACTATCACTTGGAAAATAAAAAATAACCCATTTCTTCTTTTGTCTTTCCTTACTCACCGGGTCTACTACTTTTTGTCTCAAAGATAGAAGTTTAGGATCAATATTAGTCAATTGTCTTGTATTGCCCCCGCCAGAAACATAAATAACAGCATCAGTTTTCTTCATTTCCTCCATAGCAACCTCAGGAAAATGCTCTAATTGCTTTTCGCTCGCATTTTTATAATAAACATAGCTTTGCCAAGGAAAACCGAGTTTCATCACAGGATAGGCCCCTTTTTTCAAAACAAGCCGATATAACTCTTTAAGTAAAGGCTCACAAACAGGATCCCCACCAAGTTGTACATATTCTCCTTCTTTTACCTTAGTAGAATAATTCACTAAAATTTCAGCTATTTTTGTAATTCTTGGGTCCATGCCCCCTCATAGAATAACAAACCTTTAAAATATTTCCCTTCTAAAAAACAAAAACTATTTATAACCAATTCCTTATTTTTTTACCATGCAAGAGGACTTAGTTAGATTTTCAATAGACTACCTTAGAAAAAAAGGAGCATCCTACGCAGAATCAAGACTTCAAGAAATAAAAAACAACAGTTTCATAGTTAAAAACGGCGTTCTCCAAGTCTCTTCATTCAATAATGAAAAAGGAGCAAGCATACGCTACATCTTAAAAAACACCTTAGGTTTCATATCCGCAAATGAATTAAACAAACAAAAAATAAAAAAAGCAATAGATAACTCACTAAAGCTAACAAAAGCAGCTTCTAAAATAAATGAAAAAACAACATTCACTCAAGAAAAAACACATAAAAAAACTTACAAAGTTCCTCAAAGAATAAAATTCTCAAACATCTCACCAGAGGAGAAAATTAAACTCCTCTTAGACATTCATAAAGAAGTAAAAAAAACAAAAGTAAACCTCCAAGCCTCATTTCTCTCTTTCAGCGACAACATAACAAAACAAATTTTTATGAATTCAGAAGGATCAAAAATTATTTCAGAAATACCGAGAGCGAGCATGTTCTACGTTTTTACAATTAATGAAAATAACAAATCTTCCCAAAGAATGTGGGAAAACGGAGCTTCAGGAGGATATGAAATCATAAGGTCATGGAATTTATTAAAAAAACTCCCCCAAGAAGCAAAAAATCTAAGCAACATATTAAAAAAAGGCAATAAAATAAAAAAAGGCAAACAAGACCTGATAGTTTCTCCAGAAATAACAGGAATAATGACACACGAATCAGCTGGCCACCCAACAGAAGCAGATAGAATTTTCGGAAGAGAAGCAGCGCAAGCAGGAGAATCCTTTATAGAAAAAAATTCAATAGGCAATAAAATAGGCTCAGAAGCAGTAACAGTAGTTGATGATCCAACATTAAAAAACAGCTTCGGTTTTTACTTATTTGATGATGAAGGTGTAAAAGCAAGAAGAAAATACTTATACAAAAAAGGAATCATAACAGAATTCCTACATAACAGAGAAACAGCACCCCACATGAATCTAAAAAGCAATGGCTCATCACGTGCATCTTCATACAACAGAGAACCCATAATAAGAATGTCTAACACATTTGTACTTCCAAGCAAGACACCAGAGCAACACCTAATCCAAGAAGTAAAAAGAGGAATCTATCTAAAAAGCTATACTGAATGGAATATAGACGATAAAAGAATGAACCAGAGGTATGTGGGTGCAGAAGCCTACGAAATCAAAAATGGTAAAATCACTAATCCAGTAATACACCCAACAATAGAAATCACAACACCAAAACTCTGGTCATCAGTAAAACTAGTAGCTAACAATTCAGAGTATCATGCAGGAGAATGCGGTAAGGGCGAACCTATGCAAGGGATTCCAGTATGGTTTGGTGGACCTTCAATGTTAATAAAAAATGTGAATATTTACTAAAATGAAAAACCTATCTCAAAAAATAAAAAGAGATTTAATGAAAAAAGGAGCCACACATGTAGTCATAGGTACAAGTAAATCAAATTCAGATCAAATCAAATTCTCAAATAATAAAATAAGCACAACAAAATCATGGTCCTCAATAGACTTATCCATATTCATAGCAATAAAAAACAAATTAGCAACAACATCACTAAAAGAATTTGACAAAAAAACAATAAACTCAACAATAACCAACCTAATCAAAGTAGCAAAACTCTCTCAACCAAATAAAGATTTTTTAGACATAGCAAAGGGCCCTTTCAAATACAAAAACATTCCAGATACCTATGACAAAAAAATTCAAAAAATAAACAAAGTAAAGATAGTAGAAGATTCCATAACCAAAGCTTTAAGTGAAGGAGCAAAAAGAACTTCTGGTATTTTAGAAACATCAGAATCATCAACTTACCTAACTACCTCCTCAAATGTAGAAACAGAAGGAAAGGGAACCTTCATACATCTATCTCTCAGAGCCTTATCAGAAAAAGATGCTTCGGGACATTTAACATGCAGCTCAAGAACATTATCAAAATTTAATTATCTAAAGGCAGCTCAAGAAGCAGGTTCAATAGCATCAGAATCAAAAAACCCAAAACCAGGTTCTCCAGGAAAATATAACATATTATTCAAACCCCTAGCCTTTGCAAATCTTCTTTCTCTAGTCGGAGAAGCCTCATCAGTATTCTCAGTAGAATCAGGACTTTCCTTTTTAAAAAACAAAATCAACAAAAAAATCGCATCAAACAAAGTTACTTTCCTAGACAATCCAACAGTTCCAAACGGCATAGGAAGCACAAGATTTGATGCAGAAGGACATCCAACCCAAAAAACAGAATTAATAAAAAACGGAATCTTCAAAACATATCTCCACAACACATCATCTTCAAAAAGATACAAAACAAAAAACACAGCAAATGCGGGGATAATTTCACCAGAAGCATCTAACCTAATACTAAAAAAATCAGACTGGAATACACAAGAAATGATAAAACAAACAAAAAAAGGACTAATAATCACAAACTTATGGTATACAAGATTCAAAAATTATGCAACAGGAGAGTTCTCAACAATACCAAGAGACGGAATTTTCTTAATTGAAAACGGAAAAATAAAACATCCTATAAAAGGCATAAGAATCTCTGAATCATTACCAAATATCTTAAAAAATGTTCATGCAATAGGAAACAATCCTTATCAAATAGTCTCCTGGGAAACAAACGTGCCAACAACAACTCCAGACGTTCTGATTAAGGGAGTAAATATAACAAAACCAGTTGAGTAATATTAATAAACTCTTTTTTCTATATTAAACTCTAAAGGGCCTGTAGTTTAGTCTGGATAGAATAGAAGGCTTCGGAGTGTAGGAGAAACCTTCAGACCTAGGTTCAAATCCTAGCAGGCCCGTTTTACTCAATTTTTATCCTCAAAAAATACCTTTATATAATCCAGCTACCATCAAAAGCCAGATGTCCAAAATAACAATCCATGAAAAAATACTGTATTCAATCATAATAGTCCTTATTCTATTCGCTGGATATCAAACATACAATATCTATCAAATAAAAAACGAAATTTTAACAATGGATCTTGATCTCAAATCCCACGAAACCATCCTAAGTTCAGTCCAAGAAGAAATAGATTCTGTAAGATCCCAAACATCAACCCAACTCTCAACTTTAACAGAACAATTAATAGAATCATCAAGTCAAATTTCTGACCTAAGACAAGACTTATCAGACGTACAAATTGAATCCCAGGACTTCTCATCGATTGTAGAAGAAGTAATAGAATCTGTAGTCTCAGTATTAACAGACAGAAGCCAAGGCTCAGGAGTATTCGTAAAAAGAGATGGTTACATAGTAACAAATTTCCATGTCATAGAAAATGCACATAGGGTTAGAGTCTTAACATACGACAACAAGCTTTACGACGCAGAAATCATAGGAGTATCTAAAAGCAGAGATATCGCCCTATTAAAAATAGAAACAAACAAATATCCTTTCCTAAAACTCGGAGATTCAGATGAAGTAAAAGTAGGCCAAAGAGTAATTGCAGTAGGAAACCCATTAGGTTTATCTTTTTCAGTAACAGAGGGCATAGTTTCAGCAACAGACAGAGTAGGTCCAAACGAATTAAAAGCATATATTCAAGTTGATGTTCCAATTAACCCAGGAAACTCAGGCGGACCCCTAGTAAACATTAAAAAAGAAATCATAGGCATAAACAATTTCAAAATTGGTGGATTCGAATCATTAGGCTTCGCAATAGACTCCAATCATGTACAAGAAGTAATAGACGAAATCTTCGAAGAACTAGAAAATCAATAAACTTTTTTTAATTTCCTCAAAAGTTCCTCCTTTTTTTGTTTTAGTTCTCTCGGAGTCATTTCAAAGTATCTATACTCTTTAAAATTTTTAATTATCCTAATCAATAAATCAGAATAATTCTCTTTCTTAATTTTTTTTAATATCTCACAATACTTCTCAAAATCAACATCGCAATAAAATAATAAACTCAAAACATCTAATCTATCCTTTTCGCCTTTTTCACTTTCTTTTCTGTCTATTTCAGCACCCTGGTTAAGTACCAATAAATCTTCTATTTGAATCACATCAAAACCTTCAATTTTAGTTTTTCTCACCAGCTCTAAAGGAATGGTTAACTTAGAATAAAACGCCACATAAATATCGATATCCACTTCATCTATCCTTATTTCATATCTTTTAAGATTCTCATTCTTTTTTAAATCATAATATTTTTTTAGTTTAGCCAAAGTTTCAAAATTCACAATAATATCTATATCTTTGCTTTTAAACTTCTTAGTCCACAAATAATTAGCCCACCCACCAATCAAAATAAACTCAAACTTCCCTTTCAATTTCCATAAAATTTTCCAACTTCTTTCTACAATAAGATCATTCCAGTATTCCATTTATCTTTTCCTCTATCACCTTCAAAAAATCTTTAGCATACCACTCCTTTAAATTCCATAAATCTACAAATAAGTGCGCCAAACTCATTTTTTCAAATTCTTTTTTCAAAACAAATAAATTAGGCTCATTTTTATTCTCTTTAAACCTCTTTTTAATTTCATTAAGATCATCAGAATAAACATAAACTTCACTATAATCCGCAGGCATATCATGAAATAAAAACTTATAGGCTGAATACCCGCCATAGACTACAGCACTAGGCATATTTTTTTCAATATCAATAATACTTTTTTCAACTCTTGTTTTATAGATAATATCCTTATTCAAATCTCTTATACTCGCCCAATACAGCAATATTTTTCTGCCATTAACAATCTCAAAACTTCTTTTTTTTACCTTTACAGCATTCATTTTCCTTAGATGGCTTATCGCCAGACTTACAGTGCTCAAAGAAATCTTTAAAGCCCTAGCGATCTCAGCCTGAGTTAAGCTCTTATTTTTCTTTTCCATTAACTCTTCAAGTATATTTCTAAATACAAATTCTATTTTTTTCATACTACGAAATATATACTTAATTATTTATAAATCTTTCGATAAACATAGAAATATGTCTAAAAATCAATAAATCTTCCTTAAAGCGTGTTTAATAGGAATATCCTCTAAAATAACTAATTTCTTAACTTCTTTAGAAACCTCTTCATCTTTAATTTCATTATCTATCCTATTAAATAATCCATTAACTTGCCTAAAAGCAACTAAAGCAGCAGCCAATGCGTCTCTCTGGTGTTTGTCTTTTAATTTAATCTCCCTCTTTTTCAAATATTCTTTGGTTTTTTTCCTTTTTTCATAAAAAAATAAATCATATTTAGGACTAATAACTTTAGCACCCAATTGAGTAGCAACTTTCTTAACAGATTTAGGAACCTTCATAACATCAGTGCCAACAATCAAAATTTTTCCATATCTACTAAGTTCCTTAATAACCATATCTAAATCACCCTTAAAAGAATTCACATCAATTAAATTGCCATCAAGATCTAAAACAGCATACCCAATTTTACTTCCAGGGTCTAAGCCCATTATATAGCCATCCATCTAGATCTAATAAGTCTTTTAAAATTTAAATAGTTTTAGTTAAAATTTACCTAAGATCCTTCTGGTTTAAGAGCATGAAGGGTTTAAAACACCATAAATCCTATAAGCAAAATCTGTTGGAGTTTCTGATTCCATCACTTCCTCAACAAAAGTCCATTCAGGATATCCAAAAAATCCACTTTGAGTAACACCTTGAGTTTGACCTTGTATCTCTCCGTTGCCAGTGGTTGCTGCATGGTTTCTTCCGCGATAATTTCCTACAAGACGGACTCCGAAATAATAATGTCCGGGCTCTAAAGTTATATCTGGAACAGAAAGAGTACCTTCATATGTTTCCATATCAAAATCAGTGCCTATTATTTCTGCTGTATAGTCAACATCTAAAAACTCAACGATAGTATTAAAATTGCTATCTAAAATAACCACCTCAGCTGTATTATATTCCACATCTTGATGGGGTTGTCTCATACCAATCCATTTTATTTTTTGAACATCAACACATTCATCAAAAACAGCATCATCAGCTGTCCATGACCAGGTAACAAAAGTCCGGCGTTCTGAACTTAGCATGCTTTCATGATCATATCCTTCTTCTCCTTGGTAGTTGTCCCATAATAACTGCGCTTTGAAACAATCATAGCAGCCTGTGTGTCGTTCTGTGTTTCTCAACATTGGCCACTCCAAGCTTTCATTACTAACTGCTCCGTTGGTTTTCCAAACAAATACATCACCTAGTTCGTTAACAGCGACAATTTCTAGCACCCCATCTCCATCAACATCACCAACAGAAGCTCCTGATTGAGAAATGCAATACATTTGTTTTGGTTCAAATAATTGATTTCCATTAAAATCAAATGCAAATAATTTTCCTCCATATGTTGTGGTTATGATATCTGAATTGTCATCATTGTTAAGATCTGCTAAAACCGGTTGAACCCACACAGAAGATCCAACCTCCTGCGGCCAACCAGGCAAAACCTCTCCATATCTATCTAAAACATATATATCTCCACCGAAGAAACCTCTAATATTGCCAAAGACTATTTCATTACTTCCATCATTATTTAAATCACCAGTAGCCAAAGAAAGAGGAGTTAACTGATAACCACCACCATTCCAATCCCACTCCCGAATGCCTGTATGATGATAACAAGCCTCCCCCTGACCCCTACTAAAGCAAATCTCAAGATCAAAATCGCCGTCCATATCCAACATGACTGGATCACCGTAAGGAAAAAGAGGAACATCAAAATCAATTTCAAGATTACCAATGCTATCAAAGATTGCAACATGTGATTCTATGGTATACCAGTCATCAAGCCCATTTGGGAAATAATAATAAATTAATATTACTTCTTTTTCCCCGTCAGCATCAACATCTCCGACTGTAGGGGAGTAGAATAAACGGTAGAGGGGGTCGTTTCTCGCTGGTAATGGCCAGTTTCCAAAATTATTTCCTTGATAATCAAAAATATATGTTAAGGCACTTTCATCATAACCAGAAGCTATAATCTCTAAATATCCGTCATTATTTAAATCAACAAGCGACATTGAAGAGAAAAATAATCCCCAGAGGCTTGCATTTAGGGGAAGATCACATTGAATGGGCCATCCTTGTACAGGAGTTCCATCAGATTCCCATGCATAAGCACATCGATCCATTGGATTTCCTTCTTGATCTGTTGTGTTCTCAGGCCACTGAGTCCAGCCTGCAACTATTTCCATATCCCCATCATTATCAATATCACCTACTGAGACTGAATGATATGCCCCATTACCCATTATCCCACCTCCAAGAGTTTGGGGCCAGCCGGGAAGTGGAGTTCCATCAGAAAAATATGCAAAAACCTCATGGGATCCTCTAATAAAAATTTCATCAGAGCCATCATTATTTATATCAGCTAAGGTCGGGGTGAACCCTGCCCATAACTCCCACTCCTGTCCAAGATTAATTGGCCATCCATCCATCAAGTCGTGATCAACATTTAGGTATCCGTAATCTTTAAAAATTCTTCCTTGGGTATCGAAAACTTTCAATCTAATTAAATACTCTCCCCCACTAATCTCTGTCAAATCTAAATTATCATACACCACATCATCTGAAGGAACTTCATAAGAAACAGTTATCAAACTCCAGTCGGCTTCGTCTAATTCAACTAATGGAACATTAGAAGCATAAGCCAACTCATAATATTCAAAATTGTTTCCAGTTATCTCTCCAGTTATATCAATTATTAACTGGTTTTGCTCAATGGGATCTAAATTTATAATCATCGGATTCTCGAAAAATACAGATTCTAATGCATTCACCAAACCAAAACCTTGTGTAGTTACTTTCTCGGGATTCGGCAATAGCGCTGCAGTATTCTTTATTAATGTCTTAATTTCTTCCGCATTATACCTGGGATTTCTTTGTTTTATCAAAGCAGCTAATCCAGCAACATGTGGTGTTGCCATACTTGTTCCAGAGATAGAGGTATGTTCATCATCCAAGCATTCCCTATCACTCCATGCATCTTCCCACTGCGCAGCACATATGTTAACACCGGGAGCAACAATGTCTGGTTTAATTAAAGAAACTTTGTTCCCCAAAGCATCTTCCCAAATAACTGGCCCTTTTGAACTAAAATCAGCCATATTCAATTCTTTATCAACTGCACCAACAGTAATTGCTTTTCTTGCTGTTCCTGGTGAGCCAATAGTTCCTTCCCCATAATCGTTTCCTGCAGCAACAACGGCAACGACCCCTAAATCAACAGCATTATCAATAGCTAATGACATATCATCATCAGGATTCCCCCCACCACCCAAGCTTAAACTTATAACATCTAAATGATCTGAAAAATCTCCATCTTGATTAGGATCAACGCTTCTATCAATTGCTGCAATAATATCATTAAACCAACCACCGCCATACTCATCTAATACTTTATAAGCAACAATATCTGCGTCAGGAGCAACGCCTTTCAAGACCCCATCACCAGCAGCTGTTGCTGCAACATGGGTTCCATGCCCCATATCATCCATCGGATCATTATCTCCATTTACAAAATCCCATCCATCAATTACTTTGCATTCAGGACCAAAGCAACCTCCCAGATCAACATGAGTATAATCAACTCCAGTATCAATAATACCAATAGTAACTCCTTTTCCTGTCAAGCATTCTCTCGGAGTTGCTTCAGGCGAGGGTTCAGGAGAGATTTCACTTATAGGATTGCCCGTTATATGAGAGGATCCTGTTGGCTCACAAGGTCTTCCATTTCTATCAAGTTCCCAAACATCATCAGCACCAATCAAAGGGACAGAATCCATCAATGTTGCATAAACTCTGTAGTTCGGGGTAACGGTGTATCCTTCGGCCCTTAATGTGCTAATCTCATTTGATGTTAAATCGTCTACAACAATAGCATTCAAAACTTTGGTAACTTCTCCCCTAATATTAATATCTGGTCTTAGCTCGTTTAATCTTGTTTTCAAATTATTATGCTCTGATTCTATTTTAGCTCTTTGACTAGTTAATTTCTGTTGTAAATCTGAATTTAGTTTATTTTTACTGTAAGTAACTGCTAAAGGTTCTTCCTTTAATCTAACAATATAACCATTAAATTGCTGTTCTTGGAATCTATTATCGATTAGTACATTATCCCTTAATCTTGTTTGTGAGAAATGAGAAGGCAGGGCAGGTTCACCATAGGGAAAAATATCTTCTC
>JBDRGP010000015.1:0-7571 GCA_043817645.1 Candidatus Woesearchaeota archaeon
GATAAAGTAAAAATAATAGATTTAATGCCTGTTGGTAAAGGGGATGCCTTATATAAAAAAGAGATGCTGAATAAAAATGAAATGAAAAATGTTGTAAAAATTCTTAAGAAATATTCAGATCGACTTTTGATTATTCCAGAAGTCCCGATTTTTGAATTTGAGCATATCTGTGATGCTGCTAGAACTTTTTTTAGAATAACACCTGACGGTAATATAACTCCTTGCTCTTTTTTTAAAAAGGAGTTTTCTGGAGGTAACATATTAGAACAATCTGTAGAATCAATATGGAAGTCGAATATATTCAAGAGAATACGAGACATAAAAATTAGTGACAGGTGTGTAGGATGTGACATATTCGATAAATGTCGTGGTGGGTGCATAATTAGAGCATATAATGAATATGGCAGATTTGATAAAACGGATCCAAGATGCTGGAAAAATGAGTAGAATCCTATTCAAGTTTTATCATTTTTTCCTTTTCAAGCTCTTTTATGAATGATATTATATCATTCTCAACAGTTTTTCTATCAGTTTCAAACTTCTCGAATACATTGTCAATTATTTCTTTTATTGTATGTTTTCCGTCACACAGTTTCCATATTTCCATGCCAATCTCATTCATTGCGTGACCTGTGTCTAATAATAAGTTCTCTTTAAACTTTCTCCACACAATATCCGTGTTTCTTTGAGGTTTTTTATCCATCATATTAACACATTACAGCATAGTTTTTTAAGATTTTAAACAATCCTTTGGGAACAGTCCAGCTTCGTATATATGCTGACACACAGGATCAGGCATCTTCATATCTTTATATTCCAAATAAGCAGCAGCTCTGCAGCCTCCCATACAAGATTCCTTGAATATACACTTGGCACATACGCCCTTCATATCAGCTGGTTTTATTGACCTTATTTTTTTCATCATTTTTGATTTTTCCCAGATTTCATTTATGGAGTCTTTTCTTACATTACCCAGCTCAAAATTTTTCAAGCCAAGAAAACCGTCACAGGGTGCCACGTTCCCATCAGACTCTACTGCTAAAAGATATGGGAAAGAGCAAAAACAAAATTTCTCATATAATTCATCTCTTAATTCCGGAGGTATTAAGAATGGTGGTATAGTTGTATTGTTTGTAAACTTTATTTTACCTTTCAATTCCTTAAATGTTCTAAAAACATCCCTGATAGCTTCAATTTTCTCCTTTGTTGTAGGATCTAATTTAATATTAGCTCTTCCTGATTTTAGAAGAATATTTAATGCGAAATTATCAGCACCTAAATCAGTAGCCAATTTCATTATATTTCCTATATCCTTGCTATTATTTTTCATAAGAACTGTACCAACACCTATGTTTTTTCCTAATATTCTTGAGGTCATCCTTAAAGCAGAAATTGCCTTATCAAAACTTCCCTCACCTCTTATAAAATCATGATAATTTTTTGTTGAAGAATCCAAACTAATCTGAAATAATTTCATGTTAGTTTTTTTTACTTCTTTCAGTCTTTCTTCTGTTACTAGTATACCATTTGTCGATGTCATTACAGACATTCCCAAATCAGAAGTTGTCTTAAAAATATCCGTGATATCATTTCTTAAAAAGGGCTCACCACCTGTAAAGAATACCGAAAGACAGCCTGCTTCAGAAAGATCTTTTAACACTTTCTTCATTTCGTCTGTTTTTAACTCATTTTTTAAACAAGCACCACCATTTGCATAGCAATGTCTGCACCTTAAATTGCATCCTTTGGTTACCCTAACAGAGGCTGATATTACTGGTTCGTCTCCGAAAAAGCTTCTCATGTTTTCAGTAGTTATTAATTTCATACTAATCCTATAGAGTCAATGTTTTTGTTGATAGTTTCAATTATCATCTTCTGATCATCATTCTTTAGTAAAGGATAACAAGGAAGCAGTATCTGATCACTACAAAATTTCTTAGCGTTTTCAAACACATTACTATCTTTGAACATTTTTGTTTCATTCAAAGGTGTTGGATAGTAAGTGTATGCAGGCACCCCTTCCGAATTAAGCAACATCAAAATCATGTCTCTTGGCGCTATTTTATCTTTATTTATTCTAAAGACAAAGGATGAAAATACGTGTTCTGCTTTTTGATCTATCTTCTGAAAAGATATGCCATCTCTTTCAAGAGCTTTTATATAATCCGTTGCAATACTTTTCCTAATATTGTTCATTTTTTCCAACTTGCTGAGCTGAACATCTCCAATTGCTGCCTGAATTGCATTCATTCTATAATTATACCCAGTCATAATATAATCTATTGGAAGAGGTCCTGGGATTGTTCTCGCAGAAGATCTTTTATCAGCATAAACTTCTCCTTCATGTGAAACTATTCTTATCCTATCTGCTAACTCATCATTTTTTGTTATTACCATTCCACCCTCTCCACCAGTGGTTATATTTTTATTCTCCTGAAAAGAAAAACAACCAACATCTCCGAATGTCCCCACTCTTTTGCCGTTATATGTTGCCCCCAAAGCCTGTGCACAATCCTCTATAATTTTTAGATCATGTTTTTCAGCTAACTCAGTTAAGTGATCCATATCAATAGGATTTCCAAATAAATGAACAGGTATTATAGCTTTGGTTTTATTAGTTATATTAGATTCCAGTTTTTCCAAATCAATATTTAAAGTTTCTGGATCTATATCCACAAAAACAGGTTTCGCTTCGATTTGAGCTACAGTTAATGCCGTAGCCGCATAAGTATAAACAGGAACAATCACTTCATCCATTTTTGATATATCACAAGCCAATAAAGCTGAATGAAGAGCTGCTGTACCTGAATTTAATGCAACTGCATGTTTTGTTTGGTGATATGATGAAAAATTTTTCTCAAATTTTTCTATTTTTTCTGAAGTAAATACAGATAATCGATTTTCTTTCAAAATTTCTGAAACTGCCCTTATCTCCTCTTCTCCAATATGAGCCATGTTTGTAGGAATATTTTTCTTTATTGACGGATTATTATCAATCATGTTATATCTCCACTAATTTCTTCTCAACTAATTCGTTTAGAAATTTTTCAATATCAGATATTAGAACATTTTCAGGGACATCATATTCGTTTTTTAGAATTTCTAGAATTGTTTTCAAATCTCTTTCACCATTAGATAATTCTGTTATCCTTCCAGCCACATTGTTTAAAACATAGAGAACAGCATTAGAAAAATCGAAAACCAGAAATTTTTCTTCCTCATCTTCCATTTTCTTCCTTATTTGCACACTTTTGGTTTTGTTTGGTTTTTTATTTAAAATGCTCTCCCACATTACGCAACACCTGTGAAATTACCTATATTTTCCTTCCTACTTATTATGTCTAAACAAAAAAGCTTTTTAAAAGCAAAAAGATCCTCTACATCCGTCTTTCCCCTTAAATCTCCTATATCTATTTTTTTATAAACCATTGCCTTTTCTAAATATTCGTTGAGTTTGTTATCTCTTATATTCCCAATAGAAAATGGTAAAAAGGGATTAGGAGTAATATGACCATTGGCTGTTAAACCTATCCAGCTTTTCTTTACAGGAAGGATATCATTAAACATTTCCATTGGGTCTTCCCATATAACATTTATACCCAAACTTTTAGACTTTTCTTTTATTTCTTCCATTAAATTTGTATAATTAATAGGTTGAAGCAGATATTTGTTTAATAGCCCTCTTCCGGTTGGAAGATATTTACTGAATTTCACTGTTTTTATGTTCAATTTATGAGCAATATCAATGATTTTAGATATGTTATTTTCATTAGTTTTTGTTGCAACACTGCTTATTAAAACATTAACATCACTAAAACTGCTTATTTTTTTAATTCCCATCACGCTTTTTTCAAAACTTCCATTAAATCTTATTTTATCAGATATTTCTTTTATTCCGTCAAGACTTACTTGGACAGAATCAAAATATTTCCCAATATTTTTATAAAATCTAGACAACAAAATACCGTTTGTTATAATCCCTAGTTTTATGTTTTTCTGTTTAAGAAATTCAGAGAGTTTAAACAAATTCTCACACAACAAAGGTTCTCCACCCAAAAAGTCCACCCCCATAATATTTGTTTCTAATATCTGCTTGCATACATCAAGTTGCTCTTTCATGTTTAATTCGTCTTTGAGCGGTCTTCCTGAACAATTATAACAATGGATGCATCTAGAATTGCATGCATATGTAACATCCCAAGCTAAAGATATTATTGTCATTCATTCACCTTCTCAGACACAATGTCAACCAGTTCGAAAAAAGCGTCCTTTAGGTCTTTTACACTCATTTTCTCAGTTTCTACAAGAAACTGTACATAATCTTTCCAATCTTTATTTAGAAACCTTATACCATATTTTCCAGGATTATTATATAAATCTGTGCCAGGAAGTGGAATTAAAGGGTTCAACAGAATTTCATCACCGTCAATTTCCTTTAATAATTTTTTAGTTTCTTCTATTGTTTCTTTACACTCTCCAGGCAGACCAATAACAAATGAAAGTATGACCTTGAATCCTAATTGATTGGCAAGATTCACAGTTTTTTTAATTTGGGAAATAGTTATGCCCTTTTTACAAATATCTAATATTTTTTGAGAACCTGATTCTATACCAAAAAATATTTCTTTACAGTTAGCATTTTTCATTTTTTTTAAGGTCTCTTCATCCAGTGTATCAACTCTTGCATTACAACTCCATTCAAAGTCCAGGTTTGAGTTTATTATACCGTTACAAATTTCAATTACCCTGTTTTTATCAATGCTAAATGTATCATCTAAAAAATCAATTTTCTTAAAATCGTAACGATCTATTAATATCTTAAGTTCCTTTAAAACATTTTCAGAAGATCTCTGTCTTGTTTTTGAACCCCAAAAAGCAGTGGATGCACAGAATATGCATCCGAAAGGACACCCTCTAGATGTTATAATAGCTCCACCCATACTTTTCATTACATTTTTAGGCAGAAGATGCCATGCTGGGAATGGTAAAATATCCAAATCTTTTATAAATTCTTCTCTAGGATTTGTAATAATCTCAGATCCTTTTTTGAAGGCTATTCCCTTTACATCATGATAATTTTCAATATTATTTAATAAATTTTTCACTACTTTTTCCCCTTCACCCACAATAACAAAATCTATAACATCAGTCATTAATGTATTTTCTATATTAAAAGCAACGTGTGGTCCTCCTATAATAGTTTTTATTTCTGGAATGGATTCTTTTGCAATCTTGGCTATTTTTACAGCATTCGAGAATGTATATGTTGAACAGGTAAGACCTATTATATCAGGCATTGATTCTAATATAATTTTCTTAAGATGTTTGATATCTAGTTTCTGTAAAGGCGATTCTATCAATTCAACATCGTAACCGTCTTTAATAAGAACAGCTGCTATATATCCTAAGCCAAAGGATGGTAATAATGTGTGCGAATATGGTCCTTTATTTGGATCAGAGCAGCAATCTCTATCATAAGGAGGGGCAACAAGCATCACTTTCATATATTTGAATTAAACGATAGTGATTTATATGCTATTCCTTCATAATCGATAAGTATTTATAGTTTTTGTCGAAATTATAACCATGAAAAGGAAATATGAGGCACCAAAAATTGTAAAATTGTCGAGAGTGGCTGCACCTGGCGGTCATTTTGCTTAATTAATCTTTTTAGCTTTTATTACAGCGTCAGGCACACCTTCAATTTCTGTAACAGATGATGTTTCAAAACCAGTTTCATTAAGCAGTTCTTTATATCGATCTATTGCTATAGGATATTCTCTATTAAACAGATCCCCTTCAAAAAACAATATCATTGAGCGAACTAATTGATTAAAAACAGATCCTTTATTTGTGTCTTCACCAGTTTCCATATAATCACCTTTTATAAGTTCTCCATTAACAGGAAGAATCCTATTAACTTCCTTTAAGGCATCAATCTTAAGATCATCAGTTAAGTGGTGAAATGTATAAGCAGACACAGCAAGCTTGAAAGAAGAATCGTTATATGGAAGATCTAACATATCAGCCTTTCTAAAATCTATTCCTAAAACACCAATTTTTTTAGCTTTTGTCTCACATTTTTTTATCATTTTACCTGACAAATCAATAGCACTAACATGATCATATCCTTTTATTTTCATAGCAAAAGCAAGTATGCCTGTTCCTGTTCCCATATCTAAAGCACTAGTTTCTTTGCTATTTGGTATCTGGTTTATCATCTCTTCTATGGTCTTATTATAACCAGGAAACATTCTTACAAAAAAATCATAAGATGTGGCTTCTCTATCAAAATGCCTTTCTACATCATACAAAGGTGTCACCAATTTTATCTAAAATACATTTGAGTTTATCTTTTAGATTTTCAGTACCATGATAATATTGAGAAAGAGCAACATACTTTTTCCTGTCTTCTGTTTCAATTCCTTCAAATTCCGAATCGTCTATATTTATATCTTTTCCAGTGATACCAGACACTATTGCCAGATTTGATAATGTAAATGCTGGTCCATAACCACCCTCTAGATACAATACAAATTTCCCTTCGGTGTATTTATTGGCAGTATTTCTAACCAATTCTGCTAATTTTTTATACAAACCAGCAGTTAGGCTCAATGTTCCCCAGCAATCTGCGAAGTGCCCGTCCTGTCCTGCTGAAACCATTATTAATTCAGGATTAAATCTCTCAGAAACAACATTTAGTAATTCTTTAAAAATCATAAAATAATCATCATCTTTTACCAGTGCTGGTAAGGAGAATGCTGTAAAACCCTTATCCAATAAAGTTCCATCTTCAACATCTATTGGATATTCCTCTATTGGATATTCATGCATACTGATAGCATAAAAATTTGGATCACCATGGAATATGTCATAAACACCGTTACCAAAATGAGCATCCCAATCAATAGCCAATATCCTTTTTAGGTTACCTACTTTTCTTGCTTTTTGAGCGGCTATTGCTAAATTATTGAATATGCATAATCCGCCCCCATAAGTTCTTCCAGCATGGTGTCCTGCTGGCATTGTAAGTGTAAAAGCTGAATCATATTTATCATTGAGAATAGCTTCAACACTATACAAAGAAATTCCTGCAGATTTTAATGCTGCATTAAATGTGTTTTTATCTATAACCGATTCTTCATCTAATCCTATGAAGCCTCCACCAGATTCAGAAATCCTCTTTATATAATCAACATATGCTGGATGATGTACTGCATGAATATCTTCTATTTCAGCAATTCTGTCTGATTCATATAAATCTATTGGTAAATGACTATTTTTTAAAGCAGAAACTGTATCAACTATCTTTTTGCCTGTTTGAAGAGGGTGTTGACAATAGTTTTCTATATCACTTGAATATAATACTAGAGTAGATGTCATGTTTATTGTTTTTAAATAAGCTTTAAAAACCTTCCCCCAGAAAACCCTATCCTTTCTTGCCTACTCCCTTCAAGAGGAACGGGCAGAATAAGCGGGAGCTGTTGAGGCCCGCAATTGGATGGAAAGAACGTCAGGAGATTAAGGCATCTGTTGAGGGGAAGAGGTTGGTTTTGAGGAAATAATCATAA
>JBDRGP010000016.1:0-2110 GCA_043817645.1 Candidatus Woesearchaeota archaeon
ATGGTTATCTCCCCCTACATTTCTTTTGAAATGTAACAGGGGGACTATGGGTTTGCGGTTATCGCAAAAACCAAAAACCGTATGTTGATTAAACAGTTAAAAAAACGGCGAGATAGCTCAGTCGGTAGAGCGCAGGACTGACAATCCTGGCGTCCCCAGTTCGATTCTGGGTCTCGCCACCAATCTGTAAAAATTTAGTTTTAACATTCTGTTTTACAATACCTCTTGCTTCTTTCGAAACAGTCGCAGGATGAGTTTAGAATTAAGATCAAATGAGCACTAACAGTCTTCTTATAACATTCGCAGGTTACCCATATACTCCTTCAAGCCTACTCCCCGATAACGGACTGGCCAATTTAGCCGCATCTTTGTTAAAGCACGGACATACTACAAAAATTATGGATTTGAATACTACTTCTATGATAGGAAGACTTGTTCCGGAACAATTCCACAAGAAAATGAAAAAAAACATCGAGAATATTCTGATTGAAGAGAAAAAAGGGCTACGTTATATTATTCCTTATCTTTTCTCGGTTAGGCAGTTGGAAAATTTTCAAAGACGGGAATTTTATAAAATAGCCGAAGAAATTGTTTCTTATATAAAATCTAACAAGATAGATTTTGTCGGTTTGAAACTATGGAATGGTGACGGTTTCACAGCGTCAAAAATAATTGCGAATCTTATCAAAAAAAACTTTTCCAATATGCCGGTTTTTGCAGGCGGCCCTCAGGTAGACATGTTTTTAGATAATATTCACAAGGTGACAGATGCGTTTGATTGTTTGGTGTATGGCGAAGGCGAAGAAACGATAGTGATGCTTGCCGAATATGTCGAGGGCAAGAGAAAATTAGAGAGTATTCCCAATGTGATTTTCAAGAAGGGCAGGCAAATGGTTACCAATCCTATTCAGAGGATAAAGGATTTGGATTCTATGCCGTTTCCTGTTTATGATTCTTCTGTGTATGAGGCAATGGGAGGAAATGAAGAAAAGATTAAAATGCTTGTTCTTGATGAGAGTAGGGGATGTCCTAATAAATGCCATTTCTGTATCCATCCTATTAAGAGTGGACATTTGCGTATGAAATCTTTCAATAGATTGGTGGACGAAATAGTACACTTTCTAAATAAAGAAAAAATTTCTATTTTTAGATTTGCAGGTTCTTCTACACCTCCACAGTTGTTAAAAGGTATTGCTGAAGAAATTATAAAAAGAAAATTAAGAGTTGAGTATTCATCTTTTGCTCATATAAGGAGTATGGATTCTGAGATCCTTCAAATATTAAAAAAGTCAGGTTGTTTTGCAGTTTTTTATGGTATGGAATCGGGCAGTCAAAAAATCCTTGATGCAATGAACAAAAATGTAAAAGCTAAAAACATTGAACATGTTCTTATGCAAACTAAGAAATCAGGTCTGTTTACTATAGTTAGTATAATATTTCCTGCGCCTTTTGAAACAGAGGACACAGGAAAAGAAACCCTGGATATGCTCCTCAGAGTTTGTCCTGATTCGGTGCTTGTTCAAATTCCCGGAGTTTATCCTCAAACCGAATGGGCTAATAATCCTTCTGATTTTAATATACAGCTTGATAAAGAATCCTATCCTTTAAAAGTAATGAATTATAAAATCAAATTATTTTCTCCTCCAAGATTTTGGAGCCCTCTTCCATACAAAGTCAACGGTAAAAATTTCAAAGAATTCTCTGCTCAAACAGGAAAAATGACGGACAATTTAGAGAAAAATGGATTACTTACTGCTGTCTCCGATGATTTGGCTCTATTGGCGAAATATGCGGGAAAGTCTCCAAGACAGTTCAGAGACGAAAATAGAGTTCTTTTCTTAAGCGGAGACGAAAAAGCAATAAGAAAAGAAGTTATAGATATAAACAACGGAATCTTTTCATCCTAATCTAATAATCAAACAAAGTTCCTTCAGAAAGCCTTTTTGAGGAAACTATCTTACCTGTGAGAAAACCTATAGAAATCTCTATTCTTATCTTGATGTTACATCGGAATTAGAATAGTAATTTTCCTTGACAGGAATGTGCTAAAATGGTACCCTATTGTTTTGAGTGTACAAAATTGTCCAATCGATATGGGTAAAAGGCGAAT
>JBDRGP010000017.1:0-16199 GCA_043817645.1 Candidatus Woesearchaeota archaeon
GGATTGCATGTGCTCGAAGATTTTCTCTAGGAGTTTTTTTGTAAGTACTCATCAACACCTCTTTTTCCATAATCAATCCAAGAAACAAAGGTTGTTAGATTTTTCGGTCAAGCCGAAAAACTAAGTTGGGGTGCTATATAATAAAGATTATTTTTATCTACAATATGTGTCTGATCTTGAGGGAAGATTTTTCCTCTAAAGATGTGTGCCTCATCTGTACGAACATACTCTATTTTTGTATAATCAATACCTAAAAATAAAGACAATGCGGAGTAACCTCTTATTTCATAAGGATAGGTCTCATACAAAGGCTGGATAAAATCTAATGCACGGATGATGATCCCCCCTTCTGCTGTTGTTTCATAATCTCCTTCTAAAAATATTCCTAGTTTTGGATCTATCCCTGTTTTAGCCATTCTTTCAAATTTTTCCAATTCTTTAGACATTGGGGGTTCCTTAAGTAAATCTCTTAATTTTTGGAGAGTATCATTACGAAGAAATGCTAATTTACGAAGAAATGCTAATTTTTCTTCTTCTATAACTGTTTCTAACAAAACTTTCTCTCCGATAACCTCAAATGCTTTGTGTGTCATCTTTATCTGTTTTATTTCTCATCCTCTTTTGCTTTTTTCTTCGTAACTCTTTCATTGAAATCCCTCATTCTCTTATATGCTCTTATCATCCATTGGTTTAATATGACTTTTGAGTGTGGTTTATCTTCTATAGGCAATTCTGATATTGGAACAGATCTTTCAAGATATCTGAAAAACTGTTTTCTTGTTTTTTCATTCTCTCCGATTCTGTTATAATAAAACATAATTACTGGAGAAGTCTTTCTCCTTCGAGGATATGTCTCAGGAAGGATAATCAACCCCTCATCTCTGTATGCTGGCAGGTTTATCAAACCAGGAGCAGGATAGTCAAATCCATTTCTTGGAAGATGATATTGAAATTTATTGTCTTTAACCGCTTTTAAGGTGTTTTTGTTTTCTGAATTGTTTGCAGATATATGTATCTTAGGGTCAATACACAATTCTTTCCAAAGCAGCTCTTTACCTAAAAGCATAACTTCTGCTTGGTAGAGAAAACTCATGGCTTTTCCATTAGCACAGACGTATTCATGGTATGGGTCTGGTTGTTTGCCTCTTCCGTGTTTAAGATTTTCCTGCATTTTAAGAAAATCCATCTCACAGCAATGCCTGTATCCTTCCTGCGCGAAAGTAAAATCCGGGTTATCCCGGTTATTCTTTAACCATTCTAAACCCCAATCTGGATAATGGTTTTCTTCTGAATGAATATATCCGTAAATTCTTGTTCCTCTTGGAGTCTTTAGATAATTACATGATAATTCAGGAACAAGAGGGATTATAACTGGTTTTTTAGACCTTTCTATGATTTCTGCTAGTTCTCCATTGTCTGTCATGTATTGACAGTGTACTGCGACAATCTGAGATATTTCTTTCATAACCCTCTCCAGAATTCTTTATTTTTAAGGATTTCTATCCTAAATAACCCTTGCCATTAACCTCGAATTTGTTATCCCAATTCTGTTCTATTGCTTCTACGATTTCAGATAGATCTTTCTTAATCTCTTGCCAAATTCTGTATGATTCCTTGACAAACTCTGCTTCTTTCTCTTCTGAGAATTCAAGATCAATTTTAATTAATTTGACTTCATTTTTTGCTAATCTTTTGTAGGATTTTGTAAGCTTGCCTTTGTCATCAACACTTATCGATTTCATTACAGAAAATACAAACATTGGAGCGTTCATAGGATTCAAGAGTGTTTCAATGAATCTTAGATAGTTTGCAAGTTTGTCTGCAATAAACTTTCTTATCTCTCTTATTAGGATTTCTGTCTCAACTTCTGCAACTTTTTCTATGTGAAAGTCTTGGTTAAGCTGCTCAAAGCTAGGAAGATTGTATTTATCTTGGAGTTTTTTGTATTCTTTTTTTAGGTCTTTTAATTTAGATTCTGTCATGAGAGATGATGATAATTAGGTTTTATAAAAGTTTAGGAAGCCTCAGCTGTATGTAGTATCCCGAAATTATTACACCCCTATTTAGAACGTTATTCTTATATGTTTGAGAACAATAATTACGATAAGAAAGATGTTGTAGCTTTCTTGAGAATGGTTAGATTAAAAGAAAGAAAATTAGAATGGATTTTCAAGGAAAAAGAAAAAGGTATAAAGAATAAAGATTTAGCTTTTCTATGCGGAGTTAAGATCAGAAGGTTTCAACAACTTTATGCTAAATACAAGATGACAGGAAAAATACCGAAATTAAACAAAAACAGAAGGCCGAGAACAGAGCTCTCAGATGAGAATAAAGAATTAATTGACAAGGCTGTTGAAGAAAGCTTAATATGCGGAGCTTTAAAATTAAGATTGTGGATCAAGAAATTTTACGGAAAAAATATATCTCATAATAAAATTCATGGGTATCTTTTATGTAAAGGTATTTCCAAAGAAGATAAGAAAAAGAAAAAACAAAGAAAATATTGTAGGTATGAAAGATATCATAGCTTCTCTTTAGTTCATCTTGATTGGCATGTCTCAAAAACGGTTAAAGGTAAACATGTTTGTGCCGTCGAGGACGACGCCTCGAGGCTGATCTTATGTGGAGGAGAATTTAATAGTGAAGAAACAATACATAGTATTAAACTAATGAAGCAAGCAATCAAGTTCGCTTATGGTCGGTACTCTGCAATAATTAGGGAATGTAACACAGACAAAGGAACTCAGTTTTATAATTCAACTCTTGACAAGAATGGAAAAAGATCTTTAGGAGAATTTGAATTGTTTCTCCAAAAGCAACAAATTAACCACATTCCTTCAAGGAGAAATCATCCGCAGACTAATGGGAAGAAAGAACGATGGTTCAGGACTTATGAGGAAAACAGGCATAAGTTTAAATCATTTAATGAATTTGTTATTTGGTATAATGATATGATCCATTTAGGATTAAGCAGGAAAGAAGGCATAACTCCTAATGAAGCAGTGATAAATAAACTAAGACCCGAGTCAATACTGGGATTGTTTTTGAGGTTAATAGAATAATATGGATAGTAGAAAATATATAATAAAGTCACCATGCAAAAATATTAGGATACTACAACTTCTTAAAATTTGTCAAATCAAACTTCATTGAAACTCTTGGATTATACTTCATACTAATCTCTCCATAACCTCCCTGCATTTCTAAACCTCTTATTTCAAGAGTTAAGGTATCTCCAGATTTTATTGCCTTAAAATCGCCAGTCTGAATCTTTTGATTTAAGTCTTTAAGATAACCCTCTTCAAACCCATATTTTCCAAATCCTGCTTTCAGATCCTGTTTAAAGTTGAATTCAAAATCACTGTCGCTCCATCCTTCTTCATCTGCTAAATCCTGATAAGTATCTCTAATCGCTTCTTCTCCTGCTTGCTGTAAATAAAAATTTCCAAAATCCTCCCTAGCATAAAATAAAGTACTCACTGCTCTTGCATCAAAAATTCTTGCCTCGACATTTCTGGAACTTGTAATAAAAATAAACAAGCTAGACACAGCTAAAACAAATACTAAAATAATTAATAATGTTACTGTGATGTCTCCTCTTTTATTTTTCATCATTTTTGCTGAAGAATAACATTTACTTCCCTGTCCTCTACAAATATAGAGACTTTTGCTTCATAAAGAGAGCTCCGGATAATCCCATCAGGATGCCAGAATTTAACATCTTCACTTCCATCTATCTCAAAAATAAATACACTAGAAGACTCTTTTATCATTTCTCTAACCTCTTCTTCAAAATTATCCCCATATTCAGAATTTCCTTTTTCAACATCGATTATTTTTTCTTTCACAGTTATCCCTTCACTTAATAGGCTATTCAAAACATTCAGTAAAATCTCCTGGGTCTCCAAAACCCCAAATCCCTCTAAATTTTGAAATTTAATATCATTATCTCCTATATTTTTATTCAAAGATAATCCTGCAATAGCAACCCCCCACCCCCCCAAGATAACTGCTATAAATAAAACTCCAACAAACCATGTAATTGTTGCTCCTCCTGTTCCTTTTTTTTGTTTTATCATTTTTATTAATTCTGGTTTGACCCTGTCAAAATTTCAAGAATCCCAATTTTAATTTCTTGATTTTGATTATGATACATCATATTCCTTTTATATCTAAAACACTCAGCTCCTCCTTTAACCTCAGAACCTCCTTCTTTTACACCACACTGAATCTCAAAACTCTTTCCTCCTTTAATCTCTTTTATACTAACGCCAGCATCATCAAAAAGACTAACATTAAAATAAAAATTACTCTCCTTTCCAAAAGATTCCTTGTTTAAATCGCAAAAATCATAAAGATCAAAACCCTCTTCCTGAAACTCTCCAACCAAAACCCCTTGCTCAAGAATACAATCAATAATCCTCTCTCCTAATATATCTGCTTCCACTTTCCTAATATCAATATCTGCTCCATAAAACCATGATGTTCCCAACGAAATCACTGTTCCAATTACAATTATCATAAAAATCCACCAGATAGACAAAACCTTCTTTCCACCTTTCTTGTTTTTACTTAGATGCAACATATTCAACTCCTGATTCTTTTAGTTTAGAGTATTTATCTGAGATATCTGAAACATATGTAGGGTGGATATTACAATTCCATCCAGCATAACCCCTTAAAGCACTATTAATTCCAGAAAATCCATAACCGCAAGAATCAGAACCTTTAATATTTTCTTTATATTTCCCTTCTAATACCTTTCTGCCACATGCAATATTATTTTCAGCATTTTCTTGTCCTTGAACATCTTTGAAATCCTTAAAAATAATATCTCCAACCTGTTTATCCTTACAATAATAATCAAAAGTCAAACTCTCAGGATTATTGGTAATTTGCATTAGACCAAAGGCACCAGATCCCGAGTTAACATTTTGATCACACTGCGACTCCTGAATCATCTGTGCCAAAACTAACAAAGGATTCATCTTAGGCTCAAAATCTTGGGAATAATGATAAATCCATTCAGCATACTTCTCACAACATGTATTAGGAAACTTGTCACAATCCAGCTCGCATTGACAGGTTCTATCTATTATCAAATTATCCCTCGCATACAAAATAGCATTCTCCAACTGGTCTAAAGTTACAACATAATCAAAATCATTTCCTGATTCAAATATTTTTTCTCTGACATTAAGCACAACTAATCCCTCGCTTTTCTTCTCCTCAACACTAACATCATAATCAGAGAAATGTTCTATAGAATATCCCTCTCTTTTACCTACATTAACATTCAAAATATTGCCATTAACACTAACTAAACTTCCAGTTTTCTGATTCTCCTCTGCAATTTCAAAACCCTCAGAAAAATTCAGTCTAATCTCCATGTCTGGTTTTGCACTGTCTATCAGTAAAGCAATTTCTTTAGCATAAGCTTGTTCATAAACTACAGCTCCAGAAGCTGCATCATAAACAAAATACAGGAAAAGAGAGAAAATCACAAGATTAAGTATAATAAAAATTACATTATAATCCAAAATATCTTCTCCTTTCTTATCCTCTAATATCCCCCTTTTCATAAATAAACATAGAAACAGAATGTTATAAATTTAACTAAGCCAGATTCTCAAAAGAAGTGCACTTTAATTCATTCAAGTTTCTCGTAGAATAATCAATAAAATCCCATCCTGTTCTATATTCTCTATCTTTTTTATTAGTATCAGAATCAATAAACCAACCAGTTGCAGTTCCACCAATATAACCCAAAATTCCTAGAGCAGGAGCAGTTCCTGGGAGAGGAATCATTGCGCCGATCATTGCCCCTGTTTTAGCTCCGATAATACCCCCTCCCTGAGATTGAATCACCTCTGTAACCCACTCTTCCCACAAAGAGCTATCAACTTCCAAGAAAACAATTGCCTTCTGATCTGTTGTAAAAGAATCTTTATTTCGATCATAACCCTCAATTGTCCTCTTCTTTGTAAGATAAGTCAAATAAGTCTCATTATGATTTGGAACATTATAAGACTTAAGATAATCCGCCAGTCCTTTAATGTTTTTCAACTCTTTCTTTAAATCCTCATCAAAAGCTATTCTTGAGCAAATTGAGCATGCCTTACTGGTTGAAAAACTCCTGGTAAAAATCTGGTCTTCTCCTTTGCCCATCATATTCCAGCAGTCAACTAGCTCTCTTGCAATAAGTCTATTAATATCTTTTTCCTTTTCGTCCGGATCTTTTGTTATTCTCATAGTCCAATACTCTTCAGTCTTAAAATCATCTTCACAATCCCCCTCTCCCATAAATTCATCTGTAATGCAAATATTCTTTGTCTTGCAATTTAATTTTGGCAGCTCCTTCAAATTAATAATCATAGTGTCAGGAAGAGTCATTCTTGAAACAACAGATGTATGGCAGATTTCCCTGTCAGCAAGACCTTCGTCAAGTACATTAAAAAGAACATCAATTACAAGAATAAAACTCACTACTAAAATAACAATTGTCACAATCTGAGTTGCAGTCAAACTTCCTTTAAAATTTTTTGCCATTTTAATTTAAAGTCCTCATATAATTTACTATAAAATACATTAATAATATAAATACAATAATCCATAAGACCTTAATAAGAATGTGTTTTAATTCAGCTTTCTTGTTCATTTTTCCAAATCCTCAACTCTCCATTGTTTAATTTCATTTTAATGCTAATTGCTGATTCTTGAATCCAAACAGGCTCCTCATTGTTATCTCCATCTTCCTCAACAGAGACTATGACTTCATTAAACTTAGAATTATCTGCTTCAAAACAAACACTCCTTTCATCACACCATTCCTTAAATTCACCTCTACGAAGGCGATCAATAGACCTTGATTCCATCCAACCCTTCCAATCATCACAAAGGCAAATACACTTTTCCCATCCATTAACCCAACATTTTTCAGGCATCACTTCTTCACTAAAACTTCCAGGATTAAAAGGCCACCCAGTAACAGCCCAATCCATTAATCCAAGGATCATTAAACTTTGCTCTTCTCCTTCTATAAGATTTGCAATTATCTTCTCAAGCTTCACAGCATAATCTTCTGCTTTGTTCAATTCTCTATCTCCAATATAAGCTTCAGCAACCCTATATCCTGCAAAAGTCAAAAACATGATGCAAACCACAGCAACAACTACTTCCAAAGTAAATTTCATGAATATTCCTTTTTTTGATTTCATGTTCCTAAAAATAATTTTAATTGGTTATAATCAATTCTCAAATTTGTTTCAAAGGCAAAACTAGCTCTGTCACTTGAAGAACCTTGAAGATTTCTTTTTATCCACTGAATATTCCTCCATGAGAGAATACGAGTAGTATCATGAATGATCTCATTTTCAAGCCAAATAGAATCATCAGGATAAATCCTTCCAAAATCCATTTCATCTTTTGTATCTATCTTAATGGATACAAAACCATCTTCAGCATATAAAAAAAGCTTGTATGTCTCAACATAATCAGAAAGGTCTATGCTGTATGTTTTTTTATCATCAGCAAACCAGCTCAATGGCCAGCCTCTTTTAACTGTTGTTAGTCTTAATTTAGAATTGGGCAATTCTATAATCTCTATCCCTTCTTCTTCTGGCCAAGATAATTGATTTATCAAATCAGTTTCTGTTTCTTTATCCGCAACTGTCTTGCACAATAATTCCTGGTCTAAAAAAGCGGAATGAAGTTTTGCAAAATCCCTTAGATTAAAAGATTTTTCACTAGAAAATCTCTGGCTCTGATAAACCCAAGAATCCAAATCCAAAAAATCATTATCAATCAAGACATTATTTCTGTTGATAATTCCTATATGAAGGTCATTTCCATATCTATCCAACATTATCTCACTACCATCTATAATGAATTTAGTTTCTATTGGATAACTGCAATATTTCTCTTCATCACAAAAATATATCTTATCTTCATAAATTACAGCTACAGTCCTCTCAGCACAAACCTTGTCATTATACCTCGATATTCCATCTCCCTCATCTTGTAATCCAACATACTCATCTTCCTCGTAACTCTCAAACTCAGGGGTGAATGTCTTTATCCAACTAATTATATTAACTCGATAATAAAAAGCCAATGACAAACCTATAAGGGCTAAAAAAATAAGGAGATACATCATTTGATCCCATTGAATCTCCCCTTTCTTTTTTCTATCTATCTTTCTAATCATCTTCCAAACCTAATAGCATTTTTAATCCAATTAACAGCGCCCTCAGCACTACCATACCAAAGGAATAAGATAGTAAGGATTATAATAAGTACTATTATAGCTTTAATAATACCATGTAGTTCACTCCAAACTAATTGACCTTTCTTTCTCATCCTCTTTATCATAAAAACAAATAAGAAACCTAATTAATAAACTTTCCTAAATTAGGCTCGGATAAATCCTCGCTTAGAAGAATCAATAATAAATAAAACCAGATTGTATTGTCAACTGATCTCAAGACTATCCAATTCAAACATTTTATATTAACTATATCTCCTGAAGTTCATGAGACTATTGTCTGCCTGTGACAAAGGAGCAGATGGGGGCTGGAGTGGTCAAAGCAAAAATCTCTCACCCAAACATCCCTCCAAGTACTATCTCTACCAAAATAAACAATACAGATGTTGCAATAAGAGCTGTGATAAAATACAAAAGCATTCCTACTTTCAAGTTCTTTCCAACTTTGTTAGTCCTCTCTAATTTGTCTTCGCCAGAATCTACTGTTACTAAAGTCCTTGTCAAAATAAAAACTACTTGAATAAGATAAATTCCAATTGCAATCTGCATAAAATAAGGAGGAACCATGCTTTCCCTGGCAAAAATATTCAACAGATCTCCAAAACCAGAAAGCCCTAAACCCCCAGCGCCTCCTAACTCTACAAAATTCAACTTGCTCAAAATAGCAGTAATCATTGCAGCTAAACCAACAACAATTCCTGAAAGCAAAGGAGCTAAAAAGGTCATATTGCTTTTCATATCAGAAACAACTTCAGCTAACATATCTTGAAGTCTCTGGGTAATCTTTTGAATGTGCCCCATATAATCAGAAATATTCATAAGGCTTACAGAGGCTATTTTCAATCCTTTCTTAGAAGATTCTATAAGCACCCTCATACTCGTAGCTATAAGGTCAGAAGGATAATAAATTATAGCACCTCTGTTTGAATTAAAAATCGCAGACTCAACACTCATTCCCATTTGCCTGATATTATAATTAACCCTTCTAAAAAAATCCTCAGTAACCAATCCACTTGAAGACTCAGCAACCCTCCCAAAAACAAGCTCAGGGGGCATGCCATTCCCCATCCTGTTTCCCAGCTGAAATAAAGAGTTCTTAAATTCAGATTCTAATTGGCGAGTTTTCTGCCTGTCTACAATTAAATCTTTAGTCTTTTTATTAAAAGCTATTGAAAAAAACAACGCCAGCCCAAGTGGGATAAACATGCTCATGATTAAAGCTCCGATTCCAAAAGGCCCGACAAAACCATTGTCAATTTGAACAAAATCAAAGACTTTTCCATTTCCTAAAAATCCTAAACCCAGCTCAGAAAATGCATAATCTTTTTCTAAACCAAGAATGCCTGGAATTGGAGTATACTGAAAAATCAAAGGAAGAAACCCAATTATAAAAAAAGGCAAACAGATTAAAAAAGCAGTAAGATATGGACCTTTAGATTTGTATTTGTAATATTGCGGATTCCTCTCAAGCAAAGATGTCTCTCCATAACCTCCTGGCCTCAAAAACAAGATTTTATCAGTAAGATAAAACACAAAGAAAGGGATAATAAGATTGAACAAAATAAAAATATGATGCCATTTTATAGCTCCTTGGAGCATTGCAGAAGCCAGAGGCAGCAACGCCAATCCCAAAGTAGGCAGTACAATTCCAAGCATATAAACATTAGTCAAAGGACTTTTAACATTATGAGTAAACTTCAGCATCTTATCATAAACTCCCTCTAAAACAACCTGCAATGCTTTATTCAAAGTATTAATCCTTCTGTTATTGTCTGGCTCAAAAAGACTGCTCTCAATTAAATGAAAACCCTCTATAAACTCTGTGCTATAATCTTTCCACCTAGCCAGATAATTATCAAGGCTCTCTTTAATAGTTGAAAACTTCCCAACTTCAACATCATAAAAAACCTTCTTAAAATCTAATGCCAAAGGCGGCTGCAAATGCTCAGATGCAAATGCAATTGCCTTCTCAAGATTAGGAGTATGCCTCATATAAACTACAATATAAAGAATCGCTGGAACCATCTGGCTCGAAGCCTTAAGCCTCCATTTATTAGCTAATCTTGCTGGATATCCGTTGACAAAGTAAAACAAAAACAAGCTGAATACAACCATTAAAAAGAAAAACAAATAAGGAAATGCTGCAAAACCATCTGGATTTATAAAAACAACTGCAACAGATATTAAAACTCCTATCATAAAAACAGCAATAAAAGCCATAACACTCAGAGTCAGGGGCTGCCAAGGCTCTAAATCCAGATGCGCAATAGTTAAACTCTTTTGAATATTAACAGAATCTTTCTCAGAAACCTTTAGTTTTATCACACTTCCAAGGCTCTTACACCATCTCTCATACCTTGTTAATGCAGGATCCATTTCAGCTCTGAATGTAGTATACTCTCTGCTCCAGTTGACATTTTGAACAGGAGTTGTTTTAATCTGGCCTTCAATTCTCGCGCCATGCTTTCTCAATATTTCCTCAACATCTGGATTTCTAAATGGTTTCATCTTCTCTTTTATAGTATAAAAAGAAAAATAGAATTAATAAACCTTCCTCAAATACTCTTCTTCTTTATCTGATTGACACCAAAAATGTTTAAGGCTCTACGCGCGGAAGCGCGCCATGCATTTTTAGTGCCCAAGAAATCAAATAGATTTGCCTTTGATTTCTTGTGTCAGCCACTTCTGCCACTCAGGAAAAACCCTATTACTCATCGGAAGCCCAATCTCTCTCGTAACATCATCAGAGATAGTATGGAAAGTATGATTAGCCAAGGTATTAAATCCAGCCTCTAAAATATTGGGCATCTTTGCCTTTTCAGAAGTTTTAACAAGCTCTTCTTTTATCTTTGCCCTTAACAAAATATTGTCATAAACAGCGTCCCAGTTTCCAGCCCAGCCCTTAACATTAGATGCAATTGCCTTGATTACCTCGCTGTCGCCGTTAATCAGATCATCACTCGCCTCTAACTCATCTTTTTCAACATTATATTTCAAGAGATCGACAAAACCATGCTCATCTAAAGGGTCCTTTCTCCAGTGTTTCCTAACTTCTGTTATTTGTAATAATCTTCTCCAAGAATGTAAACCATCTGGGCTTTTTATTGGATTAGCAACAGCAATTATATCTGTCGCTTTAAAACTAGTTGCCGGAACTTCTAAATCATTAACAACCCTATCAAAAACTCCGTATGGAGAAGCCCCATGAATTGTGCCTGCAACAACATTAGCCAAAGCTCCAACCCTCATTGCTTCGTAAAGTGCCCGGGCCTCTGAACTTCTAACCTCTCCAATAATTAAGCAGCTATCCCCAAGTCTAAGGCTGGTTCTTATTCCATCCTCAGCTGAAACTTCTGTTGTTGTCTTCAGCAAGGCAGACCTGACTTTCATTCTTAAAATATCATAATCTAACTTCCTTAATGACTCAACAGGCAGCTCCAAAGAATCCTCAATAACAATCACTCTAAACTTTGGAATAATCTCTAACATCAAACTTCCAAGCAGTGAAGTTTTTCCACTTGATCTTGTTCCAGCAACTAACAAAGTTCTTGAACCATCTACTAAAAAACTCAACAAACCAGCAGCCATTGGACTAAGCATTTTATTCTGGATAAATAATGGAAGAGTCCAAGGATCTTCCCTATGTCTTCTGATAGCATAAGCCAGGCCGTCAGGAGATAAAGGCTGTTGGACTATTGCTATCCTGGCTCTGATATTTCCAATACCCAACTGAGTATCTAAAATAGGATTTGCTTCATCTAAAGGTCTGCCAGAAGTCATTCTAAACTTTGCAGCCCATGAATCAACATCAGCCTGACTCGGCAAAATGTTTGTGATACATTCATCATAATCTTGATGCCTGACAAAAATTTTTGTCTGAGGGATTGGAGCATTCAAAACAATATCCTGGAGATTCTTATCTTGAAGTAAAACCTCTATAAGCCCAAATCCAATAGTACTCCTTACAAGAATCCTAGCTAGATTATTTAGCTCAGAATACTTAAGTTTCATTCCCTGGCTGCTTGCCAAATCCTGCAGCAAATCTTTGGAGACATTAAAAAAAACCTGCCTTGTTCTCTCAATATCTGTAAACTCTTCTGCTTTAGGCTGGTGTTCAATCAAAACTCCACGAGCTTGATTCAATAACCTATTATGGTCTTCACTCAAAGAGTTTTCAGGCGGATTTAAATGATAAATTAATTTAGACTCATTCTTTCTCCTTAAGATTGTTACAAGAGATTCCTCCTCTTTTGCTCCAATATTATACTGGGCAATAATCTCTGCATTAGAAGGAAGATCAGAAACAAGCCTGGTAAAAGTAAAATTAGGGATAACATCTGCTCTAAAAATCAGGTTATAAACCTCCCTATTTCCTTTATGGTAATCATCTAAATGAGGCGATGCAGCCTGGATTAACTTTGTTCCCTCCAACAGTCCATAAAGCCTCTCTAAAAGAGTTATATAATTCTCCTGATCCATTTTATCTCTTTGTCCAAGCTTATCTAAAAGAATCTTCGCCTCAATCAAAATCTTCTTTAATTCAAAAAAAGCAGCAATAGGATCCTGCTTCAATAAAAAGATAAAATAAAAAAGGTCGTTATATCTCTGGCTGAAAAAATCAGGGTTGCCTGTAACAAGCTTTTCCTGGGACAAAATCCTTTCTTGCTTAACAAAAAAAACATAAAGCTGTGCGATTTCAAGGAGCATGTTTGTTTCATTAAGGTCATAATTGTAGTTCTTTTGCTGGACAAAAACAATCCTCGACACATTTGGGTTCTCGATTAAAGCATCAACAGTCCTTCCCATAATCTCTGGATAATCAACAAGGCTCGGAACAAAAGGAGCTCCCAAGTAATTAATATAAAGGATGTCCTCTCCACCTTCTCTTTCAACCTGCACAGAATATAATGGTGCTCCCTCTTTGAATTGCATTTTCTTTAGTCCTCTTTGGAAAATGGAATTTTAGAGAATCTCTGATTCTCTTTGAATTTCATATTATTAAATAGAAGAGAGGGTTTAATAATTTTTATGAGATAGTAAAAAAGACCAAATATACTTAAATTCCCCCAGCTAAAAACGCCCACCAAGGTTTTTTAGTAGAAACAATTTCTCCAGTTTCAGAATCAACATTAGCTATAACATCCCCTTTTATCTTAAACAAGCCAAGAAATCTACCCTGCTTCTTTGCTTTAAATTCATATACTGCTTTTGTTCCATCCCCTTTCCCAATTTCCTTTAATTCAACTTCAAAATCTAACTCTCCTAATCTTTCTCTTGCTTTTTCTGAAGCAGTTTCAGGCATTACCTTAATCTCAGCATTTCTTCCATTTGATAATTTCTTAGCACATCTATATCTCGTAACACAGCCACTTGAATCTTCATCGCTTTCTACATTACTTCCACGGGGACAATTTGGAGATGTTATTGATTGGCAATTAGTAATGCTTTCTTCTTGTTCATTTTCCTCCTGAACATCGTCATTTTCCTCCTCGTTATCTTCGCCATCATCGTCTTCATCACTTGTGTCTCCTTCTTTTACACAAGCCCCGTTTTTGCAACCATCAAGGCATTCATATTTAGTCACTAATTTTGTAATATCAAAATCAGATACTGAAACTTTAAGATCCTCTTCAGAAATATCTAAACATTCAGATTCAAGAAGAAGATCGTCATTATTTTTTTCAGATTCTGTAATAACTCCCAAAGCAACTAATAAGTCTTTTTCTATATCTGTAAGATCATCCAGACAACCATCTTCATGACTAACCTTACTAATAGTACCTTCTTTTGTAACTGAAGCAGTTCCCTTCTCATCATAATCCAAACCATCATCACTATCTATGCAAACAAGAGTGGTTATTTGAATAAGTGTATCTTCTTCATAAAATGCATCTAAATACAAATTTCCATAAACCTCATCATATACTTCATCATAAGGATCGTCATAAAAACTCAATCCATCAAATCTAAACCTCAAAGATTCAAAAACTGGAAGACTCACACTATTTTCTTCAGTTACAAATAATTCATCATCAGCTGTCCACGTAACCCTTATTCTATCTAATTTCCCAGACCATTGCTCCAGATAAACTTTAACCCAACTTACATATCCCCCACTATAGTTTATATTTTTCCCAGAAGTTAAAACTAAAAAATTACTCTCTTCTCCATCTAAAAAAATTCTATTTGCATTTAAATCTGCACTTGTGATAGTATAGGATTTTCCTAAAAAATTAATTTGCCCCCCAATCAAGTCTTCAAAAGGAATGTCTCTAATAAAATCTATTGAATAATTTAAAATATATGTTCCAGGAGAAATCCTTAAACCAACAGTATAATCCCCATTATTATAATCATAATCACTAAAATTTTGGAGCTGTAATTTCCCAAGATAAATAGATTGTTCATAATCATAAGTTTCAGTTCCAACATAAATTGATCCATCCTTTAAAAAATTAGGAAGATTATCATCATCAATAGAGCCTGTCCATACATCATTTAAATCCTCTCCAATATTTAACTTACTAACTGGCTTTTCAATTTTAACAGATTCCATCTCTCCAGGCGATAAAAAAATATCCCAACCCATCAACCCAGCACTAACCAAAGGTATAACTAAAACCAATATTAATCCTAAAACAACTAAACCTCTTTTCATAAAACTATATAGAAAAGATGTATATAAAACTTTCGTAAAGAAAATTCCAATAGATAATAACTATAGTAACAAATTTAAACCCATTTCACTTATATTTTCAATGGATGAACAAGGTGATTATTATGGCCAAGCTTTTGGAGACGTGAATATTCGAATCAGAGACTTGGAAGAAAAACAAAGGCTTCTAAAAGACAGGCTTCTTTTAATAGGCCAGAACTTATTAGAAACCAAGGAAGAAACTAATGAATCTATTTTAGAGATAAAAAAAGACATAGAAATACTCAAATTGAACATGGAGAGGCTTGTATCTTTTCTTGAGACAATCTCAAGTGAGTTTTCAAAATTCGCTAGAAAAGAAGATCTAGAGATTTTATCAAGACAGGCAAAAATGTTCCAGCCTATAAAACTAAGATGATCCATAAAAGATGTCAAAAATAGAGATATGGAAAAAGATAATAATAACTGTGGGGGTTTTAACTCAAATGATTTCCTACTTTATAGATTCGCAATCATTATTAATAATCGGGGGGATAAGTATAATCGTCGGAACCCTGGCGTTATTCATTATAAAATAAAATGTTAGATATATATGGTGTCGGCATATTGATAAGTGGGATAGCAGCAATCATTTTTACTATTCAGGAAAAAAAAGATAAAATGTATGTATCTATAATCATACTCCTATTCATATTATTATTAAAATATATACTTACTTAAAATGGGAGTCTTAGAACAAGTAACACAAATGAAACAGCAAGGAATGTCTGAACAAGATATTGCTGCTACTCTTCAGCAAGAAGGAGTAACCCCAAAAGAAATAACAGATGCTCTCAGCAGATCACAGATAAAAAGCGCTATTTCTGATACAGGCCCGGATATTAACCCTCCAACCCTCTCTGCTCAAAGACAAACAAATGAAAGACCATACACTCCCTCAACACAAGAAATAGGGAATGATCCTAACATGTATCAAGAGTACGCTTCTCAAGATGTATATGGTCAAGAAGGATACCCTCAGGAATCCTATCCCCAAGACCAATACCCCCAAGATCCTTATGTAGATTATATGCCAGGGGCAACAGACACTAACACTATGATAGAAATAGCAAACCAAGTTTTCTTAGATAAAATATCCCACTTAAACAAAAAAATATCTGAGCTGAATGAATTCAAAAATATAGCAGAAACAAAAATAAATCATGCTACTGAAAGACTAAAAAAGATCGAGAACACCATCGACAAACTTCAGATAGCAATTCTTGACAAAGTTGGGTCTTA
>JBDRGP010000018.1:0-3222 GCA_043817645.1 Candidatus Woesearchaeota archaeon
CCTCTAATCTTTGATGGCCACTTATTACGACATTTTCTCTCTCTGGATTGATGTTGACAACTATTGGTTGCACTAATCCAAATTCTTTCACAGATTGCTCTAACTTTTTTAGTTCATCTTTTGTGATCTGCCTTGGATTATACTCAGAGTCCTTTAAGATCTCAATCTTAAGCATCTTTATGTTTTCCATTATAAGTTTAACCTTGATCCGATTGCCTCTTTAATTTTCCTGATGTCCTCGTTGACTTGTTTCAATTCTTTCTCAACATTCTCCAAATTTTCCAACTCTTTCTTTTTCTCGTCATCTCCAATTTTTTCATCGTGGTCTATTTTTTGAAGAGTTGTTAATTGATCCTTTAGATTTTGAAGTTCAGGAGTCATCTCAGGTTTTGGCTCTTGTAATTTCTTCAAAATTTCAACATTCTTTTCAAGAATTTTCTTTTTGGATTGCAGATTAGCAAGAACCTTCCTGATTCCTTCTTCCTTGTATGTTCCTTTGCTTTCCAAGTTAAGCATCCCAAATTCTGTTTCTTTTGTTTCTCTAGTTATATGAGTGAGCTCTTTTCTCCGATCATCATATCTAACAATATTGTCTTTTTGCGATTCCATTGTTCACCTCCTTTTCACTTTCTTGAATTTTTGATTTCTCTGATTGCTGAATTGCAATCTGATCATATTTTCTAATGATATCTAAAAGCTCTTTTCCTACTTCAGTAAGTTTGATGACATATTCCCTTCCACTTTTGATTTTTTTAATCAGCCCTTCCTTTTCCCATTGTTTCATCACAATAGTCAGATGGCTCGGGGTCATGTCACAATCTTTGCTTAATTGATTGATGTTCTTTTTTCTCATGCTATCCATTGATTTCAGTAAGACAACGTACCTTCTCCCATTCATGATGAATCTATACATTTTGAGAGCCCCCCATTTTTTTAGTAATCTTCACAAGATTGCTTTCCATCTGTTGTAGTACCTGACCTAACATGATCTGATTTTCCGAGCTTGTCTTCATCATTTCTCTCAGCTCCTTAAAATTACTATGAATCTCTTGCGTTGTTATTGGACGAACTTTCAAAGAATTAAAGAAATCCTGCACCTTTTCATTGTCAATGTCGGCATCTCTTGGATGCACTGTTTCAGCCTCGTGCAAATTGTAAGAATTATCTATAATAAACCATAGGCCATTCCCAGAGTAAACCTCTAATTTATTCCCCTTTTCATCGTATTGCTTAGCGAGAGCATTTTTAACGAGAGCATAATGTTGTCTTGTAACTCTAAACTTATATTGCCCATGTATGCTAAAATCTGCCTTCAATTGCTTTTCTAATTTCCTTACAAGGTTAAAAAAGTGACAAATCGCCATACTTTTAGCATCTTTTGCAAGATCCGCGATATAGCTCTCTTTCTCATAAATGATGACAGAATTGTTTGTAAGGTGTATTTTTCTACCTTTAATCTCTAAACTCTGGCCACCCCCAAATAAGTGATTTAGAGGTTCAAATTTGATATCTCTCGTCGATAAAATTTCTTTTCTTTTTTCCCAGTTTCTTAATCTATCTGGAACCTGTAATTTAAATTGAAATGCGTGGCCCCTCACTTGGCCTTCTTTAAGAACTTCAAATTTACTCCCCCAGTTGTTATGAGCTACTCGGGTTGTTTTTTGAAGTTCTTTTTGATCAAATTCTTTAAGAATCTCCCAAACTCCATATCCAATTTTTTTAATAAATCCTAACCTTTTCAGCGTCGATAAATGATATTGCAGAGCAGTTTCCTTGATATTCAATAACTTACATATCTGTGATGGTCTGAACCCCTTTTGTATTAGTTCAAACACTATCAACTTCAAATTTTCTTTGCGAGTTACTTTTTGAACTTCTTTTTGCTTTTTCAATTTATAAAAAAGCTAAAAAGATATTGAAGTCAATGCCCTTGCCGGGGGTGGGGGTGTGCCCCCATCTACCCCCCACCGGGGCATCGTACTTTTACCGTGTCTATGCCCCCGCCGAGATTCGAACTCGGGTCACCACCGTTCTCTAAACTCTTGAGTTTTTGCTCAAGACAAAGAGAGGTTGCATTGAGATGCTTAGATTTCCTCTCTCATCGAGATTCTTTCACCTCTCTTTTTATGAAAACTACCTTGTAATAAATTTCTTACTTGGAATTTTCTCATATTTGAGAGGGTGGGATCCTTGGCCTCTAGACTACAGGGGCTGAGCAATGTTCACGAGTAACTTATTGCCCTTGATACGAGTGGGCTTGCGAACATGATTAAACTTACTATTAAGCATATAAAAAACTATCTTTCTAAAGCTTACGCTATTGTTAACTCTACTATTATAAATTTTCCAGATTTATTTTACTAAAAAAACTTTGTCACTAGGGCGCACTTTTTCAGGAACCTTTATCCCAATGTGGTCACCTTTTTTTGCCTTTTCCACATCCTTTCTTTCTATTTGCATACTGTCTATATCTAATTCAAAATCAGTCGTATGACCTTTTATACGCACTTTATCACCAACTTTTAAGCTGCCTGAAAGTTTTATAGCAGCTACACCCACATGACCAAAGTAACTTGAAACCATCCCTATTTCTTTTCCAATTGATTCATCTTTTGTCATAAATAATAAAGGACTAAAGGATATTTAAATTTAATTATTGAGAAAAATAGCCCTGACAGATCAGAAAATATGAAAATAGCCCTGCCAGGATCCTGCGTAAGCAGGTTCTCGTGCCTTCTTGGTATCGAACCTTGGTTTGAATCAATAGCCCTGCCAGGATCCTGCGTAAGCAGGTTCTCGTGCCTTCTTGGTATCGAACCTTGGTTTGAATCAATAGCCCTGCCAGGATTCGAACCTGGGTCAGAAGGTCCAGAACCTCCGATACTTGACCACTGTACTACAGGGCTAAACTCATTAAATATTTCAAATACTTTCTATTTTTAAAATCTATCCTATTAGCCCAATCCGAAACGTTTTTATAGTAATCTTACTTTTTTAAAGCATGGTGGTCGGACTTGCCCTCTTAGTTATATCTGTTTTGATTATAGCAATTTGGGTTTTTATAGAATTTAAAAGAATGAGACATAAAATCTTTGCTATATTTATAATAGTATTAATTATATTTTCATATGTTAGTTTTAGCCTTGTTTTAAAAGGCCAAGATATAGATTACACAACTGCTTCAGGAGTTGGTCAAGCAACAAAACTATATTTTTTATGGTT
>JBDRGP010000019.1:0-29610 GCA_043817645.1 Candidatus Woesearchaeota archaeon
GGTTTATTTATCATAAATAGGTCATTTGATCAGTATAAAAATGAAATTAAACAAACTACTAATTAAATCAGGAATTTTCATAGCATCGATTTTCATAATCAGATTTCTCATAAGCCTATTTGTTCAACCTTTAAGTGTATATCAATCAACAATTTTGCCAGAAGGATTTCCTTACATCAAAGCAAACATCTTGAGATCAGGAATCTTCGTTCTATTCGCCTTCGTTCTCTACAACAGGAAAAAATTGTCTGTATTAAAAAATTACGCTAGTAATTTTAAATCAATAATTGGATTTTCATTATTAACTCTATTATCAATATTCCTATACTATCTAACTAGATATTTCATTAAACTAAATTTAGATTACTTCACAAATCATATAATCCAGGCAACGATCTTAGTAACAATACCATTAATCTTATTCATCTCTTTCCTATTCCTCTCAATATTCAATTATAAGTTCACAATATCATTCATCAAACAATTCAAGTACCAAATATTCACCTTTAGTGGGCTGGGGGTTCTGTATTTCTTCTTGATTAGAGCATTTCAGAGCCTCTGGCCATTTTTTGCTGGGATTGTTATAAAAATATTAGGCTTTATATTTAGCCTATTTTATACAGATGTCACAATTAACTTAGATAGAAAGTTATTAGCAGTTAACAGCTTTAGAGCTTTAATAGGTGAACCATGCTCTGGTATTGACTCTCTTTTATTATTCACAACGTTATTCTTCTTGATATTCTTTTTAGACTATCATAAGCTAAGTAAGAAAAGAGCACTATTAATTTTCCCCATAGGCTTAGTAGGCATATTTCTCTTTAATATATTAAGAATTTTTTTACTTTATCTAGTTGGTATACATTTTTCATCTACATTTGCTATAGGTCTCTTCCACCAGAATATAGGATGGCTATTGTTCATTATTTACTTCGTAATATTCTATCTAGTAATCAGGAGGTTTATCTATAAAAAATAAGACAGCAAAAGATTTATAATCCAAATTTAATATCATATTCAATGTCCAGGGGCTCTGTCTACTTCTCCTGATTAGAGCTGTTCGCGGGGTCTCTGGCGCTTTTTAGTTTTTACTCATCTTCCTTAACTAAAATATCTACGCTCTTTAAAGCCTCATAAATATCCTCAAATTCCTTATCATCTTTATTATTAGGAAGCCAAACTTTAAATATTAATTCTCCTTTATTCCAGAAAAACAAATGATGGTCAAAGACATTATCTTTCTTGTTAGAAATATATTCAATCTGGTCACAGAATATTTTACTCGGCTCGCTAACTCCTTTCTGTTCTATCTGAACATTCAATCCGTTTTTATTTTCTATTTTATCTTTCATCTTCTAATCCAACAGAGATGCCCTGAGGGAAGAAAAACTAATACCCTCAAGGCGGGAGGTCAAGACACACTTTCAAAGGAGGTCATGGGTTATGCTCAAACTCCTAGTTAATCTTTTTTCACGTTTAAGCCCTAAAAGGCAAGAGGATATAAAAATTTTATGTTGTTGTGTTATTCTTGTTTAACAAAATAATACATAGTACAGCCATAGACAAGGAACGTATAAGGCTAAGTGTTTATCGTGGGGGTTTCGGCCTATAAGCACATACATATTATAACGTGCGTGTACTTAATGGTGATGTCCAACCCCCACCAGAAATCGTTTGTTCTTGGTATTTTACTCTTGTACTAACCACCCAAATACCAACAAGATAACCACCCCTGTACCAAATTTATTATCCAAATTTAAGTAGTAGACCTAGCTTTGCTATTAGAATTCATTTTGATGTACTTGTTTTGGTTACGATTCCCCACTCCCCAACAACTAAATTTACATTAAATCGCATTGAATAGTGGCAGAGGGCCTGTTCTTTTAAGTTTAATTATTTCTTTTTTTGTTGGTATTGGAGTTGGTATTTAGTGTCCCATCCAAAACACACGCCTAAAAATAGACATACCCGCTTATATGCGGATTTTTCGATTTCCAAAATATCATTAACCAAATCCCCATTCCCCAGAATTATCTTGCTTTTTTAAGGCAGAATGAGAAATTTTAATGTTTTAATCTTCTTAATTGGTTACTGCACCATAAATGTACTTGCAGAAAAAGATCCATTTAAATTGTAATACCCTCTTATATCCAGTTTTTTATTTTGTTCTAGATAATATGATTTTGTAACCATTAACCAACCCTTTTCACTTTTTTAATGGAGCATGGAATAATCATCTACAGATAAGCTCCTTTTGCCATCCTTTTTATCTTGCCCTCTTGCATTAATCTTTCTACTATGTTTTGTACTGAGCCCTTAGACCATTTTTTATCTTCATAACCTCTAAAGCCTTTAAAATTACCACTTTTTATATCTCTAATAATAACCTCTTATTTAGATTTTATTGTTTCTTTTGGTTCTTCTGGTTGTTTGATATAAGCACTGTCATTGTCTTCGTCATTACCTTCAACATCATCATCAGGTTCGTCATCATCTGAATCATAATCAGAATCTTTAGTATCCTGAGCCTCATCACTATGACTATCTTTTGATTCTAATTCCTGCTTTTCTTTTATCTCTTCCAACTTTGAGTCTAGTTCACTAAGTTTATTATTGATCTCACTTTCAAAGCTATCTATCTTATCTTTGAGTTGTTTTAATAGTTCATCCGATTTATTATTGTTGTTGTCATCTTGTCTAGATTCTGAAATAGATTCTAAAAACTCGTCTATTTTTAATTTAAGTTGTGTAATGTTCTGCTCATTGTTTTTTATTAGTAAATTAATTTTATTATTTGTTTCAATAAATAATTCAGGAACTTTATTTAGCTTATCGATAACTTTCTGAACTGAATCCTCAAATTCTCTTGGCGATTCCATAACAGAAGGAATTATCACAGTTTTACTTAATTCCAATTTCTTATCTAAACATTTCCTTAATATTTTATCGTGCATCCTTTTGAAATTCGGATTGACCTTTTCTTCTTCTAATATTTCATTGAGTATCTGCTCATCACCAAACTGAGTAAATCTAGAATTAACTTCTGGTGGCTTTGTTAGTTTTATTTCTTTTTTTCCAAATTCGCTAAATAATCCCATTTATTTATTAATCTCCAATTCCGAGTTTAAGTTTTAATATGTGCCCGTCATACCTTTTGAAACAATTGTTGCAAAGTCGTTTTCTATAATAGGTCATGTTAGATTGATTATTACAATTTTTAATATCACACATTTTTATCTCCTTAATTTTTATTGTTCGGGGGCGAGTTAGAAAACAATCTTAATGCCATTTTTAAACGTAAGAAGACAGACAATCCAACTCACTCCCATTAAACTTATAGCTCACTTTGTTTTTCTTGTTTTGGCTCATATTTCCATGCAACTAGGTTAATGCTTCCTAAGACCTTTATACTAAGATACTTAGTTTTGTCATCCTTTGAATTTACCCAAACTGCAACTCCATCCCCTTTGTAGTCAGGATGACGACCTTTTTTCTTATTTTCTTCTGGCATTTTATTTAACCTCCTCTAATTTTGTTTGTTCTTCTTTAAAGCAAATATTCATGATATAGGAAAATTTAGGAAGAACTTTGTTATTTAATTCAGAAATTTGTGGATTTATCTCAAAAAAAGCAGGGTTATTCTGGTTTTTTTGACAAATTAGTGAAATTTCTTTCAAAATTCTATTCAACTCTCTATATCGAATCCACAAACTTTCTTCTTTTGTCAATAACCTCATTTCCTGTTCCATCTTAACCTCTTGTTTAGCCCAGAATTAATGAATATCCTCCCTCTCTAGGTTGGTTTTAATAGGCGTGGCTGAGAGTAATCGGTCTCTTTGCTCTTTCTTACGTTGGTTATTTGCTCTATCCTTACAGGCTCTACTGCAATATTTCTGCCATTTTCTCACAGGAATATATTTTTTGAGACATAGGGAGCAGTTCATAGCCGTTCACCTTCCAAGTCTTTTCTATAACACCCACAGATTATAAGACGGGTGGCGATTCCAATGTGTTGTGAGATATAATTCTGAACCCTGATGAATTTATCCGGATCTTTAGGTTTCTTTGATTCAGCATATCTGATACAGGCAATTAATTTATCAATATCACAATTAGGGACTTTCATCAGAAGCCTCCTTTCTACAATCATCACATAAGTCATTAACTAAACCATTAGTTTCAATATCACAAGATTTGCATTTTTTTATGCAATTTGGTATAGAAGTTGGGAGAGAGGTGTCACAAGCGTCATTAGTGTCATCTTCTTTTATATCTCTTAAGCCTGAATTTTGAGGTTTGGTCGCTTTGACGCCATTGACACTTTTTTTGCTACTTTTTATTATTCTGATAGTCCTATTTTGACTATCACGACCTCGTTCATAGCTTATACCTTCTTCTACCAAGTTTGTTTTTAATTCCTTCAATCTCCTGGTCAATGAATGTGCTGCTTTAGGCCAAACCTTTGAATTAGTATTTATCTTCAAATTTTCTGCAAGTCTTTCTAATTCTTTCAATAATTCAGTTGGAGTACCTTCCCATTCTTGCTGCTGTTGCATTAAAGTTAGTATAGGCAATCCTATGATGTGGCTCTCAATTGCTTCTATATTCTGTACTCCTAAATTATCATAATAAACATTCAAGAACGTTCTAGGATCATAATCTAGAGCTTGACTTATAGCTTCACCCCACTCAGCAAAATCTGCCATTCTAGGTAGCTCTTTTAATTCCTCCTTAATTCTCATAGCTGTACTAATAGTTTCAAACAATGCACCCAACAAGTAAGGCCTATCTTTCTCAAACTCTTTCCAAAATTCTCTTTCTGTTTTTCTCTCTTTTCTAGAGATCCTTTCAAGCTCTACTAATATAGACCTATCAAGTAAATCTGGTTTAGTAGCAGCAATATTAATTCCATTTAATCCAACACAACATATAAAGGCATAAATAATATCATCGTCATCTGTATAGAGTTCCCTTTTACTAAATCCCTCTCCTGTTACTGCTCTACATATTATATCTGATTGTTCTTGAGATAAATAAGAAACATTATCAAGAGGAGAAAACCAATGATGGCTTAATTTTTGTATCAACTCTTTTTTATCATTAGGAAATGTTAAAACTTCTAATGCACTCGGATCAAATAATTTTCTTATAACTTTAAAGAAAGTAGACTTTGCTGAACCTTGTGCACCATGCAAGATTATAATTACATGGGGTATTCCTGGAATTAAGAAAGTAGCAATTGCAACTAGAATTAAATGTTTAATGGGCGGTTGTTTTATATTGAGATAGTCCAAAAATTTCTTGAAGTCTCCGCCTTTCAAAGGTATAACCTGTGGTTTCTGGTGCGCATATCTTCTAAAGATGATTGGTGGATTACTTACTATATTCCAACCTTGTTTAGTTATCTTAACTACTTCCCACTTTTTGTTACATAAATCATAATAAAGAGTTTCTTCATTCCATGCTACCCGATTATACAAAACATATCTTTCACTCTCAAAAATAGATTTTGCTTCTAAAACTTTCATAGATGCACTAATTGTTGTGGAACTGGGCACCGTGTCCTCAGATTCATAAAACAAATTTGAAACATATCTTCTAAAGAATTTACTTTTAAGTGCATGAACTTCATAGTGATCATCAACTTTTATTCTAGCAAAGGGTTCTTGATATTGGTCATGGAATAATTTAGAATTTTCTAAAATCAAATCAACGATGACATCTGCTTGCTTTTTCTTTTCTTTCCCCTTTTCTTCCTTTTTTATAAATTCTTTTTTTAACTCTGGAAGTTTCAAATCAATTTTGTGAAATTTATTTATTTCATTTAAGGCCAATCTTAATTGATTTTCATTTATTACTTCAATTAAGTCTAAAATTTTATTTTGTTCTTTCTGTGTAAATTCTTTAATTGATGGATTTACTTTCTCCCTAACAAACTTCTTAAATCCATCAAAATCAAATTCAATCATTGTTCAACTGTTGCCCCCATTCTCAGAAATGCTAATAATATACCTCCAAAAATTTTTATTTCACCTTTTGCTCCAATTTCTTTAATTTATTCTCAATAGAATTTAATTTCAACAAAGATGGCGGTTCATTCAACAGTAATTCTCTGCAATAAGTAGAAATTGATTTTGAACCAAAAGCTTCAACATTATTTTTTAATCTAATAAATTGATTTTCAGTTACTCTAATTCTGAGGATTTTAGTTTTGCAACACATTTTTTCTTAACTTATATATCTTTGAAGTTCCATTAACATGCACAAGAACTTCTTTACTCATTTCCAATTTGTTTAACCAATGAACTGTAGTTTCTCTTGTAACTCCAGCCAATTTAGAAATTTCAGTAATGTTCAACCCAAATTCATTATTTTTTTGCAAAACTTTTTTTATTTTCTCAATAGTAATCATGGTTTTCATTAAATGATTTTGTACCTTAAGAACTAATACCGAAGAAAAAAATTATTTTTATGGGTATAGAAAAAATAAATTTTAGGGGTATTCAATTGCATTCCACCATTATACTAGAAAAAATAAATATTTATATATTCTAAATTACCCCACAATTGCATGGGTATAAAGGATTTAAGAAAGGAAAAGTTCAACGTGTGGGATAATAGAACTATTTTTTCGTTATTGTGTTTAGATAAAGGAGCACCTTACAATCTAGCTCAGCTTTGGGAAAACACTAATCAAAAGCCAAGAACGGATGATTTTTTTTCTGGGTCTTGTAAAAGATTAAAGGACTTAGGACTATTGTCTTCCAAAACAGTTTATAAAGGAAAAAGACCCGCAAACCTATATTCTTTGAGTCTAAACAATTTCTTGGATTTTATGTATTACAAACAATTTGAACACTTTCCACAAAGCCATATAAAAAACCTAAAATTAGACCCTGAAAAGAAAAAGGATATGAAAAATATGTTTCAACAAAAGGTTCTAAAAATTATATTTAAACACTATGTACAATCGCAAAATCAAGAGAAAGGAAAAAAAACAGGTCTTAATTTAATAGAAAAAAATGTTTTTGGATTCATACATATGATAATGCAAATGTTATCAATATCTTTAAAAATTCAGGGCATAAATCCTAAAAAAACTGCCTTAACAGGCGACAAAAAGAAGGATATGGTTTATTTATCTGTTAGTGCACTTGGGATTAATGAACTAGGAGAAATATCTGGAGAAGAGGTTGATAAAGGAGTCGATACTATAATCAAAGGACTTTCAGCTTATGATGACTCTTTTAAAAGAGCAATATTATCCTTTCCTCAAATAAAAAATCAAATTAACCAACTTAGAAAGACAATCCGATAAAATAGGCTGTCTCTCTAATATTTTAACAAATATAGGAGGTAAAAACAAAGAAAGCCAGAGAACAGCAAATTCAGGCAATAGGGCGAAAGACAAACCGATACTTTATCTACTAGAATCAGCCTGTCTCTCTAATTCCAATTTTTTAGCAATAGCAGCACTTTTATTTTCAGAATTATAAGCAGAAATAATCTCCTCAGCCAAACATTCCTGTATTTTTTTCTTTCCATTAAAAGATTTAGAATAAGAACCCTGAACCATAATCCTTAATGCAATATCAACTCTTCTTTGAGGAGCCATATCAACTGCTTGAGGATATTTAGCTCCGCCATACTCTATTGTAGATATCTCGTCCCTCGGAGCAGCATTCTCCAAAGCCAAAACAAAAACCTCAACAGGATTCTTTTTCAACCTTTTCTCAATAATCTCCAAAGCTTTTTCAACTATCTTACATGTACTCTGCCCTTTTCCAGTATTATGTCCGGAAGATAATCTGTGTTTCTTTCCCCTATGTCCTGGAACCATCAATCTATTAATCAATCTTTCAACAATATGATACCTACTTTTATAAAATCTAAACTTAGCATTCCTGCCTCCAGTCCTAGGCACAAGAATAGGATCAAGATTGATATAATTAATCAATCCAGGATCTGTAACTTTTATTTGCTGAGTTTCCCACCGATTAAATAATTTTATTTCCATTTTTTATTTCACCCGCTAGCATCGAAAAGCGAATCTTGTACAAGAACTATAGAAATGTACCATTTCCCCCAACGATTTTTGCATATGGAGGTTTTGATTTGTCTTCGAGTCCTCTGCTGATAACGCTCAATAAACTCACAATACATTTCTCCATATTCGGGATTTTTATATTCATCTTCATCCAAATCTTGCCTTATATTAACTCCTATTTCATTACATACGTTCAGTTGATCCAATCTCCAATTTTGCAGCCTAGTAATGTCTTCTAATTTTATAATCATCTTCTACCCTTCTCAATCTTGCCTTTTACTAAAGCAGTTAAACTTTGGTCATTAACCTTAATAACCTGCCATCTAGTACCAGGAATATCTCCCTTACTTTTTCCTCTTGAACCACCGATAGCCTCAACTATAACCTCATCATGCTCATCTATCTTTTTAATAGCATTATAACCGGGAACAAAAGCAGTTATTTTTTTACCATTCTTACCTAATTGAACCCTAACACACTTACGCATTGCAGAATTTGGCTGTTTTGCCTCTAATTGTCTTTTCTCCAGAACAATACCTTTAGCCTGGCTACTCCCAACCAAAGGATCAGATTTCTTTTTCAAACCAAGAGCTCGTTTAGTATAATTTTTATTGTTCCACCTAAATTTTTCTCTTCTCTTCCTAAGCTTTTTTCCAGCTCCGAGTCCTCGACTTTTCTTTCCCATTTTAACCTTATTTCTAGAAATTTCATTTATAAATATTCCTATTCAACTGCATTGTTAAGTTAAAGGGAGCTAAGGAAAGTTAAAGTCACTTTCTCTTCCAGAAAAAACCTGCTTTGCTCTGTAATCTTTCAATTTTTCCGTTTACTTTAAGTTCCATCAAAATTCTATAAAGAGCGTGCCAATTTATCACTTTATCTACTTTCTTTTGCAATTCTTCTAAAACTTGATTTGTGCTTTTTATCTCGTTTTTTGAGAGAATAGATAAAATAATTTCATTATATTTGCTCATACAAATGTTTATACCAAATACTTTAAAGTGTAATATCCAAACATTTATACCAAAGCTTTCGAAGGTTTTATAAAGGAGTTATTACTTTAATTTACACTATGAACAAAAGAATTATTTTGACAGTTGGCTTAATACTTTTAATTGGGCTTACAACTTTTGTTTCTGCTCAAGGTACATCTGATGAAGATTCAAATTCATTTATAGATAAGATTATTGAATGGTTCAAGAATCTTACAAAAAGAGATGTTTCTTATTTAAATAAACTTATAGCACAAAAATATGCCGAAACTAATTCTTTTTCTTATGAATTCGATGAGATGAATTACAGAGACGGAACAAAGAGAGAATTTGTTTCAAAGTTTAAACGTCCAGATATGATAAAAACAGAATCAGAAGGAAGAGTTAATATTTGTAATGAAAACTCTTATTACACAATATATCAAGGAAGGTCTCCTGTAGAAGAACAAGAATTGCTATCTAAAATGGATATGAAAGTAAAAGAGTTAGGAGTAATAAAAGCGAAAGAATGGTTTGCTGAGGAAAGAAGCAAAATTAGACAAGAAGAACTAATTAATGAAATAAGGTACACCAATCTCCCGCCAGAAATTAAAAGTTATTGTTCTTGGGCTATAGATAATGGTTTACGTAAATTTTTAATTCCTTCTGATTTAGCAGATACTTCTAAATATAAGGCAAGTGCAGTGAAAGGCAAAATAAATGGCAGGAATGCAGTAATTGTAAAAGTTGAAGTTTTAGATGTTATCTCTGAAGAAACGAAAGACAAATTAGAAAAAGGCGGATTGGCATACTATCAAAGAGAACCTTCAGTATACAAAGTCTATGTTGATGCTGAAGATTATTCCATAATAAAAGAAGAAGGTTACGAAGATCGCAAACTTATTTTTGAAAGAGATTATAGCAAATTTGAATTTAATCCTGAAATCAATGAAGAAGAATTTGAGGTAGATGGGAGTAAAATAACCTCTAAAGAATTAGTTGATCTTTCTGAGAAATTTGCAGATTAAACCTATTAAGATTTAAAAGAAGAGAGTTTAATCAAATCCAACCACTTATTTACACCAAGTTTTAAATCGATAATGGCTATCTCTGCAGGGGTTTTGTTTCCCAAGGCCATATGCTTTCTGTTAAAGTTATAATTAATCTCTAATCCCTTCATAATTGCGTGAGCAGAGTCTATGCAACCATGAAATCCCCTCATAATCTTTGTTCTTTCTCTAATTGTATTATGTAGTCTTTCAATAGGATGATTAAAACCTCTTTCTGAAGCGATAACTACATTGTGAATTATTTTGCTCTTTGTTCTAGAAGAAGCATGATAAGGAGATTGTAAGCCAAAAGTTTTTCTTAGAACAGTTGGGTAACCTTGTAAGCCATCTGTTGTAACTATTTTAACTTGTTCTCCTGTTTTGAATTTGGTTTTCTTCATAACTTTAATAAGATTTTTATTAGTCCTGCTTTTCATATATTCTCCAATAATCATAAATCTTGTTTGTAAATCAAATGTATCAACAAACCAATTCTGTTCAACTCCTTTCATTCCTTTTTGATGATATAACCTTCTATGATATTCCATTTCATCACTCATCATCTCATTGCCACATTGAATTGGAACATTATCAGTAAGATTGCTTACCATCATAGAATATTTTACAATCCAATTATAGACAGAAACATGCGTGCTATTCTTTGGATAAAAAGATTGAAAATGCTCTTGCACTTTTCTTAACGAAACGCCTTTATAGTATAAATCAATCCCAGCAGTAATTTTATTTTCGTTTGTTCTCATCCTGTAAAAACCATCATCTATAACAAATCTAAAATTACATTCTTTACATCTATATCTTTGTATATTTCCTCTGTTTTGTGTTTTCCTTTTGCCGTCTTTCTTGATCTTGTTAGAACTACATCTAAAACAAGAAACTTTTTTATACTTCTCTCGAATTATATCTTTGGATTTCATTTTAGCGAGTGGAATCTGAGGGACTCTTAGGAGTCTCTCTTATATTATTAGTTAATAATATATCAGTTAGGTATATTAACTATTTAAACATTTCTATACTAGAGAATATACTAAATATTTATATACTAGTTAATCATATATTCGTCAATGGCAAGAGTAAAAATAGAAGTTGAAGGATTCCAATGTGAGAGATGTGGACACAAATGGATTCCTCGTGGAAGTGATGAAGAACCTGCTGTTTGCCCAAAATGTAAAAGCCCATATTGGAATAAACCAAGAAAGCGGAAGAAAAAGAAGAATTAATTTTTTAGCTAAAATAACTCCCGCTTACTTAACAATGTACTATTCAACCACAATTTCCATATCCCTAAAATATCTCCTAAATATTTCATTCATATTTTTCAAATTAGTTCTATCTCTACCATAAACTTTTCCTTTTAGGCTTCTATCCTCAGTCTTAATTAGTATTTTCCCCTCTTCTTTAACAACCTCAAAACCTTTCAAAGGATAAAGCAAATTTTTAACAAACCCGCATGGATCCTCACTAAAACCAATAATCCTTACTCTCTGTTTTAATTTCAAAGATAAGTTTCTCGCGTTTACTCCTTGTTTTCCAACAGCTTTTCCTAAACCTAAAGAATTAACCACGAACACCAAAACCTTATCCTTATCAAAAAAACAATCTTTTGCATTCACTCTAGTATATTTCTCAAAAGTATTAACATAACCAATTAATTTAACATCAAGTTTCATCTTAAAAACTAATAACGTTTATAGAATGAGGTCTTTTACATATCAAAGACAATTCATCGCTTTCCTCCTTAAGTTCAATAATCTCAACACCATATCCCTTCAGCTTATTTCTAAAATCATCTGGACAGTTCTTTGCCAAAAAAACAGTTTTCGCTTTTCCCAATTTTATATTTTTTAGTGTTTTCTCGAAACCAAATACCACTTTCCCACTTTTCAATTCATTTTTCAGCCTAGCAATGGTCATTTCTCCTCACCCTTCATTTTAACAACCAGATCAGGCAAGCCTGTACCAAGAGGAACAGGTTGATTTAACATAACATTCTCGATTACAGAATTAAGCTTGTCCTCCTCCCCAACCAAGCTAGCATTAACAATATGCTTAATCGGAGTCTCGAAACTTGCCCTCGCCAATACAGACTCTTTCTCTCCAGTTATACCGCTCCTCGTCACCCCTTTAATCTCACCAGAATTTGTAATAACATCCGCTATAAACATGATATGCCTAGCATCCACATCAATACCTTGTTCCCTAATCACCTTAGAGGATTCATTAATTATAGTTTGTCTTGCAGCCTCAACACCAAGAAACTTCTTTGCTTCATGGATATCATTAGTAATTGTTCTAACCTCATCAACCTCACTAATTTTAAAAGTACCTTTCAAATTAGAACCTGCAGTCAAAATCATAAATTCATTTCCGGACTTAACAGGCAATACTTGCTTAATCCCCTTAACACCAGATATTACAGTAATCTTAGCCTTTTCCTTCAGTTTATAAAGCTCAACTAAGTGACTCTTCTCCTCACTCACATTCAAAATAATTTTATCAACACCGAGTCTTGCATTTGAAGTTTTGAACGCATCTGCAACAATTTTTAAAACATCCTTATCCTTCAAACTAAATTGCCTCATTTTCTTATTGTTCAACACAACCTCGACCTGAAATTTCTGAACATTTATGAAAAAGTTACTTGCAATATTCCCCAAAGTAACTTCTTTAATCAGCCCTGCTATTTTCCTTACTCTATTCGGATCCTTATTATAAGGGCTTTTCAAATACACATTCATCATAGGAGTCTTTATCTTTGCTCTAGCATCAAACAATTCAATTAGCCTTGGCAACCCTAAACTAATACTCATCTCGGCAACACCAGCAAAGTGAAACACATTCAATGCCATTTGTGTCGAAGGCTCACCAAAACTTTCAGCAGTTATAACTCCAATAGCCTCGCCTGGATGTATCTTGCTTTGTTCATAAGCTTTACTTAATTCTTCTAACATTTCCTCAAGCTCTCTCTTAGTAACAGTTATATTAGAAATCTCTTTCTTTAAATCATCCAACAATTTTCCAGGAATCTTCTCCTTATAATCATTAAACAACTCTTCCATCATCTTACTCCCTTCACCTTATTAATGATCTTCATAATATCAATAGTTCCACCATCGCTTTTGCTTACATCAATTCCATCCTCACCATATTTAAACTGGATAATCCTTTTATGAGCATCTCGAACAGTTCCATCATACTCCACTTTCAAATCTTGTAAAGCATTAGCAAGTCTCCTGTACAAATAACCTGACTTAGGAGTTCTCAACGCAGTATCCATTAAAGCATCCCTTCCAGTCATAGCATGAAAGAAAAATTCATGCGGCTCTAATCCATCCTTAAATCCGCCTCTAACAAAACCTCTTGCAGCAGGACTTAAATCTCCTTTCTTAAACAAACTCAAAGTTCTTCCAGAGTAGCCTTTTTTTATACGTTGGCCACTCAGAGCTTGTTGACCTACACAAGCAGCCATTTGAGCTAAATTAAGCAAATTCCCTTTTGCCCCAGATTTGGCCATGATAACTGTAGAATTATCTTCAGCAGCGTCTTCAGCAACAAGATCACCAATTTTATTTCTAACTCTATTTAATAATTCAAGTATTCTTATTTCTAAAGTTTCCTTAAGAGTTTTTCCAGGCAAGATTTCAAGTTTTTTATTTTTATAATCTTGTATATAATCTTCCACCTTTCTTTCAGCATCTAAAAGCAGTTTATGTATTCTATCACGCACATTCTCGCTCACATCAGTATCCGCAATACCAGTAGTAAACCCATATTTTAATAAAACTTTAATACCCAATCTAAAAACCTTACCAATAAAATCCAAAGTTGTTTCTTGTCCATAGGTGGCATAAACCTCTCTTATCAAAGTTCCAGTTTCATCACCAAGGGTATTATCATCGATTATACCCTCGACAAGCTCCCCTTTCTCTATTATCACTTTTGTATTATTCCTTGCCTCAGCAGCAAAAGTAAAGTCCTTTGGCAATAAAACACTAAATATTTCTTTTCCCATGTATTTTTGTTTGTCTTTCAATCTAGAAAAATCAGTAACCCCTATTGAAATCAACAATTGTATAGTCTCCTCCCGCGTTAAGGTTAAATATTTAGTCAGCAAGTAATTTCCAGAAATAGCATCCTCTATACATCCTATAATATTCCTACCATGTTTAGGAGACATGATTTGTGTTTGAACCTGCATGAGTATATCTGCTTCAGCCATTGCTTCTTCATTTTGGGGGATATGTAAGTTCATCTCATCACCATCAAAGTCGGCGTTATAAGGGACACAAACACTCGGGTTCAATCTAAAACTTTTTCCAGATAAAACTCTTACCTTGTGGCACATAATGCTCATCCTATGCAGACTAGGCTGCCTATTAAATATCGCAATATCCCCATATTGCAAATGCCTTTCAATTTTATAACCTTCTTCAACTTCTTCCAACAACTGCTCTTTAGTTTCCTCTGTGATTCTCTTCTTCTTACCATCCCCAGTCACAATATAATTGGCACCAGGATAAACATCTGGCCCATTCTTAATTAATGTTTTTAACCATTCTTTATTCCATTCTGTAACCCTCTCAGGAACAGTCAATTCCATAGCAACAGTTTTAGGTATACCAACTTCATTAAAATCAGATTCAGGATCAGGGCTAATAACAGTTCTAGCAGCAAAATCAACTCTTTTACCAGCCAGATTATGTCTAAATCTTCCTTCCTTGCTCTTAATCCTCTCACTTAGCGTTTTCAGAGGTTGTCCCGACCTATGCCTAGCAGGTGGAACCTGAGCAATATCATTATCAAAATAAGTAGTTACATGATACTGCAATAAATCCCACAGGTCCTCTATAATAATCTCAGGAGCTCCAGCATTTATATTCTCAAATAATCTTTGATTTATTCTAACTATATCTCCTAATTTATGCGTCAGATCATCCTCACTTCTCTCACCAGTTTCTAATGTAATACTTGGCCTTATAGTAACAGGAGCAATAGCTAAAATATTAAGAACCATCCACTCCGGCCTAGCGTGCCTTGGATTTAAACCCACTAAAATCAAATCATCATCAGGAATTTTTTCTAATTTAACTCGCAATTCTACAGGAGTCAATCTCTTATCTCTTTCATAAAAACTAGAAGGCTTATCAATCTTAATTGTATATTGTTTTCCGCTACAATGCGGACACTTCTTAATATTCCTTAACGACTTCATAACATCATTTATTTTTTTCCTTCTAGCCCCAAACCCATATTCCTTTTCAATCTTGTTTAATTCCTCGAGCAAGGCAGGTTTCTCTTGATCAGAAACTAAGATCCTGCTACACTCTCTACATGTTGATCTTAAAATATCAAGTATTGGTTTTACATATTTAATATGAACTATCGGTCTCGCTAACTCGACATAACCAAAATGTCCAGGACATTCCTTAAGTCTGCCACCACAAGTTCTACACCTCAACCCAGGATCAATTACACCCATATGTGTATCCATCAAACCCCCATCAACACTATAGCCCTCCTTGTCATATAGTTCTGGAGTGACTATTTTTACAGCAGCCATCTTTTTAGCCAACTCCGGACTAAGTAAACCAAAAGTAATACTTCCAACTTTTTTATAAATTGTCTCCATTTTAATATCGACTAACCAAATTTAATTTAGGTAGTACGCATAGAGCTTTCAACTCATCTAACAATAACTTGAACGCATAACTTATTTCTATAGCTATAATATCTACATTACCTCCACAACCTGTACAAAATCTTTTATTTCTGTAATCATCCACCACAGCCAACATACCACACTCTTCACAAACATGAACAACTGTCTTATCTGAATCAAATCGTTCCTTCAACAATAAACTTGCACCATGCGCAACAAAACAATCCTTCTCCATCTCTCCTAATCTTAAACCACCACCCTTGCTTCTTCCTTCTATCGGCTGTCTTGTCAATAATTGTATTCTTCCAGAAGCACGTGCGTGCAATTTATTTGCAACCATATGCTTTAACTTCAAATAATACATACTTCCGATAAATATATCAGCTTTGTACACCTCTCCTGTAATACCATTATACATTGTTTCTTTACCATCCTCTCTAAAACCTAAATCCTTCAATTCTTTTCTCAAATCCTCCTCAGATTCAGCTCCAAAAGTAGTGCCATCAACAAATCTGCCAGCCATTGCTCCGACCTTTCCCCCAGCTACCTCAATCAAATGACTTATTGTCATTCTTGATGGAACAGAATGCGGTGAGAAAACAATATCAGGAATAACCCCCGAAGAAGTAAAAGGCATATCACTCTCAGGAACAATCATTCCAATTACTCCTTTCTGACCATGTCTAGAAGCAAACTTATCCCCTATCTCAGGCACTCTAGTTTGTCTCACTCTCACCTGCACAAGCCTATTTCCCTCCTCATTTTCTGTAAGAACGACCATATCCACAACTCCGTCTTCGCCTCGCTTAACAGCAACACTGCTTTCTCTCCTTGTAGATGCAGCAATAGAAAATTCTTCTAATTCGCCTAAAAATCTCGGAGGACTAGTTTTCCCTATCATAACCTCATCTTGGGCTATAGCAGCTTCAGGATATATCACACCATCATCCTCAAGGAGTTTGTAGTCTTTCTCACTCCTATAACCCTTAACCTCTTTATCAGGGATTCCTATTTCATCCATTAGCCCACCAGAGTATCTTAGCCCCACAGCACCATATGGCCTAAAATAGGTTGAACGAGCAAATCCCCTATCCACACTTCCCTTATTAACAACAATTGCATCCTGCATGTTGTATCCTTGATAACTCATCAAAGCAACAACTATATTTTGCCCAGCAGCATGATTCTCATAGTTCGAAATATCATGCATGAATGTCTTTACTATAGGAACCTGAGGACTGTGCAATATACTAACATCAGTATCCATCCTTATCAAATAATTCGTAGCGTATATCCCAAGACTCTGTTTTTGTGTTTTACTTCCTCTATTCAACCTTGAACTCTGTCCAAAATTGGCATACGGTACCAAACTAGTAACAAATCCCAGTATAACGCTAGGACTAATCTCAAGATGAGTATATTCTTCAGTAATATCCTTTTCATTTATAGCAATCAACGCATTTTCTTCCTCACTAGAATCAAGATATTCAACAATCCCTTGTTTAATAAGATCAGACCATTTAATCTCATTTTTTCTACATCTTTCTAAGATTTCATCTGTCAATTTACTCTTTCCATTCTCAACTATAATAACAGGTCTACTGGTCCTTCCTTTTGAAGTCTCGATGTGTATCTCCTGAAGTCTTTTATTATAGTAAATGTTCAATTCGGGAGGAAGTCTAGCTGCCCTTCTTTCATTTCTAATATCCCTCACAAACTTTTCAGAATCATCAACATTCCCAATAAACTTTTCATCCATGAACACATTAACCATTTTATACTTCCTTTAATCCTAAACTCACAAAAGTTTTCTTCAATTTTTCCTCATTAAAAACACCTTGAGTAACAGACCCTAACAACGCAATATTTTTTCTCAAACCAATAGATGTACCCTCCGGAGTCTCAATAGGGCACAATCTTCCAAAGTGTGTACAATGCAAAGCCCTTGCTGCAAAATTTTCCTGTGAAGCGCTCAACAAACTGTTAACCCTCTGAAGATGACTCAACGAAGCTAAGAAATTAGTTCTATCCATATTTTGACTGATACCTTTTCTTCCACCAACCCAAGAACCAGTAGCCAAAGCACTCTTAATTCTATCAGTAAGCAACCTATCACGAATAATTATTTTTACAGAACTAAACTTGCCTCTCTTAACAAGCCTCTGAAAGTTATACAACAAATCATTAACAAGAGCTCTTACATTAACTCTAAATAAATCCATTAGCAAATCCCCGCTTAATTTTAATCTCTTATTCATATAGTGATCCTTATCAACCCCAATTTGTCTATTGGCCAAAATTAAAAATCTCCTAACCAATTTAGCCAGATTATAAGCCTTCGCCATCCTGTTATCTTTTTCAATACCAAGATGCGGCAATAAATACCTATCAAGATTATCTAATGTTTTTTCTATAACTACCTCCTTTGGTTGCTCAATACCACTTTTTTTACCAACATACTCTAAAGCATCATTTTGACTCCTCAAATCAACATTATTATACAAATTAACAATAACATCATCAAACTGTTCCTCTGTAGAAATCGCTTTCACAATCTCTTCGTCTTTTACAAGACCCAAGGCCTTTATAACAGAGATTATCGGTAGTTTCTTAAATCTGGTAAAACTCAAGTAAATAATTCCATCTTTATGTTGAGCTATCTCATGCGGTATTCTATAGGCCCCTCTTTCAGAAAACACATGCGCAACATATTTACTTGGACCTATTTTTTTTCTTTCAAAAAACATCTTATTAGAAGCCAAATCTTCAACAGTAATCAAAACTCTCTCATTTCCATTAAGAATAAAGTAACCTCCAGGATCATCAGGATCTTCTCCTTTTTCTATAGTTTGTTCTCTATTCAAAGTGCTTAAATGACAGTATTTACTTTTAACCATTATAGGAATTTTAGCAATCTGTGTCCTAAAACTCTCTCTCTGAATTCCATCCACATGCACACTTACATTCAAGAATACAGGAGCAGAATAACTTATTTTCCTTAATCTTGCTTCACTTGGATAAATATTTCTCTTACTTCCATCAGCCTCAACTATCGAAGGTTTTTCAACTTCTACTTTATCTAATTTAATCCTAAAGTCCTCCATCTCAGGAGGTATTATTGTAGGAACAATATCTCCAATTTCGGATATTATTTCCGAGATACCTTTATCAATAAAATGATTAAAACTTTCTATATCAGACTTAACTACTGAATTCTCATCAAAATACTTCCTGATTAATTCATTATTCTTAATCATTTACAACCACCCTGTAATACACAGTCTCTCCAGCAGTAACGCTTTTTCTAATAATTTTGATAATATCTCCAACACCGGCACCTAGCCCAACTACCGCAGAATCTTTTTTAGTTATCTTAGGTAGCTGTGAAAGTATCAGATTATATTTCTTCAAAACTTCCATAGCTTCATCCTTGCTCAGCAGAACATGCTTTGGAACAAGACTATGTTTTGAAACTTCAAATTCTTCTTTCATTTTTTATAAAGGTTAAAAGGGCCGGACGGGACATTCAGGACTTTCTTTCCGAAGTTTCTTTTCTAAAGAAAGCTCATTTGAACCCGCGACCATCTGGTCTCCTCCAATACGGTTAAAAGCTTCATCTAAGACAAGCACATTTGATGCATTTGGTCCAAAGAAAAATGTAAAACCCCTCAAGCCCAATGAAAAAATATCGCAAAAAAAAGATGTATCGTTTTTAATCAGTGCTTCCATTTTTGAACTTGTCTCCACAGATGCTCTACCGTGCTGAGCTACCGGCCCATACTTGCTGTCTATCAGTAAAAAAGCCTAAAATTGTGCAGTAATAATCTCTTTACCAAGTAATTTACATTCAGAATTGCTAGTTTTCACAGATAAGGATAGATAAATCTGGCAATAAGGAACCATTTTTAGCTGATTATGATAAGAGAGCATCAAATTCAGAAAAAAAGCCAAATTGGGTGTTTATAAACTTTTCTATTTTTAAGTATATACTCTAGAAGATATAATAAACGCCTGCACCGGGAATTGAACCCGGGTCTGGGCCTATCCATACAACCTTTTCCGTCAAAGCTTTTCTAAAGGGTTGTTCGACAGGGCCCGGTGATATCCACTACACTATGCAGGCCTAATGAAAATGAATCAAATTTAATTTATATTGTTTTCTATTGGCTTAATCTTCAAATTCCTTCACCCCACTATACCAAACACAAGAAGCAAACCAATTTCTATCAGTGCACCAAAAGCCTAAAGTATAAAGGTTACATACAGTTCTTCTTTTTTCATTTATTATGTCCTCGTCAAGATCCTTTGTACAATAAAAACCAATATCGTCTCTATTAAGATAAGGGCACTTTTCTTCTCTAACTGTTTTTTCTATTGAAGACATCCTCAAAATTAAAATATCCCCAGGGCCGGATTCGAACCAGCGACCTTTCGGGTTTGGCTGTCTTATTTTCATCCAAAGCCAAAAAGCTTAGTCAATAAGTGAATTCATCTCTAGCTTGCCAAAAAGACAAACAGCCGAATGCTCTACCGATTGAGCTACCTGGGGCTAATAATAATCAAACAAAACCCAACTTATAAAATTTACTATAGGTTCAGTAGTTGAGAAAGTGCCGAAGTGGGCAAAACTTCTTGTATTTCATTAGAATACAGCTTGTAAGGTTTGTTTTTTAAAAGTTGAACTGTAAGCTTCTTCTGTTGTCCTCTCCAATATGCTAATCTTTGTTTTATTCTTGATTCATACTGATTGCTTTTTCTCCATTTTATCAGATAATCATAAATCTCTCCTCTGTGTTTCTCTAAATGTCTCTTATTCATAGCTCTAACTTTCTCTGGATTCTTTCTGTACCATCTCTTATTTGCTTCATACTTTCTTCTTCTCCTTTCTTCTAAAGTCAATGTCGATCTTCTTCTAAAACCATTAAACAAAACTCTCCTAGCCCTTGTTTGTCTCTTTATTCTAGCTAATTCTCTCTTTCGTAACCCCTCTTGTTGTCGTTTTTTAGTCTCTAAAGAAAGATTATGTTTGTCTAAGTCTCTTTGTTTTTCATTCCAAATTCTAAAATTTCTATTTTCTATTTCCTTTTTAGGATAAAGTTTAGAACATAAGGCACACTTATATTTCAATCTTCTCTCTAGTAAAACAAGTACATAGTTACAGTTTGGACATGATTGTATCATAAAATTTAACCAGAAACAATTACTTAAATAGATTTTGTTTTGTTTTTTCAAGAAAATTTTAATTATCTGTTTGATTTCAAATATTCTTCTAATCTCGCCATCTCTTTTGAAGCTTCCTTTGAAAATCTGAATATCCTAACTTTTAGTTCTTTGCCATCATACTTAACTTTAATATTAATGTATCTAAGAAATCCTTTTTTAAATCGTTCCCCACTGATAATAAATCCATTTTTACGGTCAATTCTGTTATATCTATGATATTTCCCGTCTATCAAGAAAGCTATAATAGAAACTTCAGGATCACCGATTTTTATTATTTCTTCCTTATCAAGTCTTAATTTCCTTGATTTAAAAGACCACCATTCATGTTGCCAATTCATTTTTGGAACAACTAGTCTTGAATAAACCAAATAAAGAACCAGGATCAAGACAACGTAAATTAACCATTGAAGACTTTTTGGCAACAAAAATGCAGAAAAAGTGATTAAAGCCAAAAAAACCATAGAAAAGATGGTCCAAGCAAGTATTATTTCATCTTTCTTTGATGTTTTCTTCATTTTTTACTATAAAATTGTACTCTCACTGGCTTTTTTATCTTTTTACGAGCTCTAAAAGACACTCTTTTTCCCTTTGAAGTTACAAATCTGACTCTCTTGCATACCGGGATAGGTTTCTTAGCTATAAACGAAACTTTTTTCTTTCTCATTTATGTTCTCCAATCCTTAAATAAATTTGTTACCCATATAAAGTTACTGTTTCATATTTTCAATCAATTCCATCACCCTTGTAACTATCTCCTCAGATAGGATAAATATCAATATATATCCCTACATAACCCAAATTCACTGCTCAGTACCCTCAATCAAATCCTCAACAGCTTCAAGTATTTCATGATAATATAGATTCTGCATTTCTAAAGTATAAAAAACAGGAGTAATATTCACTATATTTTCAAAACTCTCTCCAGAAGTCACATAATTAACAGCCCAGGTTTGATTTTCTTTAACAGCTACTTTATCAAACAAACCAAGCTGTTGCCCATTTGTTATATTTCTTATATACACTTGCTGATCAGTATAATTACCATAACCACTAATCAAAGAATTCAAAAACCCTTCTTCAATAGCTTCTCTTCCCTCATTTTCCGTAGCTATATGTGAAATTGATAAATAATCATACAATACAGAGGCACTGGTGTTTGTAAATACATATCTCAAATTATTTGTCAGCCTGTTTGACCCAGGATGGTTAGTATCAGCAATGCTTGGATAACCACTTACATTATGCAGCTCTTCACGAAATGTCCAGGTAGCACCTTTATCTGAAGAATTAGCATGATACAGCCTAATAGTGGACTTTATAGAGGTTTTATCATGATAAAGAATGTGAAGTTCTTCCAAATTATTTGCAGCAATATCTGGAGAATATGACTCTGAAGAGTCTATTTCCAGTATAGTAAAATCAGTAATATGGTCTGAAGAGGAATTAGCCATGGTTAAATCACCTTGATCACTATATGCAATATAGACATTGTTATCATCATCAATAGCTATAGAAGGGGCATGTGAATATACAGCACTTCCACCTCCAACAATTGAAAAAACATCCTCATCAACTGTTATTCTATTACTACTTCCCCAGCCATTAGAAGAAGTCCATAGATCAATATCATAATCATCTGTTCCTAAACCAGCAATATAAACAATATTATTGCTATCAATCTCAATATCACACCAGTCAGTATCATCTGTGGAATTTCCATTAACTACAGTCTTACTCCAGGCAGTACTATTTGCATAATGCAGATATTGGTTATCAAGTATAGCACAGCAATGGATAACATCATCTGAATCTATTGCACATGAAGGATATGCATATGAATCAGTCATATGAGTAAAGATATTGTATGGTGAACTAAAATTACCACCACTATCACTAGAATTAACCATTTTTATATATTTAAATCCTGATGTAACAGCATAATAAATAAAAATATTATTATTGCTATCTACAATTATACCAGGAGTTGCAAAGTTGCCTTCTATTAACTCTTTGCTTTGCCAATTCATAACAGCTATCGAATATTTGGAATACCATAAATCCTCCCCTTCTCCTAAATAGGTTGCATGTAAACTTCCTTCTGAATCTCTTACTATATTTTCATTCATATTTAATCTAGTAGCTTCTGATGCTGCTGAAACATCAACTATTTCTGTACTATCTCCTGAATATAATATGAAATGTGGTAGTTTTTTTAACATTTCATCAGGAATTGATATTCTAAAAGATAATGGCAAAGTTTGAGAATTTATGATTAATGGAAATCCATAACCATTTGTTTCTGAGCACCATGTTCCTGGTAGATTATAATCTACTAATCTTCCATATGGAGCGTCATTATTATTATAAGTAAAACCATCTAATCCTTCAATATTACAAATAGCTAAGTGATATTGGTAACCTTGTGGTACATTTGTTCTTTGGTTAATGTTTATTTCTAAGATATTATCTTCTATCTCAGCCATATTTACTTGAATATTCTTGTCTTCTTGAGTTGTATTAAAAACCCAACCAATAGAGGATTCTCCAAGATAGGTATAAGCAGAAACAAAGCTAGTTAAACTAAGTAAAATTACAATAAATATTAATTTGTTTTTCATCTTTTATACCTCTATGTTTATTGTTTCTGAATCGAAATAATCTCCACTATAAACTGTTGCAGTAACATCATAATTCCCACCACTTGCGTAGTTGTATTCTGCATATGTAAATGCAGTTTCGTTTGTGTTTAAAGAAATACTTTCTGTACTTTCTATAGTACTTTCTCCGGTATTTAATTCCCAAGTGAAACCGGATGTTAATCCAGGGACATTTTGTATTATGAATCTAAAAACCCTAAGGTTTCCATCTTGATGTATTTCTGTTAGATTGGTTAAAAGTTCTGATTGTATTTGTTGTGCTTGAATTGTAATATTAATTTCATTTGTTTTATTACTTATACTCATATCTGAAGTTTTGTTAGCATAAGAAAAAAACGTATAAGTGTTCCCAATATTTCCAGTAGCATTTACCCACCAAGTTACATTTTGGCATTCATCCTTGTTTAATGATATACTTGTTGGATTCGTGCCATTTGTATAGAATGGTTTAGCACCTTCTGTTGTTGAGATAAGTCCTTTTTCACCTTCTATTGTGTAGGTTATATTAAGATAAGGTCTGTTTAAAGCTGTTGGCCATTCTTTTGATTTCCATTGATAAGAATCAGATGCGTCAGTCCCGCTGTTATTTAAAGCAAAACTTAAGTTTATATTTCCATTATCAATTTCTGTTTGTACTGCACTTTGGAGGTTATCTATACAATCCCAATGTATTACTCCGTCTAGACCATTATATGTTCTAATCTTTGTTGTAAACATATCAAATACCTCATCACAAACAGCTCCATCATTGCATAAATCATCAATTTCTTCTTCTTTCCAACTTTGATTTTCTACGTACCACATATCCAGATCTTCGTCTGAAGCTGTACCCGTAGTTGAAGTATAAAGACATAAAGTTGCATCTTCAATCATCATATCACTTGGAATAGAAGACATATTAAATTTGACAAAGGTTACTGCCCCATGACCATCCAGTACATCTGCTATAATAAGCGCTTCAGTTCCAGTTCGTGTATCATCCTCGTCAAAAAAAGCATCTTCTAAGTTTTCAGTATCTGGTTCTTGCAATTTAATTGTAGTAGAAGCATCACCCCATTTGATTTCTATCCCTAATATGTTTTCTACAGTGTCACTTAAGTCTATTGTTTCTCTTACTATTTCTCCATTGTTATAGATTACTATTCCTTTGTCTTTATCTTTTATATTGCCATATTCATCTTTTGGTTTTTCGCTCCTGTTATGTTTATTATAAACTTTTAAATCTAAAATCTTATTTAATTTTTCATCAAGAGCTGTTAAGTCTAAAGTTATAGAGCTGTAATTGAAATCAATAACGGCAACAGGAAAATATGGATCTTTATCAATAATAACATCTAATATCCCCATTAAAGATCTAGCTTCTTCTACTTTTTTCCATCTACTATTTTCATAAACAAACCTTATTCCAGAATAAAAGGTTTTGGTGCATGTTTTACCTGAACATTTCGTGTATGTTGAAGGCGTATATTCACTCTTTTCTGGATCCAAACTGACATTAACTTCATCACAATCAGATTCAAAGCAGCAAACTTCGGTCGTAAAGTTAAAAAATTCATTTTTAGTTACGTTTATATCTTGGGTTGGATAGATTAAATCTATTCCTATAGCTGATTTATGATCAATTGTAAAATCATCATCACTCTCATCCCAACTACTGTTTAATAATCCATCTGTCGCTTTTACTCTTACTCTATAAGTGGAGAGTTCTGCCAAGTCTGTTACATTCCACATGTATTCTGTTATGTTAAAATAAATATTAATATTATTTATTTTTAATATACCCCCCTCATCTGAATGAAAAACAAGAGGAATATCACAATAATTATTTTCATCCGGGGTACAGTTTTGTAAGGCACTATTTAATTCTTGAGTAAAATTGACAGTTTCTTCACCTAAAAAGTGTCCCGAATAATTCCAGACCTCTACATCATTCACAAACATAGCAGGATTTAGAGTTAAATTAATTGTATAAGTTATATTTAAATAAGCATTTAGGAATTTTAAAAGACCACAGTTTGCACATTCTGATGAAGGGATAGATGCTCCTACAAGAAAATAATCTTCATCGTTATTAATATCTGTTTCTAAATCAGTACGAGCTTGGGAAGACAATACAACAGTCGTAGTACCTGAATCTGAAGTAACATTAAAAGTATTATAAATAAAACCATTTCCAACATCATTCCAATAACCTGAAGATTCCTCAGGGGCCCTATAAGATCTAACATCTTTAAAATATATATATTCTCCTACCGTTCCATCACCACAACATGTTGCCATCTCCCAGTCAAAAGTTATTTTTAATGAATCAACACTACTAACAAAAGGAATAAAAGAAATATCCCATCTACTGCCTCCTCTATCATCCATCTGGTAAGTACCTGGAGGACAAGTCCCACAAGCAGAGCCACAACCAAGAGTTGTACGACCTAAATAATAACCATAAGAACCTGGCGGGGTACCTGAAGCATAACCCATATAATAACAATCTTCAGGGTCGGCTCTCTTTATTCCATAAGGAGGAAACACCTGAAGATAAGAAACAGTAGGATCAATATAAACAGGATATATAGCCTTAACTAACCAGTCATATGGTATAACTATTTTAACAACTAAATTTCCATGAACATTTGAACTAATATAATAATTTAAATTAATTTTATTTTCTTCTGAATCATAAGCTACGGGTTTTTCAAAATAATAAACTGTTTCATTATTTTCATCTAAAAAGTAAATTGCATCAGAAGTTTCCGTTTCTGGGATATCTGCAAAATCAACTTTATTTCCATTTATTTTCATATCCATAGAGATATTAGAATCAATATTATAACTTCTCACACTAAATTTTAAAATTAAATCATCTTCTAGATTTGGGTCACTCTTTATATCACGCAAGTCATTTATATTATCTATAATAAGTTCCTCTTTTAAAGCTGTGGGGGTATAATTATATTTTAAATCTATATTCTTAAATTGATCTGTATAAGTTATTACATTGTTATTAATAGTAGCTATAGATTGTTGTTTGTGAGGATTTGTTTGTCCTCTAAATTTTAAACTTTCTGGAGATAAACTAATAGCATATCCGTCCTTAATCATGAGAATTGGACTTAACCAAGGAGGTGAACTTTCAGATTTTTCTTTGAAATAGGCTTGATAAATCCCTTGAGTAACTTCGTAATCATATCCACCAGAAGAAGAAATTATTTTAGTTTCTATAGGTTTATATTCTAGCCCATCAAAATAATTAACGGGCCTTGTTGAGATGGTCGCTGTGGCGGTTCCATCAGCATTTTTGTAAATATTATAATTTTCTCCGCGTTTAAGTACATTTGCATTAACAGAAATAGTTCCGACAATTATTAAAACTATAGATATTAATAACAGTTTTTTTAGTTTCATTTTTATCATACACCTTCTATATCTAAACTTGTACTTGTGATGATAGCGTTTTTGGGGATCCTTATGTAAACAGTTTTATTTTCATTTCCAATAAATGTTAAATTTTTTTCAGTTGGACCATCACTTAATTTATTCTCGTAACCATAATTTGAAATAATCTCATACCAATCAATTCCAGAATTATTTGAGTATTGTAAGAAGTATCTTACATAATCTCCTTCAGGATCCATTGATTGGGTCCAATTAATTATGGTAATTATACTGATATTTTCTCCACCATTTGGATAAAGAATAATTGGATTAGTTGGAGCAGTTGGACTATAATTACATGTTGCATTACAACCTCCAGTTCCAGCCTCTACACCATTACATTCTGAATCACCAGTACAGTCTGAAGCGAAAGAATTGCTTCTACAAATATTATCTCCCCTATCTTCTCCAGCTGCAGTTGAGGTACATTTGTCTGCAAAATATGTTTGGCCAGAAATACAGGTCGTTATATCACTTCCAGTACCCAATCCATCACATAGCGGTTGTGGACAAGAGCATCCAGTCTCTGTACATTCAAATACGGAAGTTACGTCTTGATAATTACATATACTACCACATTCTTCCTCATAATATGAAATCCCTAAACACTTGTTCAAATCATCACCAACTTGCCTTTCATCACAATCTACTATACCATTATTTGTTGAATATTCGCAGTAACTTGTCTCTTGTCCATCAAAATATGTATTATAGGGAGTAAAGCACCAATTATCATCGCCTAAACCAACACCATCATTATCGCAATAATTTGATTGGCATTGATTATCTGATGTGCATGATTGCCCATCGGATTTTTTATTGACGCAGTCCCATTCATCCCAATTACCACCCTTATCACAATATTCATTAGCAGAACAATCGTCATCATCAAAACAATTTAAAACATAAATAGGATTATCAGCTCCATAATTTGGATTAAAATCCCAAAACCAAACCCAACATGCCCAATCCGGGGTATCGTCATATCCCAATACCACTTCATGAGATGCTGTTCCCGGTGCTGTTACAGTAACTCTTGTACCTTCTCCTGCTATTTCTTCACCATCACAACCACCATAGTAGCAGTCATTATATGGATCATCCACATCATAATACATCTGTTCTGCATCAACATCTTTCCATCCTATTGCATATTCACCTATAACATAAGGATCCCACGCATCATTTACAGTCCCCCATTGTATATTATTTACATTTTCATATAAATTAAGAGCTATACTTACATCACAATTCCCATATTCGCCTTCAATACAAAATTCATAACCAGGTTCTTCACATTCCGTTGGTGGTCCTCCAGGGTCGCTGCAATCTGAATCATATACACAATCTGTCTCAGTTGCACATCCAGAAGGAGTACATGTTCTTGTGTATTGTCTTTGATCGGAGGTACAGCTCCCTCCACCGCACGAGCCTGGTTGCCAATCTGTGCATATACAATCAGGATCTAAAACATTAACCCAAATTGGGTTTGTATAGGCTCTGTAATCTCCGCCAGAACCGATACATTCTGCTCTAAAATAATAATCTCCGGTTTCAGGAAGAGGATAATCTATATCGAAATAGCCAAAACCTGAAATATCTTCATATAGATAGTAATACTCAATATAACTTCCTATTTCTGATCTACGGACTGTAAGGTCACAATTATTTTCTACATTATGTCTTACCCTTACTGTCAAGACTTCATCGGTATTAGCATCTAACTCTCCACCCATTTCTGTCCAAGTGTCTTGTGTATTAGTTTTTGCTTTTATTCTAACGTAGCCATTGTTTGAAACGACATTAGTGCCAGCTTTTAGACCCTCTTCTAAATCAGAATGTGTTAGACTATCTATTCTTACTAAATTGTAATTTATAGTTGTGACTTCATCATGTGTATCTGTACCGCCAAATACAAAAACTTTTTCATCTTCTTGTAACTTACCCCATACCCAAAATTCTCGAGATTCTTGATCATCATTACTCCATTCACCATTCCATATTTCTATCCCATCATAATTAGAAACACCGTCTATACTGACAAAATCCCAGTTTGTTGCATACGGATGATTAATTATTGATAGTCCATTTTCAGAGTTAATAGAATTAATTCCAGATTGTGCACTAGGAGAATTTGGACACCATTTCTCTGCTGGGCTTTGAGAAATAAAATTAGAAATTCCGTGTGCTCCGAGATGCGCGGCTTTCCATGGTGGAACCTCCAAGGCTACACAAAGAGCTTCATCAGTGCTACTCGCATCATCATCTACTGCACTTAATTCTTCTCCCCACAAACAACTAAACTCTGAATCTTGAGCATTTTGGCAGTCAGATTTTATAGTATTAAATTCTGAAGAAGTGAGGCAATAACTATGGTCTGTAAAGGACAACCATTGTACGTTTAGATCTAAAGCTTGTTCTTTTAATTCTGCTACAGTATACCCATGCCAATTTAGTGTTTCTTTTGGGCAATTGTCTTCAGTAGTTAAAATGTCATGATCATAACCTGTCTGACTGCTATAACCTGTATGAACATGCAGCGTGCCGTATTTCC
>JBDRGP010000020.1:0-31501 GCA_043817645.1 Candidatus Woesearchaeota archaeon
TAGAATACTAAAAGTTCCTTCCTTTGGAACAGAAGGTTCTTCTACAACACTTTTATCAGAACATTTTTTTCTTCTTTCTTCACTAAAGGCAAAATTGACCATAGCCTCTTTACCATCATATAATGTAAAATGATATTCACCCTCAGAATTCTCTAACCCCCCATAAGTATCTGGATAATATTCCCATTCAGAATAAAGTTCCCTAATCTCGATCTTCCCTTCTTTTTCACAAACATTCGCACTTCCAACAACTTCACCATTCACATAGAGATCAGTATCACAAATATCAAAATCACATAGTTCTTCTCTAGTAATTCTACCAGTAATATCTTCCAACCCATCAAAATTAAAAAAGAAACTAAAACTCACTAAAAGGATAAGAACAATAAAGTATATCTTAGCATAACCTCTTTTCATTAAATAAATCAGGAGTTTAGAATATATTTAAGATTTCCTCTTTAGTCTTCTCAAAATACATAAAGATAGTTACCCCCACAGATTCACATAATCTTCTATTTTGTAGGGGTAATTTTAATACCCGATATTTTGCACACTGTAAAGTAAACCTTTAAAGGTAACACTTTACATCCTGTTTCTCATTATTTTTGATTGGTGCAAAAGAGGTGATCAATATGAGAACCACCCCTCTCACACGAAAAACTATGGTAAAACTAGTGAAGGAAGGGATTAATAAAACTACTGTTGCCAAGGTTTTCAATACTACAAGAAAAACAGTATGGAGTTGGTGCAAAGGATCTTATCACAGGGGAAAGGAGTCATTCCTAAATAAACTTAGGAAGCCAAAAGAAAGCAAAATTACCTTTGAAGTAGAGTTCTTTATTATTGCTATAAGAAACACATTTGATTGGGGAACAGCAATAATTCAACAGGCTCTACGAGATGATTTGCCAGATTTTATGGAGGACAAACTAGAAGAACTTCATGTTAAGAAACCTCCTAAAACTATATTATCGCGAACTTCAATTAACAGTGTACTTAGAGCACACGGTTTAAATGGATATAAGAAGAAATACAAGAAATGGAAGTTCTTTAGGGCTAAAGGACCAAATGAGCTATGGCAACTAGACCCCAAAGGACCATTTAAGATAGAAGGAAAGAAGTATTATTTTGTGATTTGCATAGATGATTATAGCAGGTATATATTGTTAACAGCACAATTTGATCATTGTCCTACTGTAAAAGAAATTACATCTTTGCTTGAGCCATTGATTAAAAAGTATAAACCTAAAGCAATACTGACTGATAATAATCCTTTTAGAGAAGAGTGGGATAATTGGTGTAAAGAGAATAATATAGATTCTCCTCATGCCCATCCTTACTATCCACAAGACAAAGGCAAGGTAGAAAGAGCAATAAGGAACGTATCTGAAGAATTTATTTATCTGCTAAAGAAGTTTCCTGAATGGTTAAATGGAAAGAGAGAAGTGTATAGAAAGTGGTTTAATAATAAGAGAGTTCACAGAGGGATAAATACTATACCAGCAGAGCTGTATGTTACGTTATAAACTTGACTTAACACACCAGAAACCTATTTAAAACCACTTATTCTCATTTTAAATCATGTTTAAATTCCTTAAAGAAAAACTCAAAAAAGCAATTTCATCTATTGGGAAAAAGGCTGAAAAAGAAGCCCCAGAAGAAGAAACCCCAATTGAAGAAGTCAAAGAAATCCCTAAAAAAGAAGTTAAAGTTGAAGAAAAACCTAAAGAAGAGAAAAAAGGGTTCTTCGCAAAACTAAGAAAAAAAGAACCAAAAAAAGAAACTCCTCCAGAGAAACCAAAAACAGAACCAGAAATAACACCAGAACCTCCAAAAATAAAACCAAAAGAACCAGAGATAGAAAAGCCCAAGGAACTTCCAAAAGAAGAACCAAAAGAAGACATTAAAGAGAAACCTCCAGAAAAAGAAGAAGTTAAAGAAATCATAAAAGAAGAAGTCAAAGAAAAACCTAAAGAAGAGAAAAAAGGGTTCTTCGCAAAATTCAAAGAAAAAATAGTCACTAAAAAAATCTCAGAAGAAACCTTCAAAGATCTTTTTTATGAACTAGAAATTGCTTTATTAGAAAATAACGTAGCAGTAGAAGTAATAGAAAAAATAAAAGAAGATTTAAAAAAAGAATTAGTCAACCAACCAATCCCCAGAGGAAGAATAGAAAACACAGTAAAATATTCCTTAAAAAATTCCATCACAAGTTTATTCGAATTAGAAAGTTTCAATTTAATCAAAGAAATAAAAAAATCAGAAAAACCATACATAATATTATTCTTAGGAGTAAATGGCTCAGGAAAAACAACCACCATCGCAAAAATAGCAAACCTACTCCAAAAAAACAAATTATCAGTAGTTTTAGGAGCAGGAGATTCATTCAGAAAAGCAGCAATAGAACAATTAGAAGAATGGGGCAAAAGACTAAAAGTAAAAGTAATCAAACACGATTATGGGAGTGACCCGGCTGCGATTTGCTTTGATACAATAAAATTTGCCCAAGCCCATAATTTAGATGTAGTTCTATTGGACACTGCAGGCAGGCAGCACAGCAACAAAAATTTGATTGAGGAATTGAAGAAAATAAACAGAGTCTCAAAACCAAATCTAAAAATATTCATAGGAGAAAGCATAGTTGGAAACGATGCAGTAAACCAATCCAAAGACTTTAATGAAGCAGTAGGAATAGACGCCATAATCTTAACTAAAAGCGATGTTGATGAAAAAGGCGGAGCAATCGTCTCAATAAGTCATGTAACAAAAAAACCTATCATCTACCTAGGCCACGGGCAAAATCCTTCAGACCTAGAAGAATTCAATAAAGAAAAAATACTCAAAAATCTCGGTTTCTAGCCCCCCGAGACCCATTTAAAAGCCTTTATAAATCTAAATTCTACCCAAATAGCATGGTTTTAGACAAATTAAGCTCATCCCTAAGAAGCATCCTAAAAAAGGTAGCTAGAGCCGGATTTGTTGATAAAAGGCTCATAGAAGAGCTTGTTAAAGAGATTCAAAAAGCATTATTGTACGCAGATGTTAATGTAAAACTAGTCCTAAACTTAACCAAAAACATCAAAGAAAGAGCCCTAAATGAAAAACCTCCTGCAGCCATAACCCAAAAAGAATATCTGATAAAGATCGTATACGAAGAACTAGCAAAGTTCCTCGGAGAAGAAAAAAAAGAGCTAAGCCTAAAAAACAAACCATCAAAAGTCATGTTTCTCGGTCTGTACGGAGCAGGAAAGTGTGTACACGCCAAAAGCAAAATTCCCCTCACAAAAGGCGATATCCTAGAAGCCGAGGAGCTATATGAGAATTATAGGTATTTATCAAAAGAAAAATTAGAAGATGGTGAAATAATGGATGTATCAAATGAAAGCGTTTTTGTTCCCTCTTTTAATCCAAAAACACTCAAAATTGAATCAAAAAAAGTAACCCATCTTTGGAAGCTTCAAGGTAAAAATTTAATCAACGTCTCATTAGATAATGGAAATAATTTCTCTGTTAAAGTAACGCCAGAACATCCCTTCTTCGTCTTAAGGATGGGCGACCTTAAACAAATTAGAGCAGATGAATTAACTGAAGATGATTATATAGCTATTCCAAAAACCTATCAAATTCAAGAAAGGAATTCTATATATCTACTTAATTATCTAAAAAAACTTGATCTTGACGTTTATCTAAACTTTGAAGAAATCAATAAAAAAACCAAGAATAAATCTAAGAAAGGACTATGTAAAAATTTGAAATTCAAAAGAAATTATTGCTATTTTATCCATAATCTCAAAAAAGGAAGAATGCCTATGGAATTAGTTGATAGCATCAACGGCCCTTCTATAAAAATAAAATTAAATAACTCCAATAAAACAATTTTTTTCCCCATGTATATGAACGTAGAATTAGCAGAGTTTATTGGATATGTTGTAGGGGATGGCCATTTAGGTAAGGGATACATCGATATATTCACCGAAGATAATGAAATAATTGAAAGGATTAAGTATTTATCAAAAACTCTATTTGGCATTAATCCCACAATAGAACCGGATAAAAGAACCAAAGCCCTGCACAGAATAAGAATAATTTCTAAAACATTGGTCACCATTTTTAATAAGAGTTTTGATATAAGCATTGGAAAAAAAGGGGATAAACTAAATGTGCCCAAACAAATTATTAATTCGCCCGATGATGTGGTAAAGGTTTTTCTAAGAGCCTACTTTGATTGCGATTCCTATGCCGCAAAATTTAGCAGAGAAATAGAAGTCACATCCGAAAGCAAAGAGCTAATAGAAATTGTGGCATTATTATTGCTAAGATTTAGTATTTTATCTAACAAATCCTCCAAGAATATAAAAAATAAGCCTTATTTTAGATTGAATATCAGAGCAAGATACGCAGAACTCTATTCTAAGACAATTGGGTTTAGGGTAAACAAAAAGAAAAAAAGAGCAGATAATTTTGAAACCATAGGAATCAGACAGGGATGTGGAAAACAAGATTTGATTCCCTTAGCAGACAATCTGAAAGATTTAAGGGAGTCTTTGGGTTTTTCAATCGGAGAATTACAAAGCAATGGAGTCAACAGTTATGGGAGATATGAGCAATTTGGCATAATTTCAAAAGAAAAGTTATCTAAGACTATCGATCTTTATCACAGGAGAGAAGGGAATATCAAAAAATTTCTCTTAAACATCAATAATTTAAAAATGCATCATAGTAAACCCGCGATAAATTCTCTACTCCACCACTTAAAAACTACTAGGCTATTAGGAGAAGAAAATAAAACAGTTTTTTTAACAAAAGATGGTCAACTATTTTTATCTAAAATTAAATTTAAAGGGACCAATACCTTACTAGAATTCGTTAAGAATCTTTCCGAATCCGACATTTGTTGGTCAAGAGTAAATAGTATAACCCAGATAAAAAACGATGACAATTTTGTCTATGATCTAACTGTTGAAGATAATCACAGTTTTATTGCAGATGGAATCATAGTTCATAATACCACCACAATTTCAAAATTAGCAGATTACTACAAAAAAAGAGGAAAAAAAGTAGCATTACTGGCTCTTGATGTACACAGACCCGCCGGAATTCTGCAATTAGAACAATTAGGAAAAAAAGTAAATGCTCCGGTTTTCTCAGACAAAAAAGAAAAAGATCCTGTAAAAATCTACAAAAAATTTCAAGATAAATACTCAAAATTTGATTTACTTTTAATAGACACTGCAGGAAGAGACGCACTAAGCAAAGACCTAATTAAAGAAATTGAAACTTTAAACAAAACAATAAAACCAGACGAAAGAATCCTTGTAGTAAGCGCAGATATTGGACAAGCAGCTGAATCCCAAGCAAAAAAATTCCATGAAACAGTAAACATCACAGGAGTAATATTAACAAAATTAGACGGTACTGCAAAAGGCGGAGGAAGTCTTAGTGCATGTGCAGTTTCAGGAGCACCAATAAAATTCATAGGTGTAGGAGAAAAACCAGAAGACATTGAAGAATTCAATCCACAAGGGTTTGTAGGAAGATTATTAGGAATGGGCGACTTAGAAGCTTTATTAGAAAAGGCAAAAGAAGCAATATCGGAAGAAGAAGCAGAAGACTTAGGTAAAAAATTTCTAAAAGGAGAATTTAATTTCCTAGATTTATACGAACAAATGAGTGCAATGAAAAAAATGGGTCCACTAACAAAAATCCTCGACATGATCCCCGGAATGGGCAATGTAAAAATACCAAAAGAAATGTTAGAAGTTCAGGAAGAAAAAATGCAAAAATGGAAATTTATTCTCCAGTCGTGTACAAAAGAAGAATTAGAAAATCCAGATACATTAACAACAAATAGAATAGAAAGAATCGCAAAAGGTTCTGGCACAACAACCTCAGAAGTAAGAGGATTATTAAAACAATATAAACAAGCAAAAAAATTAATGAAAACAATGAAAGGCCAAGACCCTTCAAAGTTAATGAAAAAATTTAAAGGCAAAGTTCCTGGATTTTAAAGTCCCCTGCCCTGTCTTCCTTGTCTAAACAATCTTCTCCTTAGTGTGGCATGGTGATGTGTGTTTGATTTAGGGTCTATATCTCTTATGGCACTTGGTCTTTCTTCATGGCCACCATGATGAACAACATCTTGTGTCAAAGCTTCTTGTAAACCATATAACGTCTCAGTCCAATCCCTTACGGGTATCTCGAAATATTCAGGCACTTCGCCATCGGGGTCTAAAAGAATCGTTGTTGGTTTAAAGGAAGTCCCAGCATATACTTCCAACTTCCTTGTCTTAGGATTGAAAGCATACCACTGCCCATCAAACTCCTTAACATTATATCCGGCCGACTGCATGCGAATTCTTTCTGTTAATGAGGGTTCAAGCATTCTTCTAGCGCAATCAATCTCCCTAAGTGTCCCATTAGGAACTACACCGCTTAATCTCCTTTCAACTTCCTCAGTAGGCACAACACTTAAACACAAAGTTTTCAAATCAGCAACAAGAAATGAAGAATCCTCTCCAGCACAGGAAACCTCAGTTAAGCCAGGAACGCCTCTTCGTAATGACGATTGCCTGGGAGCATGTTCATTACTATCATAAACAAATCCAAACGCATCTGTATAATCGCTCATCTTAACCCCTCCAAATTGAGTTTTTAACATTTTACCGAATTTTTTTCAGGTTATAAACCTTTTGGAAAACTTTTTATTGCCTTCTATTAACAATACCAACATGAAAGTCTTAACATTTGGAACGTTTAGTAAATTCCACAAAGGACACGAATATCACCTAAATGAAGCAAGCAAATATGGAGATCTATACGTGGTCCTAGCCAGAGATAAAACAGTAAAAGAAGTCAAAGGAAAACCGCCAGAAGAAAATGAGTTAATCAGATTAAAAAAAGTAAACAATCTAAAATTTGTAAAAAAAGCCCTCCTGGGAAGCAAAGGAGACAAATACGAAGTCCTAACTGATACTAAACCAGATATAATCTGCTTAGGTTACGATCAAACACATTTCACAGAAAAATTAGAAGAAGAACTAAAAAAACGAAACATTAAATCAGAAATAATAAGAATTAAAGCATATAAACCAGAAAAATATAAAACATCACTACTATGAAAATAATCCAAATCGGAGCAGAAGCAGTTTTAAGTAGAGAAAAAAATAAACTAATTAAAAATAGAATCAAAAAATCATACAGAATAGAAGAAATAGACAATAAAATAAGAAAATTTAGAACAAAAAGAGAAACAAAAATTCTTTCTAAACTAGATTTCGTACCTAAAGTACTAAACACAGACGAAAAAAACACAACAATAGAAATGGAATTTATCAATGGCGACTTAATCAGAAATATTTTAGATAATATAACAAATGAAAAAAGAAAAGAAATTTGTAAAAAAATAGGCAAACAGATTAACGAAATGCACCAAAAAGGAATAATCCACGGAGACCTAACAACCAGCAACATGATCTTAAAAAATAACAAAATTTTCTTCATAGACTTTGGCTTAGGTTTTTTCTCAACTAGAATAGAAGACAAAGCAACAGACTTAAGACTTTTAAGACAAGCATTAGAAAGCAAGCACTACAAATGTTTTGACAAAGTATATAAATACATTTTAGAAGGCTACCAAAACCAGGAAGTTCTAGATTGGCTCAAAAACAAAGTAGAAAAACGCGGTCGTTATAAAAGAAAGAAAAATGAGATATAGAATCGAACAAAATCCGGAATACGATCCAAATGGAAAAGTAGCAAGACCCTTATTAGTCCACGGTCCGAATCTTCCTCCAAGAAAAGGCAGCCTAAGAAGAAATCTCACAGGAACAGCCAATATCGTAAGAGGACACGAAGTCATACTTGAAGAGTCAACTTTTAGTGATTCAAAACTCCTAAAAAGACTCCAAAGTTTTCTAAATAAAAAATCAATAGAGTTCACTCTTGTCTAAATTCACTTCCGAAATACTTAAAAGAGAATTCTATTTCTATTAAACCTATAGCTCCGTAGTGTAGTGGCCAAATTAGCAATAAACGCTAAGGCTTTTCACGGTGCCCTTTGGAGGCATCAACCCAGGTTCAAATCCTGGCGGAGCTAATTTTTATCTTACTCCTGCACTAATAAATCAAAATCAGTATCCCCACAAAATTCATGAAGTTTACCCATTGCTTCTTTCTCAATTTGTTGTATTCTTGATCTAGTATAATTACACATTCTACCAATCGCCGCTTTTGATCTTTTCTCAAACCCATAAAGACCATACCCAAGGACTATAACAATACGCTCCATTTCAGACAATACAGAAAACATTTTTTCCAAAGCGCCATCCACTTCGATTTTTCTCTCAGCATCGTAAACTTCATATTCAGGAGGCTTAGTTTTAAGGTGTTCGACAAAATCAGACAATTCTCCACCATCTTCATATTTCAATGGACCAGACAAAGATATAGGACTAGAGAAATTCGGCTTTCTCATGGCCTCTTCAACCCGCCCCCTCTTCAAATTCTCACGTCTTTCACAAAGTTCCACTACGATTTCATCAAGGGATCGAGCAAACCCCTCCGCCTTCCTCACCAACCAAACAGCGCCCCTAACCTCTTTAATCAAATTCACTAGACTCACAGGAATACGAATAGTACCTTGCTTAGGAATTGCATCCCTCACTGAATTCCTGGCTCTTTCATACCCAAATGTAGAAAAAAGATTTCTAGAACCCGGCTTATAATCAGGATCATATTGATGCACCGCATCCAAAAGGCCAACAAACGCTTCATGGACCCAATCAAGATGCTCGCCTTCCATAAATCCTCTCCGCAATTTGTAAGCAGCATCCAACGCAAGACCCAAATTAGACAACAAAAGTCTATCCAACAAACGCTGCCTCAGAGTTAAATCCTTAGTAAGCCTGGCCTCTCTTGCAAGATCTCTTTGCACATCTGGAGAAAGAATAGGATTCTCTTTCGCTACATCTAAATAGAATCCTCGGGTTTCATTTCCATTTCCTGATTCAACATACATACTAACCCTCTTTTTTGGTTTCAATCAAAGTAGATTAATACTTATTTATAAATCATACTAAACAATCAAACTAGAAAAAATCAAAGAATAACCGCAAAACAATAATTATTAAATACCAAAAAATATACAAATCTTCCCAGGGAGGTAGTCTTAAATGGAAGAAATAGGAGAAGTTTTTCAGTATTATGGAAAAATCGGTGTCGCTGCCATAAAAGTAACTAAAGGCCTGAAAGTAGGTGACAAAATAAAAATTCAAGGACACACAACAGATTTCGAGCAAGAAGTAGAGAGTATGCAAGTAGAGCACAAAGAAATTCAAAAAGCAAAAAAAGGAGATGACATAGGTATAAAAGTCAAAGACAAAGTAAGAAAAGGGGATAAAATCTTCAAGGTAGAAGAGTAAAGCTTATAAACGAATTTCTCAAGGATCTACCTGGATAGGTCGGTAAATACTTACCTAAACCAGATTTTTTCTGGTATAACCTAAGATGGCAAGAATGTATTCACGCAAGAAAGGAAAATCAGGTAGCCACAAGCCTACAAAAAAAGCAAAAAAAAGCTGGGTAATACATTCAGCTAAAGAAGTGGAAAAACTAGTAGTAAAATTAGCCAAAACAGGATTAACCAGCGCCCAATTAGGCCTAGCGCTAAGAGACACATATGGAATTCCAGACGTAAGAACAATAACAAAAAAGAAAATAGATAAAATACTAAAAGAAAACAAATTATCTAAAAAAATCCCAGAAGACCTACTCGCTTTAATCAAAAAAGACATAACATTAACCAAACATAGAGAAACGCATAAAAAAGACATGACAGTAAAAAGAGGTCAACAACTTACACTAAGCAAAATAAACAGATTATCAAAGTACTACAAATCAACTGGAAAATTACCAGAAGATTGGAAGTATGACAGTTCAAAAGCAAAGCTTCTTCTAGAGTAAAATGGAATCTTTTCTAAATTCCGTTAAACACCACGCCGATGAGTTCAAAAAACTCAAAACAGAACTCGTAAAAGTTGTAAGTCACTTAGATGCAGACGGTTTAAGCTCCAGCTCTATAATAACAAAAGCTTTAACAAGGGCAGGTTTCAAATTTTCTTTAACAACAGTAAGACAGCTAGATGACTTCTTATTTGACGAATTAAGCAGAGAAAATTTCTCAGTAATTTTATTCTTAGATCTCGGCAGTGGCAGCTTAAAACAAATAGAAGAAAAATTCAAAGACAGAAAAATATACATTCTGGATCATCACAAACCGCAAGACTATAAATCAAAAAAAATAATACTTCTTAACCCCCACCTCCACAACATAGACGGCAGCAAAGACATCTCTGGCGCAGGAGTAGCCTACCTGTTTGCAAAGGCCCTAGATCCAGTAAACATGGACCTCGCACACTTAGCAATTCTCGGAGCAATAGGAGACATGCAAGAAAACAACGGCTTTCATTCTGATTTAAACAATTTCATCCTAGAAGATGCAGTAAACTCAAAAAAGATAGAAGTAAAAATAGGTCTAAGAATGTTTGGCATGCAAACGCGCCCAATAAACAAAGTCTTAGAATACACTACAGACCCATACATTCCAGGAGTCACAGGCTCTGAACAAGGAGCTAAAAGATTTCTTCAAGAAATAGGATTAAACTTTGTAGAAAATGGAAAATACAAAAAACTGGTCCAACTATCAGAAGCTGAAATGAAAAAACTAGTCACGAGCATAATACTCAAAAGAATAGGTTCAGAAGAAAAGCCAGAAGACGTCCTAGGAAAAATATACATACTAACAGAAGAAGAAGATGAAAACCCCTTAAAAGACGCAAAAGAATTCAGTACATTATTAAATGCATGTGGACGTATGAATAAACCAAGCATAGGCATAGGTTGTTGCTTAGGAGATAAAAAATCAAAAGAAGAAGCAATCACCTTACTACTAGATTACAAAAGAGAAATAATAAACTCATTAAACTGGTTCTACGCAAACAAAAATAAATTTCCAGAAGGAAAAGGTTACATACTCATAAACGCAGAAGACCACCTAAAAGACACAATGATCGGTACTCTAGGAAGTATGATCTCGAAAAGCAATCTCTACCCAAAGGACTTCACCATTTTAACAATGGCTTACACAATCGATGGGAATATCAAAGCAAGCCTAAGAACTGTAGGCAGATCAAAAAAAGACCTTAGAGACATAATAAACCACATAGTAAGCAAAGTAGGAGGCATAGGCGGAGGCCACAAATACGCAGCAGGAGCCTTAATTTCCCAAGAAAAAGAAAAAGATTTCATAGAAACCTCCAAACAAGTGCTAGAAAAGGAATTTATAGAGGAAACCATTAAATAGAAACTTTTATAATGGTTTTTCCTGAATTATTAAAAAATGGCAAAGTCCACAAAAAAAAGCAAAAAGACCTGGATTAGGATAGTTGCACCAAAAGAGTTCAACAGTATAGAACTCGGAGAAAGCTATGTTTATTCTCCTGAAGATCTCATTGGAAAGAATCTAAAAGCCAATCTATCCACTCTCTTAAGAGATATTCGAAGACAAAACGCCAATCTGAGCTTCAAAGTGCATGAAGTAAGCGGAAACCATGTGATAACAAAAATAATCTCCTTCGAAATACTCCCTGCACATGTAAAACGTATGGTCAGAACAATGAAAGACAGATTAGATGATTCCTTCATAGTTCCTAGCAAAGATAAACTCAAAATAAGAATAAAACCGATAATCCTAACCCGGTCGAAAACAAGCAATTCCGTCCTCACATTGATAAGAAAGGCAACAAGAGAAAAACTCGGTAAATTCGCATCTGAACACTCCTTCTCTGAGATCATAAACATAGTTATCACAGGACAGCTTCAAAAACAAATAAAATCAGAATTAAAGAAAATACACCCTCTGAGCATATTTGAAATTAGAAAAGTTGAGTTGGCTAATAGATAATTTTTTAAATATCATAATTAATTTCTTTCTTAAGCCACCGTAGCTCAAACTATTAATTTATTAATAGGAGCAGTGGTAGAGCATCTGCCTTGTAAGCAGAAGGTTAGGGGTTCAAATCCCTTCGGTGGCTTATCTTTTTTTCAAAACAAAAACCAGATTCTTACCAAGAATATTAGACTCAAGAATTTCTAAATCTAATTTTTTAATAAACCTCTTCAGTTCAAGATAATCAAACAAATGATAAAATCTTCCATAACTCTTGCCCTTAAGTCTCCAAGGAACATACAATTCTCTCGATTTCATCAAAAATTTTAATTGCAATTTATTCCAAACAGTCAACAACATTAATCCTTTTGGCTTTAACACCCTATAGGCTTCATTTAATGCCTTCAATATATCCTCTTCTGATTTTAAATGATGCAAAGAAGAAATATGTAAAACATAATCAAAATAATTATCTTTATAGGGCAATTTTATCATATTAGCTTCTTTTAAGGTTAATGTTATATCATGTTTTTCACTCAATTTCTGAGATTGTTCTAACATTTTTTTTGAAAAATCTACACCATAACATTCAAAACCTAATTTTGCAAAAGGAATCAAGTTCCGAGAATTACCACAACCAATTTCAAGAATCCTGCCTTTTTTTAATTGGTATCTTTCCAGAAAATCATATACCGGCCGGAATTTCAACTGTCTAAAGTTATGCCACTGTTTCGCGAGTATATCCCAAACTTTTTCCTGATTCATACCCACAACAAAGCTTTTTAAATTTAAATAAATAGCTGTCCTGTAGGGGCCGGTGGTCTAGTCCGGTTTATGACGTCGCCTTGACATGGCGGAAATCGAGAGTTCAAATCTCTCCCGGCCCATTTTCTCTAAAAACGAAATAGTTTTAAACAGGTACAAAAGTAGTCGCAATCCGTGTCAAGCCACAATTTTAAATGGAAGAAACAACATAGCAAAAAACGTTGCGAAGTCGCAAAAGCAAGAAAAGACGACGTAGAAGCAAGCCTAAGTCAAAGAAGATTTATGGAACCAGAAAGGAGCGGCTTAATACATCAAAATAGACCAAAAATAATAAATCCAGACGGCTTTAGAAGATGTTTAGAAAGATTAGCAAATCAGGGGGGTGATGTTTTTATTGATAAAAATAGAATTGGACTCTGCCCAGTCCACACCCATCCAACTATAAAATATGGGAGCCCAGTGAGTTATTGTTGTCAGTTACTCTGCCATGATGGAGATCCAAGATGGAAACCAGTTCTCGAAGAAATGGCAGAGGCTTATCAAAAAGTAGCAATGTTTTATGCCCAAGATCTATTCAAAAGACCGAATGTTTTTATCACAGAAGGCGTTTTAAACGAAATAGATAAAGCGCAAAAAATAGTCAAAAGAGAAGCAAGGCAATATATCAAAAAAAGACATACAAAATTCACTAAACCCTTTAAAATAACTTATCAGGCAGCCAAAGAAAACCAAGAAAAAACACGCAAGTACGAAGAAAATCCCTTAGCAGAAATAGTATTCAATATGCTCCCGCTAGAAACGGACAGCAGAGAATTAAGCATCGTTGACAGAAAGTTAATAGCCACCTCGCTAGTCAAGGGACTCACAACCGATCAAAACGGAACAATCCTGACGGAAGACAGAGGAATCACAAAGGCATTAATAGCGTTTAAGCAAGATATAGGTTGTGGGGAAGTGATAAAACAGTTAGGGGACTTTGAGCCTCCTGGAGGGTTCAAAAAGGTTGACATAAGGATCGCTTCGATGAGAATTTACAAAGGAAAAGACAGATGGGCGTGGGAATTCGCAAATATAATCCGATACGAAAACCTTTTTAATAATTAATCTCAAATTTCTTAAAAACGTCGCTTTTTACTAACTAACTTACTTAGTAACTTAATAAGAAAACTTTATAAACACAAAACTCACTATAATTTCTAAAAGAGGATGAAAAAATACTTGCTTCTAATAGAAGATGAGAAACTTTGGAGTAGATTCAAATCTATCAATAAAAAAGACATTAACACAGAAATCATGGATTTAATCAAAAAAAAGGTAAAAGAGAAATGAAAAAAGGCCAAGCCACAATATTTGTCATAATAGGAATCGTAATAGTTCTCTTAGCAATATTATTCTATTTTTTCAGAACTGACTTAGGACTCGGCGGCCTAAAACCAACACAAATCGAAGTACCAACACAAGCAGAAGGAGTAAACACTTACATCAAAAACTGCATAGAAGATAATCTAGAAACAGCAGTTCAAAGATTAAGTGCCCAAGGGGGCTATATAGAATTTCCTACAGACCCAATAAACACAGGAACATTTTCAAACACCTTAACATTATTCGGAAGTCACAAAGTGGCGATATGGAATTACCTAGCAGACAATAATGTCCTATTCAATCAAAAACCAACTTTAACCTCAATGGAAGCAGAAATTTCCAATTACATCACAAACAGCCTAAGAACTTGTTTAGGAGAGTTTACCACATTCCAAGATTTCTCAGTTCAAAGTGGAAGAATTCTCACACAAACAGATATTCAAGATAAAAGAATCGTAACAAAAGTGACTTTCCCAGTACAAATAAACAAAGGAGATTTCCAATTCCAATTTAATGAATTTTACATATCAAAAGAATCGCCTTTAAAAGAATTATTCGAAATAGCTGAAAAAGTCTATGAAGAAGAAGAAAACTCATTATTTTTAGAAAAAAGAACTATTGGCATGCTAAGCGTATACAACGAAATCCCATACGTAGGAGAAACTAGCGACTGCATAGCGCCAACATGGACAGTAGATAATGTAAAAAGAGATTTCAAAAACATTTTAAGAACAAATATCCAAGCTCTAAAAGTAAAAGGAACAAACTACGCCTTAACCAGGGAAAAAGACAAATTCCTGGAAATAAACGCCAATGTAAATAATCCAGAAGCAAATGCCCAATTCATGTTCTCAGAAATCTGGCCTGTAGAAATGGATATTTACCCTCAAGATAACGGGTTACTAAAAGGCTACAGCGTCACAGAAGCTTTAGGAGAATTAAGAGGCATAGCTGAAAGTTTTGTTTGTCTAAGCACGTATGAGTTTATTTACACACTAAAATATCCAGTTTTACTAGCTCTAAACAAAGAAGACCTAACATTCCAATTCTCAATGATGGCATACATAGACAGAAACGAACCAAGACAAAACACACAAGAATTTCTAAGCACAGAACAATATGATCAAAGATTCTGCAATGAACAAATCCAATTCATAGTAGACACAGTAGATCAAGATTTCAATAACTTAAATAGCGTTGAAGTAAAATACAAATGCATTAACCACCTATGTGACTTAGGAACAAGCGATAGAGGCATCTGGCAAGGCCGCGTCCCATTATGTATAAATGGAGAATTCATAGGAAATAAAGAAGGCTATCACACAGGAAAATCTTTAATAAGCACAAACATTCCAGGTTCCGCTTTATTAGTTTTAGAAAAATTAAAAGAAATCGAAGTCGAAGTTCTTATCACAAGAGCAGGATCTGGAGAATTAAGACCTGGAGAAAGTGCCCACATCTCACTAACAGATGAGTTTAAAGGATTCAGAACAACAATAATCTACCCAGAACAAAAAACAGTAAAATTGATTCCAGGAGTTTACAAAACAAAAGTATTACTCACAAGCCCAATACCTCAAGGCCTAAGAGTTCCAGAAAAGAGATTCACTAGCTGTTACCAAGTTCCTAAAGGAGGTATCTTAGGCACAGTATTAGGATCTACTGAAGAAAAATGTGAAGAAATCAAAATCCCTGCAACAACAATAAATCAAATCGTTACAGGAACAGAAGAATTTTCATTTTCAATCGCAGAAGAAAATCTTAAAGCAAAAAAAATAAGGTTCTGGGCACCATGGCAGGGCACAATCTCAGACATTTCACAATTAGCAAACTTAACAAAACAACAAGGGAGGCCACCTGAATTCCATGATTAACACTAAACTAATCGGACTATTTTGTATTTTTTTAGTAATCACTTTACCATTCAGCATAGCCCAAACAGACAATGATAACCAAAACGATAACGAAGCATCTACCCCGGTAGGCGCAGGAGAATTAAACATTGGTTACATAGGTCCAGAAACAAAAGAAGAATTTAAAGAAGATACTTTCTATTCAGATCTAATCATCAATATAAATAGATACGAACCAACCGTCTTAACAACAAACCTAGTTGAAGAGCAAAACACTCCAGTTTACATATTCCTTTCAGCCCTTCCAAGCATAAACCTAGGAAACGTACCAAGAATAACAAGCATGGATGTAGCAGTAGTAGGCGGAGACACCCAATACGTAGCAAGAGATCCCCAATACAACCCTCCACCAGTTTACACATATGAAGACATTGGCTATATAACAACCTGGATTAAAAGAATTCCAAAAGAACAAGACGTACCAAAAAAAATAGATCTTGATCTAAAAGCAAGAATTAGATTTGAAGGAGAAGCAACAGCACCAGTTCTAGGAGGAGAGCAAAGAAAAATCTTTAGCGAAACAAGATCCAGAACAATTTTTAGCGAAGGAAGATTCGTCGATCCTCAATTCTCTGTATTCGGAGGCAGAGGTTACCTAAGACCCGCATTCATAAGCAGTACTTACGCTGTTTTTTATGTCTATGGACAAGACGGAGTAAGAATTGGCTCAATACGAGCAGCAATAGGACAAGAAAGTGAATCAGTTAGTCTAATACCGGAAAGTAATTTTGTAGAAGATCAATTAAGAGTTAGAGTTGAAAGAATTATCTCAGAAAGAGAAAATAATGTTGAGTTTGAAATCAATGGCATAAAAGAAACTTATAGCAAAGGCAACGAAATACAACGAACAGGATGGTTTGTAGAAGACGTATTTGTTCCAAACAGTACTGATCAAAGCGCATCATTTGTTTACTTAGTCAGAAAAGACTATGCGGGAGTCATAGAAGGAACAGCACAAGACTTAAGATTCACATCGCCAGAATACGAATTAGTTCTAGTTTTCGAAGACGGCCAGAGTTATGATGCTGAAAAATTAAAAGACTGGTATGAAGATTTCTACGGTTCAAATAATCTCGTTAGCGTACTAGGAGACAGAAGAACCCTCGATCCAAAATTAAGTGAGCTAGGAATCAATTCAATAGAAGCATCCAGGTTCCTATATAAAAGAATCCCCACCCTTGGAGAAAATGAATTTATAGAAAATGTTGTAGAAGAGCCTATAGAAGACTTTAAAGCAAGTTTCAATAATGAATTTCCAATAATCACCAAGGTAGAAAAAGGAAAAGAACCTGAAGCAGAGCTCATAATAAGGGGCAGAACAGATCTTTACGAAGAAGGATATCAATTTGAGGGATCCCTCTTTGATTCTTGCATTGACACAAGAACAAACAAAGAAATTTATTGTGAGATACAGTCAATAGATGATGATAGCGTAACAATAAGTTACCCAACAAGAGGTAGCAACAACGAATGTACTGGCACTTCAAGAGAAACATTAGACCTAAACAGAGAATATATCGATGAGGGTCTAACAAAAACTGCCACAAGAGAACAAGGAACTCAAGATATTTTACCCAGAACGACCATAAACATAATAGGAGACACATTAAGCAGTGAAAAATGCGGAGTTCCGATTGAACTTACCGATATTGAAACGCATAAACAAGTAGAAGTAACAATTCTAGCAGGACAAAAAAGAGGTTACACTGAAAGCCTATTCAAATTACATATCCCAATAGAAAAAAGAGCAATAAACATTTCAATAGATGAATTAGATAAAAAAATAGAAGAAACACAAAAATTAATAGAAGACCTAGACGGTTTAATTGAAAAACTTGAAAAATTTGTTTCAACCTGGAGCAAAGTATGTCTAGGAGTGAGCGCCTGGTTCACATTAGAAGCATTCTTAGTTGGTCTACCAAAATACAAAAAAGGTGCAGGACCAGAAGACACCACTTACGATAAAGAATTTACAGATCAACAATATTATTCACAAGCTCCAAAAAAAGGAGATGACGATGGCTACATCCCTAATGAAAATTCCAGGATTTATAGCCTACAAGATGGAGAGTTCATCGGCAAAGACAAAGACGGTAACCCAATACCATTAAGCAATCAAAATTTCGTATATAATAAAGAAGGAGAACAACTTGTATGGGACCCGATTCAAGGAAACTTCGTCCCAGAACCAAGATTAACAGGCTCAGATGAAAGGTCTATCAAAGTTTATTCCGGAGAGGGAGGAAAACAAAAATTAGTATTTGGAGTAGATGATAAAAATAAAGCAATAAAATTAGCTAGAACCCTCGGAAACAGCCAGATGGAACAGCAATTAAAAGAATTATTACAAGATTACAGCGACCACGGATATTACTTTGTTTATGATCAAGGGGACTCAGTAACACTATGGCAAAAAAGAGGGAACGAAATCGATTTCCAAGAGAGAGGCATTTCAGGAGAATTAGATGACTTACAAGTGCCATTCATTGCATTCAAAACAGGAGGATCAGCAGAACAACGTTTTTTCTACAAAAAATTTGAAGACGGGCTTGATAGAGTGAGAAGCGCCCAAATAAGAGGACAAAGAAGTGCATTTTTTGGAGGAAATTCCTACAACATAAACGACATGGGAAAACTAAACACAGCAAAATTCAGATGCGAAGATGTCCTAGGAAGTAAGCAAAAATGCTCTATACTTTTCAACGCATGCGATCCAGTAGTCTGTCCAAGAAGCAGATGTACCCTGGGAGGTCACTACACACAAACAGGTCCTAGCGGAGTAATAGGCAGCGGATTAGTAGGAAGTCTAGTATTATGCTTACCAAACATTCACCCAGACAACGGCGGCGTCCTAGTCCCTATCTGCCTTAGCGGAATATTAGCATCATTAAAAGGAATAAGGTCTCACCTACAAACATACAAACAATGTCTTGAAAAACAAAAGTTAGAGGGCGTAGTAGAAGGAACCTGTGACAAAATCAGGAGCATATTTCTTTGTCAATTAATTTGGAGAGAAACCATAGTATTATTGCAAGCAAAGGCAGGTTTAATGAACCTATTCAACAACCAAGGCGCAGGCGGCGGTGATGAATACTTCACACAAGGAATCGGTGGAAGTGTTGAACAAGCAAACGAAGTCGTGGGTTTCCTAGTAAATGACTACGCAGATGACGTTTTAGCAGCATACAGAGGTAAAGGCCTAGCAGAAATCGGAGCAGAAGTTTGTAAAGCAAGCATTGCACAAAGGATACCATTCCTAGATGCATTAGTTCAAGAATTCGCAACACCAGCAAATCCACCACAATTCACAGCATACTTCGAAGAAGCACCATATGCACCAACATTAGGAAAATCACTTTACTCGGTATACTTACATATTTATGCAGGAACACCTCAAAGAGAAGGCCAAGGACTAAATTATGTAGTATTCTTAAAATCCTTCGGCTCTAGTCCAAGATTAATGGTGGATTCAGGATCCTTAAGCTCAGAACAGAGCGCAGACAAAAACATTGACTTAATAGGTGATATGAGCTACCAAGAAATCTGTGTCGTAATAAATGGTTTAGAACAATGCGGCTTTGGCAGAGCAGTAAGCAGTAGTTTCTTAATTTCAGGCTTAGATGATTATCTAGCAGGGATAGACTTAGCAAAGAACATAGAAACCGCAGCACAATGTAAAGCAGAACCAACAGCGCCAGTAACCTACACTTTACAAACAGGAGCACTTCCATTTGCAAGAGTAAGAAGAGTTTGTGCACCAAGCAACCCCGGCCTAGGTTTAGGAGAAGAAAACTCCTGGAGAAATGTCGGCTCATGCGGAAAAAACCAACAGGGAATAAGCCTAGGACATTGTTGGGAATTCGGAGATTTAAGCAGGTACCCAGAAACAGAAAGATTAGCTATGGACTTGGGTTGTAATAATGGAGAAATCTGCGAAGCAAACCAAAAATGTAATGGCCATCCTTTAAGACAAGATAGCCGAGGCAGAGTCTGTTGCACACCAGTAGGAAGTTGTGAAGATATCGAAGCTTACCAATTCGCCTTAAATTCAATTAAAGAAACTGAAATATCTGAATCCCAATTAAATAAATTAGTAAAAGAGTACAACGCAAACCAAATAAACGAAAAAACACCATCATTAACCGAAGAAGAAGGATACGCATTAGGAACACATTTCTGCTCTCAAAAGAAACTAACAGAATGTGAAGCTTTTTTTAATACACTTAGACCAGAATATGAAAAATACTCAAAAGCATATTTAATTCTAGGATTAATTTATTTTGAACTAAATAATCTTGATAAAGCAAAAAGATTCCTCGAAATGGCTGAAAAGAAAAAAGAGCAATTAAATACCGATGACAAAAAACGACTTGAAGACACTTTAAAATCAATTAATGAAAAATTAGAAAAAGAAGATCAAAGGCTAAAAACTGAAAGACAGTTTAAGGCCTTAGAAGAAAGAGCCAATAACTTATTAACAGATACTACAAGTCTAGCAACCACCTATGATAAATTTGGAACAATAAAGGGAAACCTCACTCAGATTAAAGGCAACTTAACCACAATAAAAAATTCAATTAAAGTCAACGCATCAGAAGCAAGAACATTAGTAAATACAAACTTTGAAGAAATCACTACAATATTAACCCCGCTCGATATCAAAGAAGACGCTAAATATAAAGAAATAGAAACGCATTTAACTTCCATAAAAACAAAAATAGATTCTAATGGGGCTAGAAATGAAATCGAAACAGATATTTCGAATCTAAAGCAAGTAATCACAAATTCGATAGGAGACATAACTGAAAGAAGGAATTTGCTAGTCAAACTAGACGAAGCAAAAACTAGTTTAATCACTTACTCTATCGCAGCAAACAAGATAAACGAAGCAATAACACTACTAGAAAGATTACAAGATCCTATCACTAGATTAAAAGACAAAATCACAGAGCTTAAAGCAGATTTTGAAAAAACCAATGAAACTCCTCAATAAAAATATTTTTATAAAAGCGTTTTCACTAGAATTTCTTTATTTAATTATCTTCTACCTAATCTCAAAGTTCTTCATCCAAAAAATATTCTCCATAATCATAATAATCCAAACATTTCAAGGAAACTTAGATCAATTTCAAAACCTTGACCCAGACGCGGCAAGCTTAGCAGAAATTCAAGGTTTAAGAGAAACAATATCCCAAGTTAGCGGTTCTTTAAATCAATTAATTCTATACTCAGTTTTATTTACTTTAGTCCTTTTCATAGCTTACATAATCATAAAATCCCTGCAATGGAATCTAATTTACAACAAAAAAATAACAAATTTCAAAAAATATTTTTTAAAGTTCACAGCTCTCGCACTATTACTCCACATGATCATAACAACAATTCTATTCAACATCCTAAAATACAGCAGAACATTCTTAATTGATTACATGTTTGAAGGAAATTTCTTACAAGGACCATTCGTAAGATTCATAATTTTAAGTTTCCTCTCAATCTTAATAACTTACTTATTCTTCACATCATACATCCATATCAACAGACTATCCATACTTAAATCAATAAAAGAAACATTCAAATTCAAAAAATTTTATTTATTTTTCATCTTAATAATAATCTCCATAATCTCGGCCCTGATAATCAAATACAGTCTTACAATAAGTTCATCAATAATCAGTTTAATAATCCAAGGGATATTAATTTCAGTACTCATAACCGCATATAAAATATACCTTGCCGATAAAATAAAAAAATCGCAATGAAAACAGAATCAATAATCAATCCACCAGAAAGTAAAGTATTGAAAAGCGGCAGAGTAGTCTTACTTCCAGGAGAATCAGTAGGTAAACACATAACCGAAAAAAAAGAGGAATTAATCATTGTTTTAAGAGGAACTGCAACACTATCAGAAAATGGAAAAAGCATCCGCCTAAAAACAGGAGAAACCCATTACATCAAAGAAGACGTGCCCCATAATATTCTCAATAAGTCTAATCAAAAATTAGAATACATTTATATCGTAGGTCTTTTAAATCAGCAAGATTTAAGTACTTACTAAAACCAATTCTAAACAAAATGGACTAGTATCAAACCCAATAATTCCAGCAATATTAATTTTCATAATATTAATCATAGCAATTTGGGAGCTAATATGGAAAGGCTTCGCTCTATGGTACTCAGCAAGAAGAAAGCAAAAAGTCTGGTTTATACTCATTCTACTCCTAAACACTGTAGGAATACTTCCGATAATCTACCTAATCCTAAATAGAAAAAAGAAGAAATAGAAGATTTTTTAAATAAGAGAATTACTTAAAAAACAAAACTAATTATTACAAAAAGATGAGGTGATATTTTAATGGCTAATGTAATATCTAAATGCGGTATCAAAAGAGAACCAGGCTACCTATACTTTGTAGACAAAAACGGGAATGCTGCAAGAGTCGCTATGGCTAGAAAAGGTCAAAAAACAAGTAAAAAACAAGAGGTTGTCCACAAAGCAGGCATCAAAAGAAAAAAAGGCTTTTTGTACTTCATAGACAAGAAAGGCGATGTTGCCGAAGCCAAGATGGCTAGAGGAGCCAAAAAGAAAAGATAATTTCTAATTCTTTTTTTTATTTTTAAAAAATGCGGGAAGGAGGACTTTCGCATAAGGGTTAATAAAGCCCGTTTGGGTTGATAAGGGTTTACCCTTATTTTCGAACCTCCGTAGGCACTAAGCCACTAGGTTTCTCAGTAAAAACGCCTAAGCCTAGCCCGTCTGGTCGAGTTCTTTCCCGAGGCTTTCTTTTGAAGAAAGGCTCTTTGACCGCTCCGGCATTCCCGCATATAGCTATATCTCTAAAATCAGCATTCATAAATCTTACGGCAAGTGCCGTAGTTAAGTAAGTGACCTTTCTGGAAACTAAATTCTAATCAAAGCATGGGTACTCTAAGATTTTGTTTTGAGATTTTCAAGAAGAACTAGAAAAATACGCAAAATAAGGTAAAATATAGAATTTTAAGATCTCAAAAACCTATTAGATAGTTTCTATGAGTTCAAAAATTAAAAACAAAAGATTTATAAATAATAACTTACTCATATGAGTAAGATGTTACTTGATAATAAAGTCTTAGACGTCTTAGCTGAATTTTCTTCGGATTATACTAAAAGAGTTTATGGAAGAGAAATCGCGAGAAAGTTAAAGATGAATCAAAAAACCGTATCTAATACATTAAAGAAGCTTGAAAAAGAGAATGTCCTTAAATTTGAAAAGCAAGGAAAGAATAAATATTATTTTTTAAATAAATTTAATTTACAGATAAGAGAGATTATAAAACTTATAGAGATAAATAAAAAAGTAAAACTCCTTGAAAAATATAAAAATCTCAAGGGTTTATTCAATAAGCTTGAAAGAAGAAGTAAAGGCGTTTTAATTGTATTTGGAAGTTATGCCAATTTTTCAGCTAATGAAAAATCAGATTTGGACTTGTTTTTAATAGGCAAAATCTCAGATATAAAAGATTTAGAAAAAACTTATGGAAAAAAGATAAATATTATAAAATCTTTAAAAAATAAGTTTAATGGTAAGGAATATATTGTAAAAGAAGTAATTAAGAATCATGTTGTGTTAAAGGGGGTTGAAGAATTTATTGATTTAATATGGTAAGTATTAATTGGTGTTGCAAACAAAAAGGGGGTATAAAGGTAATTGAAGCGAGTGATAATCTTGCTGAGAGTTATATTAAAATGGCAGAAGATGCTCTTGGAACAATGAATCGTGAGAAAGAGTATAATATTATTTTTGCTATTTCTGCTTGTTATTACTCTATGTATTATTCTTTATATGCTGTTTTAAGGAAAATAGGAATAAAATGCGAGATTCATTCTTGTAGTATTGAATTTATGGAAAAATTTTTAGATGATTTTTACAACAAGAATGACATTAACCTAACAAAGAAAGCATTTGATGCAAGAAATATCTCTCAATATTATGCTGAGAAAGTGGTTGGTAAAAAAGATTCTGAATTGATTATAGGAAAAGCTCCATTTTTTGTTAGCAAATCTAAAGAAATTCTTGCAAAATTAAACCAGGAAGATATTAAAAGGATTATTACCAAATTAGAAGAAGACATCAATAATCAAAAGAAGTTTAAAGGAAAAAAAGAGTCAAAAAATGCAAATAGATCCTTGGTCTAACGTAAATGTAAAAGATTATGATAGAGTGATTAAAGAGTTCGGAGTAGAAAAAACAGAAAATCTCCACAAAAAACTTCCCCTAGAAAACATCTATTTCAAAAGAGGTTTAATATTCGGCCACAAGGATTTAAATAAAATAATAGAAGCTTCAACAAAAAAGAAGCCCTTTGTAATGCTCACAGGATTAATGCCTTCAGGAAGATTCCACTTAGGTCACAAAGTAGTAGCAGATTTAATGGTTTATTTCCAAAACCTAGGAGCAGAGTGCTATGTAGCAGTAGCAGACATAGAATCATTCTTAACAAGAAATATCCCTCTAGAACAAGCAAAAAAGGTAGCTATTGAAGAATACTTAACGAATTACATAGCCCTAGGATTAAAGCCAAAAAAAACAAAATTCTACTTCCAAAGCAACGGTTCAAAAAATTACATGAATTTCAGCAAAATAGTCTCTAAAAAAACAACGTTCAACGAACTAAAATCAGTATATGGTGATTTAACTCCAGAAAAAATAATCTCAGCATTAACCCAAGTAGCAGATATCTTACATCCACAATTAAAAGAAAATAACGGACCAAAACCAGTAGTAGTCCCAGTAGGCACAGATCAGCTACCACACATTTCGCTGGCACGTGATATAGCCTATAGAATGAGATCAGAATACAATTTCATACTTCCATCAGCTACCTTCCATAAACTAATACCTGGAGTAAAAGGAGGAAAAATGGCATCCTCAGATCCAAGTTCTGCAATTTTCTTAACAGATTCTCCAGAAGAAGTAACAACCAAAATAAAGAAATACGCTTTCTCGGGAGGACAAAAAAGCCTTAAGGAACATAAAGAAAAAGGTGGAAACCCAGACATAGATATTTCTTTTATTTACTTAAAAACAATGTTCGAACCAGATGACAAAAAATTAAACAAAATATACCAAGACTACAAATCCGGCTCCTTACTAACATCAGAATTAAAAGAAATAACAATAGAAAAAATAAACTCTTTCCTAAAAGACCATCAACAAAAAAGAAAACAAGCAATAAAACAAATAGACAAATTTATCATTAAAGAGTAAACCTATATTCTACAAAACACACATTCCAGACGACGCATACGTGACAAACACGCGTAGCCTATATAAAAGGAGCAACCCTATCCCGAGTATGGAAAGGAGATTAGAAAATTACCCCTTAGAAAAAAGAAACCCTGTTCTAAAGGCCAAAGTTTCAATTCAGAAAACAGGTATTTTTAATCTTTCCACCAAAATACTCGATAAATTGAATATAGACGATAATTACATTATACTATTTAGATTAACCAACAATAATCATCTATTCATCAGCAAATTAACAAGTGTTAGAAAAAATTGCAGAGACTATAGATTAGCTATTAACAAAACAACCCTTGATAAGATGGATTTACCTTTAAACACAGAAATAGAGATAATAGATTATAAAAAAATCGGACACAGGCCAAAATTAAAAGGCAAGGAAGGTTATTTAAATTTAGTCAAATATTTAGATGGAAACATGACTTGTTTTGAGTTGGAAGATAAAATTTTAGTGTACTATCTTTCTGGGATTAGGAATCCATCCCGAATAACTTTACCTAGATTCCTAAAAATAGATGGGCTGTCTTGTTGGAATTTCGGTTTTTATCTAGCAGAAGGCGAAAAAGCAACAAACTATCGATTTGGTGTTTCCAATAACGAATATAACCTAATGAAAAGATTCATAGACTTCTCATTAAATCACCTAAAATTAAACATAAACAATTTCAAATTTGAGCTAAGACTAAAAAATTATAATTCAAAAGCGGTAGAGCATTGGTCTCAACAACTGGGTATAGCTATATCTAAATTTAATACAAGAATAATTAAAAATAAGCCGCCAGAATCAAAAAACGGAAATATGACAATTACCTTGTATAACGTTATTCTAGGAACCTTGAATAAGAAAATAATTTATGATCTTGAATTTATTAAATCCTTACGCAAAGAACATGCTTCTGCTCTTTTAAGAGGCGTACAAGCAGGGGACGGCGGAGTCCTACATCATAGTGGTTGTATTGAACTGACGATTTCTACTCAGAAAAAAGAGCTCAAGATATATGATCATCTTTTAAGAAGGCTTTGTAGTCAACCTCCAAAAATTAGAAAAAGTCATACCTGCAATATCGTCTGGATGCTTTATCATAGAGGCACGAATATAGCAAGAGAATATATCATAAACGACTTTTTTAAAGAACACGGACAAAGATGGAACAAACTCATTTTATTATACAAATTAAAAGCCAAAAAACAAATAGCAATATTCAAAGCCATTCTAAATAACAATCTCACTGTCAAAGAAAGGTGTCGCGAACTAAACTCACATTACGCCTCAACAAATATTTACCTAAAAAGATTGATTAAGGAAGACATTCTTGAATCTAAGATTATTGATAGCCATAGAAAAACACGCAATTTCCATTTCACAGAGAAGGGATTAAAAATCATTAATAATATAGGATTAAATTAATGTTTCCTACCCCAATTAGGACTTTTTTTCTGCCAAGTATACTTCCTCATTTTTTTACTATTACCATACCCGCAATGGCTACATACTCCTTTCTTCTTATGATAGGACGATTTTCCGCACCTGCGACAGGGATAGTGCAACTTAGCCCTTCCCTTCAAACCCATAGAGGGTGTTCCCTTTGTCATATTAATCAGATCCTATTTTCTTTTTAAAAATCTTCCGCAATACAAGAATTAAACCAATTACCGAGGCGAAATAAGGATTATAGTGTCTCCTCTTAAAAAAACAGTCCCTATCTTTCTCTTAACCTCGTTATCAGCACGTTCCTCAGCATCATCAAGCACAGTATTTATGTGTATATCAAAAGCCCTCAAAACGCCAGTAAACTGTTTTCCATTCTTTAGTTCCACTAAAACTTTCTTTCCTCGCGACTGATTTAAAGAGTCTAAAGGTCTATCAGATTCCATATAAAAAACCCCCATCAAAACACAAATTACCCACTTTAAAAAGCTTTTTATTCTAGACTTCCTTCAAATCCCTTCGAATCTTACTCACTTTATCTATCTTTTGCTTAAGTTTAGCAAGATCCTGTTTAACTTTCTCTTTTTTATCACTAAGCGAAGATTCTTTAGTAATCATATTAGAAAGTTTATTCCTCAAAGAGGCTTCCTTTGTCCTGGTCATATCAATATTCTGAGAAGTATCCCTCAAGGTGAACTCCAATTGCCTTCTGTCGCGCTGCAATGTTCTAATATCAAAATTAATGTCCTTCAGTGCTGCAGCGAGAAGAGTCTTTTTTTCTTTTAATTTCTTCATCAAAACACCTCGTATTTATTAAAGACAAGTATTTTTAATATATAAATTTAACTATTATCTTTTCCTCATCTCTCCGTCTAATTCTCGTACCCCTTCCTCAAATGCCTCTCTTTTTATATACCCTGATCTGTATGCCTTCTCAAGAGCCTCTTTTTTCTTTAAAATCTTCTGCCTTCTTAACGTCCTTCCAATAATATTTCTCTTATCTATCCGTAATTTATCCAATTTTCTCCTTTGGATTTTAGCCACTTTTGAAATTTTTTTATGTGTCTTTAAAACAAATAACCCTATCAATAAAAGAATAATCAAAATTATCAATATAAACCACCAAGGTATCCTTGCACCAGGCTCCTCTATCCTACCAACTTGAAATGACTCAGAAGATGTCCCAACAGTCCCTTGATATGAAGCCTGAACAATAAACACATACTCTCCAAAAGCAATATCCTCGGGCAAAGTAAATGTTTTAGACAAAGTAGCTTGCGTTTCAATACTTATCACTTCACTATCTTCCAATATCAAATTGTTTTCTAAATCTTTTATAAAATAACCAACATCAACATTCACTAATCCAATCTCATTGATATTAAACAAGGTTGCATGTCCAGTAATTTCTTCACCAGGCAAAACAGTTTTTGGCTTAACATCCAAACTTAAATCAAATAAAACTTGTTTTGTCTCAACTTCTATCACAACAGGAATCGAAATGCTTTGATCTTGAGTTTTAACAATTATTTGTCCAGTGTAGACTCCGGGTATTTCAGACAAAATATCAAAAACTATTGTCTGCGTATCTTTAGCACCCAACAGAAATACAGGATTTAATACCCTTATAATCTCCTCCAAACCTATAACTTCAACATTCACTTGAACACTTTTACCTCCTAAATTTCTTACAGTAAGTCTTTGCTTTAATAACTCATTAACCTTAACAACATCTTTTATCCTATCTTCCAAAACATCAATACCTTTTGGCTCAGTAGGAACCCCACCACCACCAGAAGGTCCCCCACCGCCTCCGCCTGCACCCCCACCAGGTACAGCTTCCCCAGCAACACAAGTACCAGCACCATCACACTCACAATTTCCACCAGCACACCCAGTGCTTCCAGTACAAGCCTCATCAGTACTTCCATTTGCAACAAGTTCTTCTCCACAACCATTTGTACAAGTTGGCTCATAACACTTATTATCAGTACAAAAACCCGCATCCACAGGACAATTCTCATCAGCACCACAAACATTATTACCACAAGGATTATTAATTATTAAAGAAACATTTCCCACAGTTTCCCCAGAAAGAATAACACCATTAACTTTCCAAGTAAGCACAATCGTAGAAGCTATAGACAAAATAAAAAAAGCAAACACGATCCAGGTTACTATAGTTCTTTGATTCATTTTAAATAAAAGACTTTTAAAACCCCGGTATAAGTCTTCTCCTCTGCATCATATGAAGGCGTGGCTATCACATTAACATCTTTAGATTCGCTTACCTCTAACAAAAAATCATTATTCGAAAATTGAATAAATTCAGAAATTTCTCCCTCTTTAATCAATCGCACTCTAATAGGAAAATCATAATCATTCTTAATAGTCAAAGATCGTGTATTAGAAGATCCCCTAGGGACCTTGCCAAAAGCTAAAACCTCATCATCAACATCAAACCCAATAACTCTTGAATTCTCCACTATCAAAGTCATTTCCACTTCTTCTTTTCCCACAACACTATCAAATTTAAAACTATAAACAACAAAAACCGCACTTAACAAAACAAGCACTACCAAAAGCAACACAAATTTCTTTCCTAAATTTATCTTCATTTTCTAAAAATAAGACCATATGGACTTTTTTTCTTTTTTTTACCTTTTCTAGGAGTTTTTTTCTTTTTAACTTTTAAGAACCAATATACATTAGTCAACACTATAAGAACTCCTACTACGATTAATACCAACAAAGTAGGAGAAATCTCTCCTTCCCGTCTTTTTACCAATAAACTTCCCTTTTCAACAGTAGTACTGCCTTCATAATTCACAATTAGTTCAATATCATAATTAGCAGGATCTAAATCACTAGCATCTAAAAACCCAGTTACAGTTTTTATTTCCCACGGATCCAATTTTTCAGGTACAGTCCTAAAATTAGCAACCTCCGAACCCTCATCAAAAACCCTAACTTCAACAAACAAACTTTTAATAAGATTATTCCAACCAGATTCAACTGTAACATCAAACTTGTTTATCTGGCCAGTAAATACTTCCTTAGTATAATTGTTTAGTTTCACATTTAGCTCGCCAACTTTAAAAAGAGCCTCGTTAGTTTCCTGGCTTTGATCATCAAAAAAGACCAATCCCTTAGCTTTGTACTCACCAGCAACCAAATCAGTTGTATCAACCTCGGATTCAAGAGTCACTCTCTGAAGCGAAGCCAAAGAAACTACATTAGTAACACTAGAAGCAAGTTTGTTATCTTCCATATCAAAAACATCAATAACGCCATATAGCTCGTCAATATCTTCAGTACCAAAACTCTGCACATCTATCCTAGTCTGTGTTTTTTCATTAACATTCGTATCTGAGATAGATAGATGGGGTGGATTAATATACTTCCCTTGAAAAGGAACATTAACAATAATTAGACCTTTCACTCTCCCCATTGCAGCTATGTTTCCACCAGTACCACTCACCTCAGTTGCAGTCGCAAATATGCTATGCTTCCCTGGGATATCAATCTCCTCAGGAAGTTTTAGAATAACATTAAAGGTTTCCCCAGAGACTATCGTCTTTTTGTCTAATGTAGCAAAATTTGAGAGATCTCCCTCAAGTTTTAGCTCCAATTGCTGACTAGCATCAGTTATCTTAAATTGATACGTTTCCTCTAAATTAGGCCTGAAGTCGAGATTGTATGAAGAAGGAATAACTCCTATAGAAAAAACTACTTGACAACTCATTAATAAAAAAAATAAATATAACCCTCTTTTCATAGTTAATATAATAAAAGTTTTATTTTATAAATTTATGTTCTCTCGCATCATTAAAAAGGAGTTTTGTCTAGAACAGCCTTACTAGAATATTTAAGCCGAAGTTCTTTCTGTCCCACTAAATATCCAAGTATCCTCCCTATAGCCTGTTAAAGAGTTATAAGGAACCGTTATATTAACATCGATAGATACAGTATCAGTTCCATCAGTCCAAGAAAGATTCCCGCATAATTGAGTTTCATTAACCCCATCGAAATTTACTGCTACCTCATTATCCAATCCTCCTGCTTCATCAATACAGGAATTTCCAACCTCGTTCACAGAATATTTATACGCAGAACCTGTTCCTCCTATAAAAGTAACATTCGTATAGTTATTTCTCCAACTCGTTACTGTAAGATTCAAATCAACATTTCCTGTGTTAGAGATAATAAAACCATCTACATTAGTAAAAGACCAATTTCCATTAACAGCGGCAGCCTGTTCAGTATCCAAAACAGCCTCCTGTTGTCCTGCTGTAACAGTCCCACCACCCCATGAAATATTCGCAGACATATTAAAAGAAGCTTGTTTACTAATAGTTAAAGAAATGTTCCCTACAGCCGCCCCAGTCAACCCATCCGGTCCAACACCCAATCTGGATAAATTAAGAGCAGTTCCAAACAAAGTAATCACTAAAGCCAGAGAAATCATATACATCAATTGTCTATTCGTCAGTTGCATTTAAGGTTCTCCTGTTCCATTTCCAAACAACTCATAATTCTCAGGATTCGGATTAATAGTAAAACCAACCACGGCATTATTTGGTGCCGGAGGAGGGCCCTCTTTTATAGTTATAGTTGTAACTGAACCACCGCCCAACAAATCAAAGTCAACAGCAATAAAAACAGACCAAACTGAAATAATAGAAATGAATACAGCTAATAACAAAAACATTACTAGTTTCCTATCCGAAATATCCTCTCCACCCCTTCCTCTCATAGAAATCTACCAAGAAGTATAGGTATATAAAGTTTATGCAACTAGCCCCCC
>JBDRGP010000021.1:0-2277 GCA_043817645.1 Candidatus Woesearchaeota archaeon
CTTAATATTCAATTACCGTCTGAACAGAAACCGAATAAATACATTGATACGCTTCTTGAATTTAGATATTTCTTTGTGCGTAAAGTTTTATTTCTTAAATATGCAAAAGCATTTGTAATCTTGCCCGGAGGATTTGGAACATTAGATGAGTTTTTTGAAGGAATAACGCTTGTTCAGACAAAAAGAATTAATAAATTTCCTGTTATTTTGGTGGGATCTGAATATTGGAAAGGATTAATTGATTGGCTTAAAGATAAAGCGGTAAAAACAAATCGTATATCTAAATCTGATTTAGATATATTTATGATTGTAGATAGGCCTGAAGATGTCGTGTCTTCTATAAAAAAGTTTTATGCCAAAGGTTAAAGTTCTAATTTTACGTACTGCTGGGACTAATTGCGATAGAAAGATTTAATTTGTTTTTCATTTAGAAACGGTATAAAGCATGCAAAGAAAAACTTGTTTAATTAGCGATAGACTAAAAGAATACTGTGGTCTTTTTGGTATATACGGTAATCCCGAGGCTAGTTGGATTACTTATTTGGGGTTGTATGCATTACAACATAGAGGGGAAGAGTCTTGTGGTATTGTTTCAACTGATGGTCAAGAAGTTTACATGCACAGAGGTATGGGGCAGGTCTGTGATAATTTTAATGAAGAGAAACTTCATTCTTTAAAAGGTAGTCTAGCAATTGGCCATGTGCGCTATTCTACTACTGGCTCTAGTTTAGTAAAAAATGCACAACCACTTTTTGTGGACTATTTAGGAAGTTATGTGGCTATTGGACATAACGGAAACTTGGTAAATAGTTTTTCTTTAAAAAAAGAGCTAGAGTTAAAAGGGTCTATATTTCAGACGACTTGTGACAGCGAGCTAATTATTCATTTAATGGCACGCTCAAAGTCAAAGGATATTATAGAAAGATTGCAATATGCTTTAAAGAAAATCAAAGGTGCGTATTCATTAGTTATTATGACTGAAGATAAGTTAATTGGTGTGCGCGATCCTTTAGGCATTCGTCCATTGTGCTTAGGTAAATTAAAAGATAGCTGGTGTATCGCTTCTGAGACATGCGCATTTGATTTGATTGAAGCAGAATTTATAAGAGAAATTGAGCCTGGAGAAGTAGTTGTCATAGATAAAAAAGGAGTTGAATCAGTTAAATTTAATTTTGATAAAGAAAAACATGCTCACTGTATATTTGAACACGTCTATTTTTCTCGTCCTGATTCAATTGTTTTTGGTGAGACAGTACATCTGGTAAGACAAAAGCTTGGAGAAGCACTAGCCAAAGAACATCCAGCAGGCGCAGATTTTGTTATTCCTATACCTGATTCTGGGACTTCAGCTGCTTTAGGTTTTTCTCGGGCCTCGGGCATTCCTTTAGAATTAGGTGTTATAAGAAATCACTATGTAGGTAGAACATTTATCCAGCCACATCAACACATCAGGGATTTAGGGGTGAGGGTTAAATTTAATATTCTAAAAGAAGTAGTTAAAGGAAAGCGCGTAGTTATTGTGGATGATTCAATTGTGAGAGGTACCACGTCTAGAATACGTGTGAATAATTTTAGAAAGGCTGGCGCAAAAGAAGTGCATATGCGCATAGGTTGTCCACCTCAGAAATTTCCTTGTTTTTACGGTATAGATTTTCCCAAGCAGGAGGAGTTGATTGCTAATAAATACAATACTGAACAGATTAGGAAGTTTCTTGACGTAGACAGTATTGGTTATCTTAGTTTAGAAGGGATGTTAGATTCAGTTAAATTACCTAAAAATAATTATTGCACAGCTTGTTGGACTGGAAATTATCCGCTGGATATTGAAAAAAAAACCGACAAAAAATCTTTAGAGAAAGGCAGCGTTTCATGAGAAAGAAATCTTTAACTTATAAACAGGCTGGTGTAGATATCCAGAAAGCAGATACTCTGGTTGATGATATCAGGCGCATGGTAAAATCTACAGATAGGCCTGAGGTTTTAAGGGGAATAGGTAGTTTTGGCGGACTTTTTAAATTCGCTAAGGCAAAATACAAGAATCCTGTTTTGGTCTCTTCCAGTGACGGAGTAGGGACAAAATTAAAGATAGCTACCTTGGTAAATAAACATGATACAGTAGGTATTGATATGGTGGCTATGAATGTTAATGATATTTTATGTTGCGGGGCTGAACCTTTGTTCTTTTTGGATTATTTAGGCTGCTCAAAGTTAGAACCCAAAGTATATAAGGCGATTATAAAGGGAGTTGTCGAAGGCTGTAAGCAGGCAGGGTGTGCT
>JBDRGP010000022.1:0-32523 GCA_043817645.1 Candidatus Woesearchaeota archaeon
GTAATATACGTAACCAAATATGTAACTTACGCGTAACTTACGCTTTTATTACGCATCCAAAACCTATTTAAATCCCGAAATACACCCAAAATACGATGTTTGGCATATTCTCAAAAAACAGGCGTATGGAAGAACTAGAAAACAAATTAAATCTAATAGAAAAAAGCCTATTAGTTTCATTCCAGAATATCAAATATGACGTACACGGTTCAAAAACGCACACCCACTATAGATTCCAAGAATTACTAAGAAGATTAGAAAGAATTGAATCAGAACTTTTCAACATAAAAACAGAAAACACAAATCTTATTTCTCAAACATCACCTCGACATCAAGACCAGCAAGACAAAGTAACTGTTGAAACTTTTTCAGAAGTTGATGAAACAGGAATTGCTGGCAAACTAACAGAAGTTCAACAAAACATTTTAATGTTATTAGCAAAGTTACACATTGAAAATCCAGATTCGTGGATCCCAGCAAAACAATTAGGTAATGAACTTTACCCGCAAAAAAGATATGAATCAATTAGACCAATGATCTCAACTTACTTGGATGTTTTAGAAGAATTAAACCTAGTAAGAAAATTAAGAAAAAGAAGACAAGTTTTCACAAGACTAACAACCAAAGGAATCTCTCATATTAACCCACACCTAAACCAAAAAATCAAGCCAATAATAAAAAAACAAAGAAAATCAAAGTAATCTTTTAATCTTCTTAATCTCCTTTCTTGCAGCTTTTTCACCAGCTAAAATAAATTCATCAATCTTATCAAACTCAACCCAACCCAAATACTTATGCTCGGGAGTAATAACAACATCAGGTTTACCAATCTCCAAATTCAAATTATGAAGCCTATTCATACTAATTTGATAACTTCTTAAAACAGTCTCAACCATCCCAGGAGAAATGCCCCCAGACAAAAGATTCATCAATCTACTGGGAGTAAGCAACCTATCCAATATAGTCTCAACAGTCTTAAGAAATATTTTAGGCACCCTCTGGAATTGATTCTCTTTAACAGCCCTCTTAAACAACCGAACAGAATTACCAACCACATTATTACTAACAAGACTCTTAAACTCACTCTCTCCTTTACCACTTTTAATCATTTTAATGTTTTTCTCAAAAGGTGCGCACAGGCTCACAGCTATCAAAATTCTGCATTTCCGCTTCAAGGGCATAATCCCAGTAGGATCAACCAAACTACCGTCAACATACCGATTTTTACCTATTCTTTTAGCAGCAATCAGCCCAGGAATAGCAATAGAGGCCCTAATAGCACTAGCAACATCGCCCTCCTCAAAAACAACCTCTCCACCCTTATCCAAATTTGCAGCAACAACAGAAAACTTCTTATCCAGCTCTTTAAAAGACTTATTTCCAATCAATTTTCTTATGGTATTTTCAAATCTCCTACCTCTAATAAAGCTATTAACAGGCAGTGTAAAGTCCAGTAAACGCCCCCAATCAATGTTTTTAGCAATATTCTCAATCTCATAAGCACTATACCCAGCACTATAAAGCCCACCAATTAAAGCACCAAAACTAACTCCAGAAACCACATCTACCTTTATATCATTATCCTCAAGAACCTTCAAAACACCAATATGCGCTAGTCCAGAGGCTCCTCCTCCAGACAAAGCCAACCCCACTTTTTTCATATCATTTATAAAGAAAAACACCTATATATAATACACGCTTAACACAACAAAAACCTTTAATCAAAAATTAAATAATTTATATACGTCACACAACTAAAATCTCTAATCAAAAACTAAAAGTTTAAAAACAAGATTTCTATCAAAAAACCATGCAAAATCCCTTAGAAACACGAGCAAATGCATTAGAAAACGCTTTTCAAGGCGAAGATTGTAATCAAGCTAGAGCTATAAGAAATATCATAGATGCAGGACTAGTAGACGGTAGAAATAAAAAAACAGCTCTAAAAGTCTTAGAACGCCTTACTGATCAAGTGATATGTTACGCTTTCAACCAATTAACAGGTGTATCAAGAAACTTAAAATTGGCTCTAGTAGACAATGGCCAAGCCTACAGACTTCTTAAATATAACACAGCCTTCCTCTAGCTAAACCTTCTAAGCAAAAATTAAAAGATAAAACAAGGGAATTACAAAAGATTAATAAGCGCTTTTTCTAAAAAAATAAAAAATGCCAAGAGAAATAGTCTCAAGATTCGCAGTTGAATTAGATTTAGGATATAGAGACCCCCAAAAACACGTATATGGCCTTCTAAACCCAATAATCGACCTAACAACAAGAGACCAATTAGAACACCATGTTTGGGCCAGAGAACTATGGGGAATAATCACGGAAAAATGGGGTTTGGGCCTAGAACTCCATGAAGATCCAGGGATTAGAAATGCCGCCAGGGTCTGGTTTGATTATCATGTACACCAATTTCTAGCAGAAATGCATGAAAAATTAAAACAAAATCCACAGTTTGTGCATATTCGAGGCAGGGATCTGATTTTATGGATATTTGAACAAGGGAATGTAGAACCAAGAAACTACAGGGACACAATCATGATGCCCTCCTTTAGCCTGACTCATAATGCAAATGGTTACACAAGAGTACCTCTCTCACAAGAAGAATTAAAGATATCAGGCCAATACCTCTCAGTAAAAAACCTGCTCCAGGCCATAATACTCGAACATAATGGTGGAAGACCTTTCCCACCAGACAAGGCCCAAAGATTCTCAGATTCTCTAGAACAAAGATTAATATTCGATCCTACCCAAAAATTTGCAGAAGTAGAAAATCCATCGAGAATAGTAGGAGAATTATCACGCTAAAACCTTTAAGCAAAACTTAAAAGAAAAAATATGCATAAAACAACCATTTTTCCGCCAGCGCTTTTACTAAAAGGGCTGATTTCTTCAAAAAACCCAGGCCCAAACCATAAAAATAGGCCATTTTAAGCCATTTTAGAGTGAAATTAGGCAAACATTCGCATAATAAGCCATATCAGAAGCATTAAAAATTCCAAAAAATCACTAAAATCTATGAAAAAAGAGGATTATCTAAATAAGCTAAAAACAGAAATAAAACTCAAGGGCCATAGCCAACATACTCTCAGAGCATATTCGCGTTTCTTAGAAAGGTTCTTACATAGGGCTAATCCAAAAACCATGACTCTTGATGATGTCAAAAGTCGAATAGCAAATCTCACTGATACTTATACAACTAGATCTCTCTCACAAGCCATGTCAAGTGTAAAATTCTTCTTTGCCCACATAATAGACCGGCCAGAGATATATGCTAAATTAAAACTTCCCAAAAAACAAAAAACTCTTCCTGTAGTATTAACAAAACAAGAAGTAAAAGATTTAATCAAAGCTACAAAATTTCAGAAAACATTTTTGATCATAAATCTGCTTTACGGCTGCGGTTTTAGAGTGAGTGAAGTAGTAAATCTCAAACCAACTGATTTAGACTTCTCAGAAAATTCTGGATGGGTAAGAGAAGGCAAGGGAAAAAAAGACAGGTTATTCAAAATACCTGAGAAGATTAGCACTGAGCTTAAAGAGTATATCGAAAGTCAACCAAACAATAAATACCTCTTTTCTGAAAGCGAGCCCCTCTCCTCAAGAAACATACAATACCTTATTGATAGAGCAACAAAAAAAGCACAACTAAAAAAGAAAGTTACACCACACACACTTCGCCATAGTTTTGCAACACACCTTTATGAATCTGGAGAAGATCTATTAGTTATCCAGCGTTTGTTAGGCCACGAAAACCTAGAGACAACAAAAATCTACACACACGTTAGTCAAGAAAGAATTAAAAGAGTAAGGAGCCCATTAGACAGTTTATAACCTCAATCAAGTTTCCAACCTGTATCTTTTAACGCCTCACTTACAAGCCTAACCAAGGAAGCATCGTGAACTTTAACTTTCCTTTCTCCAGGACCAAGACTCCACTGATGTGTCGCAACAAGCAAGGGTTTCCTAAAAAATATACCAAGGAAACCACTCGTTTTTAAAGAGTAGGTTCTACTCTCCCACCCGATCTCATCAAAAGGCCCAAGATCGCCAATAGTTTCATTATACTTAGCTACTGTTCTCAAACCAGGTCTTGCCTCTGCAACTTTGTCTCTTAAATACTTGCCAAGTTCTTCTGTACTTGGTAATTTTTGTGTTTTAACAGTCTCTGCCATTTTAACCCCCAAGTCTATCAACAAAAATTAAGTAGTATATAAACTTTATTAGAATCAAAACAAATTATCTTTTCCTCTTCCTCGGCTTGTACTTAAACTGATTCCCACTTACAAGAGAAGTAGCAATCCCTTTTTCTACTGTGTAAGTCACCCTCTTCTTAATCTTCGGATCATATGCAAAAATATATTTTATCCCTTTTTTCATACCTAAAACTAAGATTTTATTCTTTTTATTTTTTTCTAACACCCATCAGATCTTAGAAATTTTATGAAGCACGCTATGTTTTCCTCTAAAATAGCTAAAATAAGCGCCCTCATACTTAGAACAACTCATGCATAAAAGAAGCCCCCCACTAACAAACACCAAGACCCCCCCACATTTCCTGCACCTTTCAGGATATTCGCAAACTTCTTCCATTTTGTCACCCCATTATTAGAGTGTATAAAATCGAAGTTGATATTCGAACTCTTCAACGAAACACTAGAAATTAATAATGCATCTTTACACTTAAAAGTACAAAGACTCTAAACTATATAAAATTTACTCACTACTCCTAGTAAAAACAGACCCTTACGTTTATTCAGAATTTTTTATTTTCAGTATTTTTTCCCTTAAAAAAGACACTTCTCAGCGAACATATTCCTTTTGTTTAACCATTAAATTAGGTTTTCTTTTTCTTCTTTTTTAACAGGTTTTTAACTACTTTTTCAAAAGTTTCAACCTGGGCCCGGCTTAAAGTCTTAAATCTTGCATAATTCGATCTTATACTCCTTAAAAAACCATTCTCAAGATAAAATTCTCTAGGAATATCAAACATTTTTTTAAAGATAGGGTCCTCGATCGGAGTATCAATCCACTTCATCTCACACTCCAAACATACCGGATTTTGTCTGGAACTTTGCATAAGCACCATATTCTTCTTACACCTAACGCATCTTTGTTTAAATTTAGCCATCTGTAATTATATACTGTAGAATATAGTTTATAAAGGTATTCAAATTGTTTTTTGTTTAAGTTACATCTTCTCCAATCTTCTAATCCTCTCGTTAATATCCGGATGCGTACTAAACCAATGTTTAACCTTGCTTCCAACAGCCCTCATAGGATCAGCAATAAACAAATGACTTACAGCTCTATTGGCCCCCCTTACCATCGGCTCTTTATCTTTTCCTATCTTTCTTAATGCATCAGCCAGCCCCATAGGATACCTAGTTAACATAGCTCCAGAAGCATCAGCCAAAAACTCTCTTCTCCTAGATATAGCCATCTTTATTAGTTGAACAATTATAGGAGTTATTATAGCTAAAACTAAACCAATTACGATAATATAACCACCAGCACGATTATCTCTTCCTCTATGACCATAACTCCCCCAAAATAAACTTCTCAAAATCAAATCAGAAATTAAAACAGAGATCCCAACTAAAGTAGCAACCAAAATCATAAATCTGATATCATAATTTTTTATATGGGACATTTCATGAGCAATAACACCTTCTAATTCTTGTTTGTTCATCAACTTCAAAAGTCCTGTAGTAACAGTAACAGAAGCCTTTTTAGGTTTAAATCCAGTCGCGAAGGCATTAGGAGAATCTTCTTCAACAACATAAACTTTAGGTTTAGGAATCCCGGCAGCAATAGCCAACCCTTCAACAGTATTAATCAAATAAGTATGTTCTGGTTTCTTTGCCTCTTTTGCTTTCATCATACTCAAAACCATTTTGTCGCCAGAAAAAATACTAATCAATGTAAACACAATAGAAATAAATAATGCTAGGAATAAACCAATAAAAGGATCAAAAAATATTGCTCCAAAAACATACCCAAGTATCAAAATTACAATAAAAAAAAGAAAAATCAATAAAATAGATCTTCTCTTATTTGAAGATATTTCTTCATAAATTCCCATTCTAGAACTTTACTTTTACAGGTTTTTTTGCAGCTTCTTCAACTTCAAAATATTCTTTTTCTTTAAAACTAAACATGCCAGCAATTATCTTAGATGGAAAGGTCTGCACTTTTTGGTTTAAAGATAAAACAGAATCATTATAAAATTGTCTCGAATATGCAATTTTTGATTCAGTACCACTTAATTCTTCTTGTAAATTCATGAAATTTGTACTTGCTTTTAGTTGAGGATAATTTTCAGCAACAGCAAAAATAGTTTTTAAGGCATCAGTAATCTGATTAGAGGCCTCAGCTCTGCTTTTTACACCACCTTTCATCAAAGAAGATCTAGCCTTTGTGATCTCAGTTAAAACACCTCTTTCATGCTTCATATATCCTTTTACAGCCTCTACTAAATTAGGTATTAGATTATATCTCCTTTTTAATTGGACATCAATTTGAGCCCAAGCATTCTCTATTCTGTTCCTTAGTCTCACTAGAGCATTATATGTAAAAATAATCCAAAGAACAACTACCACTAAGATAATAATGACAATCCACAAACCTACTCCTAAAGCCATGGAATTCAATAAACAGGATTGATTTAAATAGTTTTCTAGAAACATTTAAAAGTGAATTTAAAGGCTTTAGACACAGAGGAGAGGCAAAAATGAAAGAGAAATTTTACATAACAACGGCAATCGACTATGTAAATTCACCTCACCCGCACCAAGGCCATGCATATGAAAAAATTTGTGCGGATGTTCTAGCTAGATGGCATAGGCTTCTAGGAAGAGAAGTATTCTTTTTAACAGGAACAGATGAAAATGCTCAAAAAAATTCAAAAGCCGCAAAAGAAGCAAAAATTCCTGTAAGGGACTTTGTTGACCAGAATGCGGCACAGTTCAAAAAGCTATGCAAAAAATTAAACATTTCTAACGACAGATTCATAAGAACCACAGAAGAAGAACACATTAAGGCCTCTCAAGAAATTTTTAAAAAGGTTTACGACAAGGGAGACATCTATAAAGGAACCTATGATGGTTATTACTGCAATGGTTGTGAGGCATTCTTAACAGAAAAAGATTTGGTTAATGGTAAGTGTCCTGAACACAAAACTAAACCGGATTGGTTAAAAGAAGAGAGCTATTTCTTTAAAATGGAAAAATACAAAGATGAACTGCTAAAATTACTCGAATCTAAATCTTTTGTACTCCCAGAACACTATAGAAATGAAGTTCTTAAAAGAGTAAAAGAAGAAGGTCTAAAAGACCTGAGTGTTTCAAGAGTAAACCTGGATTGGGGCATACCGGTCCCTTTTGATAAAAAACACAAGATCTATGTTTGGTTTGACGCGCTAATCAATTATCTTTCAGGCATCGGCTATCCAAAAAAGGATTATGAAAAATTATGGCCCGCAGATATCCATTTAATCGGCAAGGGGATTAATTGGTTTCACAGTGTAATTTTTCAAATAATGCTTATCTCTGCCGGAATTAAGAATTCTAAAACTATTTTAGTTCATGGCTACATAAATTTAGAAGGCAAAAAGATGAGCAAATCTCAAGGAAAATTCATTGATCCTTTTGAAATATGTGAAAAATATGGGACAGACCCTTTAAGGTATTTTTTAATCAGAGAAATTCCATTTGGAGAAGATGGCGAGTTTTCAGAAGATGCATTAAAAAGAAGATTAAATAATGAATTAGCAAACGATCTTGGAAACCTTTTATCTAGAACGTTATCCATGGTTGAAAAATATTTTAATGGAAGAATCCCAAAAGGAAAAAATGAATTAAGTTTTAATGTAAACAAAATAAAAAAATTCATTGATGAATATGAGTTGCATACAGCTCTTTCTGAAATATGGAAGTATGTTAAAGAAATAAACAAATATCTAAATGAAAAAAAACCTTGGGAGAATGAAAAAGAAAGAGACACAATTTTATACACAGCATTAGATAGTCTAAGGATAGTTTCAATCTTACTTTACCCATTTATTCCAGGATCAATAGACAAAATAAACAGGTCTCTAGGAATCAAACTTGGAACTTTAAATGATTGCAAACCAGACTTGTTAGAATCAGGAAAAATTAAAATACCAGAACCATTATTCAAAAAAATAGAAGAAGACTAAAATGGAAAAAATAAAATTTGAGGATTGGGCAAAACTCGATTTAAGGGTGGGTAAAATTAAATCAGCAAAAGACCATCCAAATGCAGACAGACAATATATCTTGATGGTAGACTTGGGCAAAGGCGAACACGATCTCCAGATAGTTTCAGGATTAAAGGAATACTACGCCCAAGACGAACTTCTTGGAAAAAACATTGTTGTACTAAAAAACCTCGAACCAAGGGCTATCAGAGGCGTTGAGAGCCAGGGGATGCTACTGGCAGCAATATTCAAAGAAAAGGTTATTTTATTACAGCCTGAAAAAGATATTGAAACAGGCGCAAAAGTAGAATAGCCTCTCTTAACCATATAAATCTATATAAAATCATAGCCGATTCTCAAACATATGAAAGAAATATGGACCGAAAAATTTAGGCCCTTAAAGTTCAAAGACGTTCTAGGGCAGGAGATCATAGTAGAAAGAGTATCAGCAATGACCAAACAAGGAAACCTCCCCAACCTCCTATTAGCTGGTCCTCCAGGAGTAGGAAAAAGCACATTAGCACTAACAATCGCAAGAGAATTATTTGGAGATTCATGGAAAGACCATTTCTTAGAACTAAATGCGTCAGATGAGCGCGGAATTGGTGTAGTAAGAGGAGTAATAAAAGATTTTTCAAGAACAAAAGCTGTAAAAGAAGTTCCGTTCAAAATTATTTTCTTAGATGAATGTGATTCATTAACAAGAGAAGCACAACAAGCATTAAGAAGAACAATGGAGAACTTCACGCAAAATGTCAGATTTATTCTTTCATGCAATCTTTCATCTAAAATTTTAGACCCAATACAATCTCGTTGCACAGTGTTCAGATTTAAACCGTTGGACAAGAACTCCGTAGAAAAAATGGTTGAAAAAATAGCCATAACAGAAAAACTAAATCTAGATAAAAAAGCAGTAGAGGCAATACAAAACGTTGCAGACGGGGACTTAAGAAAAGCAGTTAATATATTACAAAGTTCTGCAGCCCTAAATAAAAAAATCACAGAAGAATTAATCTATAACATTGTGAATGCAATAAAACCAAAAGAAGTAAAGGAATTAATAACTTTAGCAGTACAAGGAGAATTCACAAAAAGCAGAGATAAATTATTGGACGCAATGCTAAAACATGGGTTGGGTGGTTTAGACATAATCAAACAAATACAAAAAGAAATACTCGACCTGGAAATTTCAGACAGGGACAAAGCAAAACTAATTGAACTTTGCGGAGAAATAGAATTTAGGTTAGTTGAAGGGAGTGATGAATATATCCAATTAGAATCACTTATCGCATCATTCTGTTTAATTGGAAAATGAAACTTCTAGAAAGATACAAACCAAAGACTATAAATCACTTACTTATAGACAAAGAAAAAATAAACGATATAAAAAGATTCATAGTAGAGAAAAAACCATTAATTATTTCTGGTCCAACAGGGTCTGGAAAAACAACCTTAGTTTATCTATTGGCTAAGGATATGGACTATGAAGTTCTAGAGATCAATGCATCAGATAATAGAAACAAAAATACTATCGAAGAAGTGCTCCTTCCAGCAATAAAAGAAGCCAGCCTATTCGCAAAAGGCAGATTAATACTGATAGATGATGTAGAAGCACTATCAGGAACAAGCGATAGAGGAGGAATACAGGCCTTAGCAAACATACTTCCACAAACCAAATGGCCCATCTTATTAACAACATCAGACCATTCTTCAAAAAAGCTTGCACCAATAAGAAAAAAAACAGGATTAGTAGAGTTAAACACGCCAAGCACACAAGCACTTGTTTCATTCCTAACACAATTATGCGATCAGGAAAAAATAGTTTACAACCCAAAAATACTGGAAGAACTCGCAAACAAAAATAAAGGAGACATAAGAGCAATATTAATGGACCTACACTCCTCAATTAAAAACAACGCTTTAGAGGCTATAACTGGTTTGGGGGATAGAGAAAGAAAGGAGTCTGTGTCAACAGCACTAAGCCAAGTTTTCAGGGGTAAGGATTTCAAAAAAGTGATCAACAGTTTTTATGATACCAATATCGATTTAGATGAAGCAATGCTTTGGTTAGATGAAAACCTGCCAAGAGAATATCTGAAAAAAGAAGAACTATTCAGAGCCTATAATTATCTAAGCAAGTCAGACATATTTAATAAAAGAATAAGGAGGTGGCAATACTGGAGGTTTTTGGTTTACAGAAATTTCTTTATGACTTCTGGAATTAACTTATCAAGGAATTCAAATATATTAAGCTATCCAGAATACAAAAGGAGTACAAGACTATTAAAATATTTTTGGGCAAATCAAAAAAATCTAAAAAGAAAAGAAATAGCAAGAAAAATAGCAGAAAAAACACATATCTCGATTTCTAAAGCAACAAAAGAAGTACTTCCTTTGATAAAATTAATTTACAAAAACGGGCAAGAATTAGAAGATTTAGGACTAACTCCTGAAGAAACTGAATGGCTCAAAACAAAATAACTTATCCTTTTCTAATTTTTTTATAAAGAGGCTTAATAATAAAGATAATAAAGCCAATAAAAAATATCCATCCGCTTGTGTCACCCACCCAGAACTTTAATCTAGGAAGGATTTTCAATAAGAGAAATGCAAAGAATACTAAAGCAATGAACATAGAAAGATGATCTGTTGCAGTTATACCCTTCGCATTTTTCTTTTCCATATACACCTCTTATTCCCCAGAAATTTTTTATTTATATCTTTAAATAACCCAAGCGCTAAAAAGGGCCACTTGAGAGTGTAAGAAATACCGCTAGCAAGAACAAAAGCAATAATAGAACCAACAAAAAGAGCCACACCACCAACCAGTTCTCTTCTTATTTTATGAAAAAACCCTACACTTCTTTTAAACATAGCAAAACTAAGCAAAGAATTCATACTTAAATGTTACTATTTTTCAAATTCCAAATCTTCGAGCAGGTCTTTGCGGTAATTTAAACAAATCCTGTCTTTTTTCTTCCTTTTTTTTGCCTAAAGTTATTTTTCCTTTTCTTTTACCACCATACAACCAAAAACCCAGAACAATTAGCAAAACAACAAAAACTAACACGAAAATTGTTGCAGTCATTAATCCTCTTGAGAACCATTGACTTGTTTCTTCATCAGTTACAATATTTTGATCATCTGTGTTTGTATCTGGAGATGTTGCAGGAGGCGTTTGCGTTGTTTGTCTTTGTTCTACAGGACAATCAGCAGGACAATTTGAATTACTCTCTCCTATGTTGCACACTCCATCATTATTGCATGTAGGTTGTGGAGTTTGTTGATCCTGATCAGAGTGATCTTGTCCTTGATCTTGTTGTTGAGATCTTCTTTCAATTATTTCTTGGAAACTTGGAAAAAAACCTCCAGCATAAACACGTCCAATTAACAGAATCGTAAAAAACAACAACAAAATTAATTTTTTTCCACACATTTTCAATTTAATTTAAAGGCCATAAAAATCTACTACCATCTGCTCTAGTGTCTGCCATTCTATTAATGAAATACAATTGTCTGTCGTATTAACCTCTACAAACGAACAACAGCCGTCATCTCCAGGCGTTTCACCAGGAGCACATTCAAAACGTTTAAACCAAAAGCCAAACTGGAACTCAACATCCTCATTGTCGGTATCGTTTATCAAAAAATAATCTGCTCCAAAAATAGACGCTCCAGATTCTAATTCATATCCATCCATGTCCGGCGATGCGCCGTAATTACCATATTCACTTTTTCTACTTAAATAGTTTGGGTTAAGAGCGCCCCCAGAAATCGCACGATTTCTTAATTCGTCTGCAAACACAGTTAGTATCTTATAAAAATCTGCACTATTTTCATAATTAAACTCATTAATAGAAAAAGATTGGTCTCCTTTACTAAAAGTCCTTGGAATCTGAAGGGTAAACAAAATTCCTCTATCAGATTCAATTTTTACTTCTACTCTGTACCTCTTACCACCAAAAGTGGTTATGGTTTCCCCAGATAAAAGCAATAGGTCCTCGTTCTCCTCAATTTCCCAGCCTCTACTCTCTAGATTGTTAAAGTTTTTAACACAAGTTTCAAAAGAGTTTTCAAAGTATTTTTCCATGCAGTTTTGAATAGGCCCCAAATTGTCGCCGTCTCGCAAGCCAAACAAAATTTCTTGACAATAGGGCGGGCCACCAGTACGCAAATGATCATCGCACCCATAGATATAAGCAACCCTAAACACATCTGGCCCCCTACTCAAAAAAGGTATCCCGAACCGTTCTCCATCCAAGTTTGGAGGAAAACAGTTCCCCGGATCACCAGGTCTAGCAGATTTAGAAGCAAATCCTCCATAAGTACCAGCACTTTTAATGGCACTTCTTGCTACTTTTTCAAAACAAGTTTCAACTAGCTCATTAACTTCTTTAATTGCGTTATCAATATCACCTTGCGTAGCAGAAACTTCAGTTTGAGCAGTTCGTGTTCTAGTCCCGGCAAGATAAACTAATACTACTACAACAACTACAATCACAATACCCAAGATAACAAAAGCTGCGGTTTGACCTCTTTTTTTCATACAAAACTAAGCTAATAATTAAATATATAAATCTAATGATTAATAAAAATCTTTATAAAGCAATAAAAAAACAAAAAAAATTAAGAGGTGATTATTATTCCTATTGGCGATTGGTTCATTGCACGTTCAGAAGCATTTAAGATCCTTGTTGAAAAGTTTAGACATCATAAAAGAACAACACAAACTTCTTTTTCAAGAGTTAAAACTAAGCATTACAATTATGATAGAAAAATAAATGAACTGCATGCAAGAGTAAGGGAAATAGAATCTCTATTAGAAGCATTAAACGAACCAAAAATAAAGATCAAGAAAAAGAGAAAAAATTAACCGGTCCCCCAAAGCCCATCCGAATTCTCGCTATTATCTCTTACATCGCACCCATTATAATTATCACAGCAACCAGGATCACGTTCGACCCATTGACCTTGGGCGTTCCTTCCGCCATCCCAATCAATTAAATTATCATTATCATTATCAACACCATCCTGACATTCAGATGTTGCATCACCTTCATAATCATCATTAGTATCCGCACAACCAGGATCGTTTAGATCCCTCAACCCATCTCCATCATTATCTCTCCCATCATTGCATTGACTTAAACGAGGTTCATCAACGTTTAGTTTCCCAGAAGTTAAGGGTTCGTCATTGCTGGAAGGAGATTCTACCACAAAGTAATAATCCGGGTCATCATCACCAAGGGGGTCATTTTCATCAAACCATTCTGGATAATATCCCTCAAAAGCAACTATAATTGTATTTCCTCTAAAGAACTCCACACCCTCTATAATGGCATATATGTCCTCTTCGGTCTCGCCACCTATATCGTCCTCATAAATTGTAAACGTGGCACGAGCAGATCTACAATTGTCATCGCCTTCAACAGACAAATAAACAAGGTCTCCAGAAGCGTATCCATCCTCCAACGCAGTACCCACCACATGAGCACCACTAGAAAGTTCGTTAAAGCTTTCATCACGCCATACTGCATTGAATATGTGACACGGCTCCGCAGGAATTTCTTCACATTCACTAGGATCTTCAGTTACATCGCAAGTCCAACCATCTTCTATTTCACAACTAGCATCACACCCATCTCCTCCAACACCATCACCATCATCACATTCTTCGTCACCACCATCTTCCTTCCAAAGCACACCATCGCCACATTTAGCATCTCTACAGGAATCAGTACAGCCATCATTTGAATTCTCATTACCATCATCACATTCTTCTTGCAGCCCATGACCATTAGGAGTTTGTTCTACACCATCGCCGCAGTATGTTAGCTCGCAATGAGTACTGCATTCTCCTCTTGCACTATTTTCATCTCCGAGGTCACATTCTTCCCCATAATTTTCTTCAGTGATCCCATTTCCGCAAACATCATTGCACACACTGGGCTCACCAGCGCAGCTCCACCCTTCTTCTATCCCACAAGTAGCATTACATCCATCTCCTCCAACCAAATCGCCATCATCACACTCTTCCTCAACATCATCTACCAGGCCATCCCCACATTCTTCTGTAGGTCTAGATACTGTTAAAATTGGAGATAATCGTGAAGGAACACCATCGCTTACCAAATTAAATCTGAATTGGGGGTTCTGCACACCTTGGAATACCAGTTCCCAGTTTGTCCATTCTAATGTTTTCCTCGCCCAAACCAAACCATCTTCAAAGATAAGATTTGCATTTATATATTCTAAATGATAAGGTCCCCTTCCCCTAACCTCTTTCAAATCAAATTTAATATCATTATTCTCATTACAATCCAAATCCATTTTAGCAAACAAAATCACCTCTTCTCCAGGTTGCTGACTTCCAGTTCCCCCTTGTCTATACCCAATTCCGCTTCCGAACACTCCCTCAGTCTCATCTCCAGAAGGAGTTAACCAATTCAGTTCAGCAAATTCACACCTACCAGGATCGCTACCATAACCTCGAACAAATTCCTCAGTATCCACCAAAGGAGCACAATAACCACCTTCTCCACTAGTATCGCACCCAAGAGCAACTTCATATTTGGGCTCAGGTCTACCAGCATTTACCCATTCATCCCGAGTATAACAAATAAACCCTTCCTCATACTCTTCTTGACAATCAATGTATTCTGGAGGCTCGCCAGCAGTAGAAATCAATGGCACAACATCACACTCTCCACTTTTAACTGCTTCATCAACGTCATCACCAACAAGAACATTACATTGCGCTTCGCAAAAAAGAAGTTTCTCTTCCCATTCAAGTATTTCATTACCATCGATTATACTAAACGAATATTCATTATCATTTTCCGTAGACCCACTCCTTCCCAGGGTGCCGCATTCTCCAGCCTCGCTTTCCCCAACACAAGAAACAAAATACGGGCCAACCGCATCCGCGCTATATTTATACAACACTTCCTCACCTAGAAGATCACTCATCACAGGTTCAGACCATGCTCCAAAGATATCTGTTAATTCGCCATCACAACAAGTAACATTTCCGTCCTGTATAACCTCTCCTACGCAACATTCCCAGGTTGCATCATTAGGCTCCAACCCAAACTCAAAAGGATTATTTAAATCTTCACAAGTCAGATTTGTTATTTGAGATTCATTCCCGCCAGGAACATCATCGTCTGTTCCATTGCCAGGGGTACCACCATCCGCGGTTCCACCCCCATTACTAGGAGTACCATCACCACCACCGGGAGCGGGCTTACAACAAGTTACTTCAACTTCAACACCTCTAAAATTTGAGTCACAATCAGGAGCTCCACACTCTGGATTTGACCAACTCCACCAAGAAAGACATCTAGGAGGAGGCTCATTAACACACCTATACGAACCATCATGTGCGCTTTTACAAATTGAATTTCCATCAGCATTCGTCCAAAACGGCACAGAACTAGTAATAGTCCTACAATCATCCAATTCAAGCGATGAACTAAGAATTTCTTGTTCACATCCACCCAAAATAAAAGATAAGACTATCAACAAAATCAAAATACCAATCCTAGAAAAATTACTCTTCAGCAATGCCATCTTTTAAAAATAAACCGCCGCTTTACTATTTAAATCTTTTTATCCAAATCAGTCATTTAGCAAAGAATTTATAACGCAAATTGCCCTAACAAAACTATGCTTCACAACAAAGAAATACTTGAAATAGCAAGGTCACTCATAAAAAAGAGAAAACTAAATCTAAAAGTAAAGTTCTTACCCTACAAAGATTTCATAAAGTTATCAAAAAAATCACCTTTAATAAGAAAAGTTTTAGCAGAGGGCAATGATTTTTATGACTTGGACGTTCCTTCTATTTTTTCACATAAAACAGATACAATCTATTTTGATAAAAAAATACTAACAAAACTATTACACGACGAACCACAATCAATCCAAAAACGATTCATAGAATCAATAACATATCACGAAATATTCCATTTCATAAACAAGCAAAAACTAAAAGACAAATCGCTTAATTCAGCCCTCCTTAGCGAAGAAAAAGCAGAAAGAGATTTCAAAAAATATTTCCCAGGACTCTCAGCACTAGGAAAAAGAATTGCAAAAAAGTATATAAACACATAAACTTCACAACAAAATATGCGCCTAATAACGTTAATAGTAGCATCACTCTTCTTAATTTCTTTAGTCACTGCAGAACAAATAACTCTCTTAGAAGCTCAATCCACAACATATAAGGGAATAGATATAAAATTAGTTAATGTGGGAACAGCGGTCACAGCAGCAGTTTTACAAGTGGGCAATACTAAAAAACCTATTTCAAAAAACAGAGAAGAAGACTTCGGAGACATAACAATATCCTTAATAGAACTCACAGAAGATACAGCAACTATAGAAATAACCCAAAAGGTAGAATGTCTAATAAACGAGGATTGTGACGACAACAAACCATGTACGGAAAATATTTGTACAGGTTTCAGAGAATGTTCTTTCAGGAAAACACAAGGGTGTGAACTAAATAATGAATGTAAACCAACAGGCTCTTTCGCAGACATCTCAAATAAATTAGTCTATTGTAATTCAAACTTTGAATGGAAAGAAAGAAAACCAAAAGACTCACAGTGCGAAAGCAATTATGAATGTTTATCAAACCTATGTGAAAATAACCTATGTACAAAACCCGTCTCAACAAAATCCAATGGAGGAGAAGAAAAAATGGCACCGCTTTGGCTAGTAATACTATTTGGAATTATTTTATTAATAAAAGGAATATTCTTTCTATATGACCCTAAAAAAGCTAAAAACCTAATAAGAAATCTTTCTTATTTACGGGAAAAAAATCTCAGAATATTTGGAATAATTGCTGTAGTAATAGGAATAATCTTAATAGTGTGGGCCTTAGCCTAAGTAGCTGAGTTCCTTTTGCTGCTTCATTTGGCCAGCACTTTTGCTTTTCTCAACAAGATCTTTTATTTTAGTTTCAAAGTTCTCTGCCTGAGCTATTAATGGTTTAGGATCTAATTTCAGTCCAATATACTTATCCAGAATTTCTATTATCTTTGCAGCAGCTCTAGAATCTGGCAAATTAGAATGGGTTTCAACAAAAAAACAATTAGTTAAGATTGTTTTATGTAAAACCATGGCTCCTGTAACCCCCATAATTATCCCATCTTTTAATCTGCCAAGCCCGGTTTTTTTCTCTAACTTTGAAACATTTTTTTCTTTATTTGTTAGATAGTACATATTGTTTTCTTCAGTAGCACTCCCAATACCTTCAATACAGACAATTTCTTTTGCTTTCAGCATCTTCCCTAAGCCCACAACCTGTTTTGCTATCTCCCACTCAAACCCAGTAACTGAAGTGATAGCATTTAAAATAATCAAATTATACTTCTTCGCATAAAAAATTCCTATAGGCTCAATAATCCTCCCTTTTTGTACAGCAACCATCGGAGGAACCTCTTCCATAATTATCCTGCCAATTTGAACAGCGCCTAAATGACTAATAAGAAATTCAGTAGCTATAGTACTAACAAGGCCAAAACCCGGAAAACCCTCAATAATTATAGGATTGCTCGGCCTCTTTTCTAATTCAATCTTCATAGTAGATTTAACACAAATCTGTATTTTAAATAGTTTTCCGTTAAATTTTTAAGTTTGATTTAATGAGAAAAGCATATGGGCCGTTAGCTCAGTCCGGAAATAAAGACTAACAAATCTTTTTTGGACAACCAGAGCACCTGAAACAACCTAATTGGTTGATAAGGGTTTACCCTTATTGGTGAAGCTCTTAACTGATCGGAGTTACCAGGTGGTCGCGGGTTCAAATCCCGTACGGCCCTTTTTTACAATGGAAACTTTACAAGAATGGGCTACAGAGTTAAAAAAAGTAAACAAACTTATAATCGTTGAAGGAAAAAAAGACAAATGCGCACTTGAAAATTTAGGGATTAATAAGATAGTAACCTTCTCAAATTCTTCTTATCTATCCATGGAAGAAATAAATGAAAAAGAAGTAATAATCTTAACAGACTTAGACAATCATGGAAAAAAATTTTACTCAATTTTAAGACATAACCTACAAAAAAGAGGAATAAAAATAGACAGAAAATTCAGGGAATTCTTGTTCCAAGAAAAGATTTCAACTATAGAATCATTGAAGATAGATCTCTAGCCTACTGGTAATCTCATTATAAAGTTCGTCATCTATTGGGAAACCCAACTCTTCAAATTCTCCCTTAAAATTTTTTTCAAAACTTACAGACAAGACCGCTACAATATAAGTACTTTTTTCAATAGGGGAAACACCATCGCTTATGAAATCAAATTCGCCAGATAAGCCCTCTTCAAATGCTTTCGCAACCTTCCTATAGGCATCCCATCCAAATTCTTCTCCGTATTCTATCATCTTGTAATCCAACGCCTGACTTGTAAGAACATCATTTATATCAAAAACGGAACCTTTTTCCAAATACTGCTCATAACGTTCTCTTTGAAAATTTTTTTCATTTTCGAAAACAAAATTAAGGCTATCAATTGTCTCACTATCAACCCCATATCGTTCTCTATTTATTAAGATCTCTCGATAGGTAAAAACTGCACTTATCACAGCCAAACTTTCTTGTAAAAACGGATCCGGAAAAGCCAAATCACCATAAAAGGAACTAGTCCCACCAAAAAAGTTGTGTCCCTGTTCATGAGCCATCACTTCCCAACGAGGATTACCATCATTTAATTCCGGAGAGGCAGAGTCTCCCAGTTCTATTCCATCGGATTTTGTGCTCCCATAAACTTCTTTCTTATAAGAAATCTTTGCACGATCGTAAGGGACAATTCCGTTATGCATATCTTTGAGTGCGATGTACTGCGCATCAACAACTTTTAAGATCTGATCTTTAGGAACCTTAGAAGAATCAAAAAATTCATCTGGAAATCCAAAAAGCACGGTATGTTCGCTAATTAAGCCATTAGTTTCTTCCTTCGGTTCGTTAACTTCCACAGAGGTATGTACTTGGTTCTCACAACCAATCGTTAAATAACATATTGAGATTAATAATAAAATTAGTATTGCAGGGGTTAAGAATCTCTTTTTCATACAAATTATGAATAGAAACAACTTTTTAAGTTTTATTTATTTTGATTCTTTAAACTTCTCATCAAATTTTTCTTTAGCCTTGTTTTCTTTATGATAAACCTGGTGCGAAGAAATTTTTTCAAAAAGTGCAATTCCTAACTGTATAACGTCCGACTGGTAATCTTTAAAACCTCTCTCAGAAATTATTTTTTTTGCCTCATCAATACAATCATTCAATAATTTAATATTCTCTTTCTTAGCAGCACCTTCAATCTCTTTTTCTTCCTCATCACTTAAAGAAATCTCTTCCCAAATGGGATAAGTACTTCCCTTCAAAGTCCTAGGGAAGGTTTTTGAAAAAGTCATTATAACAAGATGTTTTTAATTCTCTCAATATGCTCTGCAATCTTGTTTCCACTGTCAGTTAATTTTATTGTTTTAATTCTCCCTTGTTTTTCAAAGTCAACTAATTTAGCTTTTTCCATCTCTTGCAATATTTTTACAGCATGAGAATAAGTACAATCAACCTCTTTGGCCAACACAGAACCATAGCGATTTTTTCCGCCTCTCCTCAATGCAACAAGGATCATAGCGGGCTTACGTCTAAAAAAAACTTCGAATATGTCTTTTGTTATTTTCGCCAAAGATATCCCCCCAACTTATACTTTAAATAATATATTTCCTACCTATATATAAGCTTTTCCGTATGCCGAAATTTTGAATCACCACAACGTTTATTAAATAGTTTATTAAGTTTTCTATCATGCCGGATATAAGATATATAAAAGAAAATAGTAATCTCGTAAAAGAGAATCTAAAAAAGAGGTTTCAGGAAAATAAAATTCCTCTTATTGACAAGGTTATAACAGGAGATACAGAATGGAGAAAACTCAAAGGAGAGCTGGATCAATTAAGGCATGAAAGGAATTCTCTTTCTGACAGTATTAACAAGGCTAAAAAACAAAAAAATGAGCACTTAGCAAGATCCTTAATAGAAAAGGCAAAAGATCTGCCTGGAAAAATAATCCAAACAGAGGAAAAAACAAAAGCTCATGAAACAGAAATAAGAGAAATCTTAAATCAAATCCCAAATATGCTCCATAAATCTGTCCCCATTGGAAAAGACGAAAGTCAAAACAAACCAAGAAAAAAACATGGCACTCCTAAAAAATTTAATTTTAAAATTAAAAATCATGTTGAATTAATAGAGCAATTGGGCATCGCAGATTTCGATTCTTCAGCAAGAACCTCTGGTAAGGGCTTTTATTATTTGCAAGGAAAATTAGCGATCTTAAATCAAGCCCTAATGAGATTTGCTGTCGATTATATGTTGAAGAAGAAATACACTCTTGTTGAAACACCACTAATGCTAAGAAAAAAAGTTGTTGATGGAGTAGTCTCATTTGAAGATTTCCAAGATATGATCTACAAGATTGATGGTGAAGATCTTTATCTTATAGGAACAGCCGAACATTCTTTAATCGGCAAATACATTAATCAAGTAATCCCTGAAGAAAAATTGCCAATAAAACTTGTTGCAGTAAGTAGTTGTTTTAGAAAAGAGATAGGTTCTCATGGAATAAACGAAAAGGGGTTATGGAGAACACACCAATTCAATAAAGTAGAACAAATAGTCATCTGTAAACCGAAAGAATCCTACAAGTACTTTGATGAACTACTAAAAAACAGCATTGATATTTATAAAAAACTAAACATACCAATCAGAGAATTAGAATTTTGCTCCGGAGATATAGGAGACTTAAAAGCAAAACAAATTGATATTGAAACATTCAGGCCAACAACAAATCATTATGAAGAAGTAGGTTCCTGTTCAAATCTGACAGATGCGCAATCAAAATTACTAAATCTAAAGAGTGTAAACAAAAAAGGAGAAAGATTTTTTCCACACACCTTAAACAATACAGCCCTAGCAACTTCAAGAGCAATGGTTGCGATCCTAGAAAACTATCAACTAAAGGACGGCTCAATAAAAGTTCCAACGGTTTTACAAAAATATACGAGCTTTAAAAAAATAGAAAAAGAAAAATGAGTCAAGTCATCTGGATAATAGTTAACTGTAACAGCATTGAAGAAGCTACATCTATCGGCAACGAAATGCTAAAAAAAAGAATCATCGGTTGCTTTGATGTTTATCCTAGACATTTAGCTGCTTATTTTTGGCCTCCTAAAAGTGAAAAAATTGAAACAGCAAAAGGAGCAATGTTGATACTTGAAACCTTTGATGATAATTATGATTCTATTTCAAAAGAAGTAAAAAACTTGCACAGCGACGACCTACCCTTTGTGGGCTATACTGAAATGAAAGGTATTAGTGAAGAATATCTTAATTGGATGAATGGAGAATTAATAAAAAAATGAAAATACTTGCAGCTTCAGACCTACATGGAGACATTACAACAGCAAGAAAACTAGCAAACAAAGCAAAAAAAGAGAAGGTTAATCTAGTTATTCTGTGCGGAGACATCGAATCAGGAGATAATGCAGAAAAAATAATAGAACAATTTACTAAGCAAGACAAAAAAGTACTTCTAGTACCTGGAAACTGGGATTCTTTCGCAACTGCAGATTTCTCAGCAGACTTCTTTGGAGTTAAGAATATTCATGGCTATTCAGTAAGATACGAAGATGTAGGAATATTCGGTTGTGGCGGTGCAGACATAGGGCCTTTAACAAGAATTACAGAAAGAGAAATAATGGATACACTAAAGAAAGGTTTTGATAAAATCTCTTACATAAAGAAAAAAATAATGGTTACACATATGCACCCCTCGGGTTCAAAATCAGAATTCTCTGGTATAGAAGGAAGTAAATCAATTAGAAAAGCAATAGAAAAATTTAAACCAGATTTATTATTGCATGGCCACATCCATGAAGCAGAAGGTATTGAAGAAAGAATTGGCAAAACAAAGACTCTTAATGTTGGAAAAGAAGGAAAAATAATAAAAATTTAATTCTTTAGAATTTAGGCAACGTTTATAAAATTTATTAAAAATATTAATTTTAATGGTACAACTTATTATTTGTGAAAAACCAAGTTCTGCAAAAAAAATAGCGGAAGCTTTAGCAGATAAAAAACCAGAAAAATTTGTAGAAAGTAGAGTAACGCATTATGAATTAACTCACAATAAAAATAGGATCATTGTGGCTTCTGCTGTCGGACACTTATTTGCTTTAGCAGAAAAAGAAAAAAAGGGATGGACCTATCCAGTATTCGATATAGAATGGAAGGCCGCCTATGAAGTAAGGAAATCTGCAGATTTCACAAAAAAATATTATGATGTTCTAAAAAACTTATCAAAGCAAGCAGATACTTTCATTGTTGCAACAGATTTTGATATAGAAGGAGAAGTTATAGGTTTAAACGTAGTACGTTATATCTGCAAGAAAAAAGATGCAAAAAGAATGAAATTCTCAACTTTAACCAAAGATGAATTGATAGAATCCTACAAAACTGCTCAAAAACATCTAGACTGGGGCCAAGCAAACTCAGGGGAAACTCGTCACTTTCTAGATTTTTTCTACGGTATAAACCTTTCAAGAGCGCTTTCACTATCAATCAAAGCAGCAGGATCTTTCAAAATTATGTCTACAGGAAGAGTGCAAGGTCCAAGTCTAAATCTTCTAGCAGAAAGGGAAAAAGAAATAAGAAAATTCATCTCAGAACCGTTCTGGCAAATAGAACTACAAACAGATAAATTAAATGCGCAGCATAAAAAAGACAAGTTTTGGGATAAAAAACAAGCTAAAGAAATAGTAAAAAAAACAACAGGAAAAAAAGCCTTTGTAAAAGATCTCAGATCATCAACAAAATCACACTCTCCTCCAACACCCTTCGATCTAACTTCTTTACAACTAGAGGCCTATAGGCACTTTAGCATATCACCTAAACAAACCTTGAGTCTAGCTCAAAATCTTTATACCAAAGGTTACATTTCTTATCCAAGAACCTCCTCTCAAAAACTTCCAGTTTCTTTGAATTTCAAAAAAATCTTTTCAAAGTTATCAAAACAAGCAAAATACTCAAACCTAATATTAAAGTTACCAGAAAAATTAACACCAAATGAAGGAAAAAAATCAGATTCTGCACATCCTGCGATTTATCCGACAGGGGAGATAGGAAAATTAACAGAATACGATTCAAAGTTATACGATTTAATAGTCCATAGATTTATAGCAACGTTTGGCACTCCGGCTAAAAGAGAAACATCAACAGTAGAAATAGATGTAAACAAAGAAATTTTTTCAGTGTCCGGAACAAGGACTACAGAACCAGGATGGCATGTTTTTTATGGAAAATACGCAAAATTCGAAGAACAAGAACTTCCAAAACTAAAAATAGGACAAGAATTAGAAAATAAAAAAATAAACTTGCACGAAAAGGAAACCCAACCTCCAAAAAGATTCAATAGCGCATCAATAATAAAAGAATTAGAAAAAAGAAATTTAGGAACAAAAGCAACAAGAGCGCAAATTGTAGATTCATTATTCCAAAGACATTATATCCAAGAAAAAGCAATAGAAGTAACAGACTTAGGATTAAAAACAAATGAAACTTTAAAGAAATATGTTCCACAAATTCTAGACGAAAATCTAACAAGACATTTTGAAATAGAACTAGAAAAAATAAGAGAAGGAAAAAAACAACCAGAAACCGTTCTTGAGGAAGCCAAAACAATATTGACTAAACTTTTAAAAGATTTCAAAGCAAAAGAAGAAAAGATTGGCCAAGCCTTGCTAGAAGCAAATAGAGAAACACAGGCCCAAGCATCTTTAATTGGAAAATGTCCGAATTGCAAAGACGGTTTATTGAACTTAAGAAGAGGTAAGTTTGGCCAATTTTGTGCATGTGACCAATACCCCAATTGTAAAACGACATTCTCAGTTCCAAATAAAGCATTAGTAAGAGCCACCAAAAAAGAATGCTCCCACTGTCAACACCCAATGATTTCAACAATCCAATCCGGAAGAAGGCCCAGAGAAATATGCTTAAACCCCCAATGCAAATCAAAACAAGTAGATAAAAGTCTTTTAGACCAAAAAAAGAAATGTCCCAATTGCGGAAAAGAACTTATCGTAAAGAAAGGAGTCTATGGTGCTTTTTTTGCCTGTCCAGGGTATCCGAAGTGCAAACATATCGAAAATATAAATGGAAACAATAAACAAATAAAGACAGTCACTACAAAACCTTAATCCCTCTATCAATTATCTCAAATAAACCTTCTTTTTCTTCAGGTTTCTTCAAAGAAATCTTTCTAGGCTCTTTTTTCAATTCTATTAATTTTCTGCCCCACTTTTTTACCATATCCCCACCAACAATTTTAATTTCTCCCGTTTCAAGATTAGTGCTCACTTGATTTGTAACCAAAACCGAAATACCTCTTCTAGTCAATTCAGTTAAAATCCTCAATTGCCTATCCATCTTTTTATTTGTCTCAACAGGATTATCCCTAATCTCCTTCCTGTAATGTTTGCCTAGAGAATCAATAATAACCAAATCAATATTCACGTAATTAATTAATTGGTCTACCCTTTTACACTGATCTTCAAATGAATACACTTTCAAAAGCAATAACTTATCTAAATAATTCAAGTAATTTGATTCACATATTTGCATAAACCTATCCACAGAAAATCCATTCTCAGTATCAATAAAAACAACTTTCTTGTTTTTGTCTAATTGTCCTATCGCAGCCACAAGAGATAAGGTTGTCTTTCCCGATGCACCGGGCCCATAAATTATAGTTAATTCTTTGCCATATCCCCCAATAACTTTATCAAGGTCGTTGTTTCCAGAACTAATCATAGTAAACCTAAAATTCTTAAACTTTTAAAGATTATCAACCCAAACAGCCTATTTCTTTAGATCAGTAGGTTCTAAATTCTTACCCAGCTCAGAAAAAGGAAAAGGTCTTTTATTTGTAGTAAAAGTCATATACCTCAAGTACATATAAATCTGGGTATTCCAATAATTAACAAACTCAGCAAGTCCTTTATTTCTCTTTCCACTAAACAAGGCATAGAAAAAGTGAATAATAGCAATAATCTGAACCAGGGCCTTCCAAACACCTAAAATTATCCCAGAAACAATACCCACAACAATCCTCATTAAAGCTTCTGCACGTTCCCCCATATAACATCTCCAATATTTTGGGGTTTATAATCTTTTCTTAGCCTAGTTTTAAAATAGGCTAAAAGAGCAAATCGATAGCTTTATAACCCCCAAATTTGACTATTTATCCATCATAACTAAGGAGAGTATAAATATGGCAGATTTCGAAAACAGAGGCGGCTTCGGTCAGCGAGAAATGCATAAAGCAACTTGCTCTGAATGCGGCCAAGAATGCGAAGTTCCATTCAAACCTACAGAAGGCAAGCCAGTCTATTGTAGAGAATGTTACAGAAAAAGAAAAAGATTCTAGTTCTTTAGATCATAACAACTTTGTATTTTTTGTTGTCTAAACTATTAGACTTTTAACCTTTTTTCTTTTTTTATATATCTTTCAAAACCTAAACGAAACATTTATATACAAGTTGTATACACAGAAAGTATACACCATGGAAGACATATTTAATCACACAATTTTATGTAATAAGTGTAATCTAGAAACTAAAGGAACCACTATTTACAAAGGTGCATACAAACTTAGAGCTAAAGAATGTCCTAACTGCGGTAAAATAATCTACCACCCGATAGACCTAGAGGAATATAAAAACTTCAATAATATAAAAAACAAGCAATTTCAAGTAAAATTAAGGCTTGTAGGCAATTCCTATACAGTGTCCATACCAAGAGAAATCATCGAATTTCAAGAGGAAATGCACCAAGAAATTAATAAACTAATAAGCATGTCCCTTGAAGAACCTGAAAAATTATCATTGTTCTTTACAAGAAGGATAAGGAGTCTATAACAATGTTAATAGGAAAAGATAAGGGAGCAGAATCACGATTAAAAGTACAAGAAGCTCTGCAAGAAGAAGCCTATAAAGGCATAGTTAGAATAGACTCCCAAACAATGCGCCAAATAGGAGTTAGAGCAGGGGATATAATTGAAATAGAAGGAGGAAGACCCACAGTAGGTGTTGTAGACAGAGCCTATCCTACAGATATTGGACAATCCATCATAAGAATGGATGGAATTCTCAGAAGAAATGCTAGAACAGGCATAGGAGAATTAGTTACTGTAAGAGCTGCAGACATAAAAGAAGCCAAATCAGTCATAATCGCTCCAGCACAACAAGGCGTAATGATACAAGCAGATCCTTCATTATTCAAAAGAGGTCTTTTAGGAAGGCCAATAGCAAAAGGAGACATTGTTGCTTTAGGCGGTACAAGATCTAGAAGAAGAACAATGGCGGGTTCACCTTTTGAAGACATATTTGATGTATTTGAACAAGGATTTATGGGAAATTTCGGGTTTGGTTCATTAAAGTTTATTATAGCAGACACTGCCCCAAAACAACATGTAATAATCACAGAAAATACAGAACTAAGAATCTCATCAAAAGCAATAGAGGTTTCAGAAGAAGCCCATGTACCAGAAGTTACATATGAAGATATAGGCGGTCTAGAAGACGAAGTAAAAAAATTAAGAGAGATGGTAGAGCTTCCTTTGAAACACCCCGAAATATTTGAACGTTTGGGTGTTGAACCACCAAAAGGAGTTTTGCTTCATGGTCCCCCAGGAACAGGTAAGACCTTAATTGCAAAAGCAGTAGCAAATGAATCAGATGCTAATTTTATTTTAATAAACGGCCCGGAAATGACTTCAAAATTTTATGGAGAAACTGAAAAAAGAGTTCGCGAGACCTTCCAAGAGGCAGAAAAAAATGCGCCATCAATTATTTTTATTGATGAGATAGATTCTGTTGCACCCAAAAGAGAAGAAACTTATGGAGAGGTAGAAAGAAGAATGGTCAGTCAGCTCTTAACCTGTATGGACGGACTAAAGGGAAGAGGAAAAGTAGTTGTTATCGGAGCAACAAACAGAGTAAATGCACTAGATCCAGCATTAAGAAGACCAGGAAGATTTGACAGAGAAATCTCAATTGGAGTTCCAAACAAAAAAGGTAGATTAAACATTTTAAAGATCCATACAAGAAACATGCCTCTTGCAAAAGATGTAAATTTAGATAAACTCGCAGAAGTCACACACGGGTTTGTCGGAGCAGACGTATCTGCATTGGCAAAAGAAGCAGCTATGAGTGCATTAAGAAGAGTTTTGCCAAGCGTAAATCTAAAAGAAAACCAGCAATTCCCAAAGGAAGTTTTAGACAAATTAAGCATAACTGACGGAGACTTAAAGGACGCTCTTAAACTTGTTAGACCTTCTGCACTAAGAGAAGTCTTAGTAGAATCTCCAAACGTACACTGGGAAGACATTGGTGGCTTAGATGGATTAAAACAGGAATTAAAAGAAGCAGTAGAATGGCCATTAAAACATCCACAAGTATTTACCGCAATGGGAATTCGTGCACCAAGAGGCATCCTATTATACGGTCCACCAGGAACAGGAAAAACACAAATTGCAAAAGCAGTAGCTTCAGAATCTGAATCAAACTTCATCTACATAAAAGGTCCAGAGTTAATTTCTAAATGGGTTGGAGAATCAGAACGAGGTATCAGAAAAATCTTTGAAAAAGCAAGACAAGCCTCTCCATGTATAATCTTTTTTGATGAGATAGATGCAATTGCGCACGTAAGAAGTATGGATGAAGGTTCAAAAGCCACAGAACGCGTAGTTAACCAATTGCTTACAGAAATGGACGGTTTAGAAGAATTACATGATGTAGTGGTTCTAGCAGCAACTAACCGTGTTGATATGATGGACCCAGGTTTACTAAGACCAGGAAGATTTGATAAACTCCTAGCTACAAAGGTGCCAAATGAAAAAGCAAGAGAAAGAATCTTTAGTATACACACAAGAAACATGCCTCTTGCAGAAGACGTAAATATCGCAGAATTAGCAAAAAAAACACCAAATTATACCGGAGCAGATATAGAAGGAGCTTGCAGAGAAGCGGCTTTAATCGCACTTAGAAAAAACATAGAATCAAGAAAAGTGGAAATGAAAAATTTTGAAGAAGCTTTAGAAAAAATAAGGCCCTCGGTAGGCGAAGAAGATTTAAAGAAATATAGGGAAATGGAAGAAGATTACATTAGAAGCGCAAGAGCAGCCATACAAAGAATTCCTAATTATCTCGGTTAATCAAAAGTTCTAATCTAAAATGTCAAGTAAAAAACAAACTAAGGCAAAAGGAAAAGACTCCGCAAAAGAACTAGAGAGAGAACTAAAAGAAACAGAAGAAAAATTAAATTCCACAATAAACGATCTAAAAAGAACACGAGCAGATTTTGAAAACCATATAAAAAGAACAAACAAGGAAAAAGAAAATCTTTCAATTTTTAGTAAACAGGAAATCATAAAAAAACTTTTACCAATAAACGACGATTTTGAAAGGGCCATATCTTCAATTAAAGAAACAGAAGACAAAGAAAAAATTCTCGAAGGCATCCAAATGATATTTAATCAATTTTCAAAATTATTCGGAGAAGAAGGAATAAGGCCGATAGAGTCTCTCGGTAAAAATTATGATCCATATTTACATGAAGTAATAAAAAAAATTGATAGTGATAAAGAAGAAGGGGTAATCCTTGAAGAAATTCAAAGAGGATATTCTTTCAATAATGATGCCTTACGACCTGCAAAGGTCATAATTTCAAATGGAAAAAAAGAGGCTGATGAAAATACTATATCGGAGGCAAGAAAATGAGTAAGATAATTGGAATCGACCTAGGAACAAGCAATTCAGCTGCAGCTGTTTTAGAAGCTGGCAGACCAAAAATAATCCCAAGTGCAGAAGGAGCCACACTTTATGGAAAAGCGTTCCCTTCTGTTGTTGCATTTACAAAAGATAATCAGACATTAATTGGAGAACCAGCAAGACGGCAGGCTGTTTCTAACCCAGAGGGAACTATAATCGCAGCAAAAAGAAAGATGGGAACATCTCACAAATATAAAATACATGGAAAAGAATACACTCCCCAGCAAATCTCAGCACTAATCCTGCAAAAAATAAAAAAGGATGCTGAAGAATTCTTAGGAGACAAAGTAGAAAAAGCAGTTATAACAGTTCCAGCTTATTTTGATGATAACCAAAGACAAGCAACAAAAGATGCAGGACAAATAGCTGGCTTAGAAGTTATAAGACTTGTTAATGAACCAACTGCCGCATCTTTAGCATACGGTTTAAACAAGCAAGAAAAAGAAATAAAAATTTTAGTATTTGATTTTGGTGGAGGAACACTAGACGTTACAATCATGGAATTTGGTGATGGTGTTTTCGAAGTAAAATCCACAGCCGGCGACACACAATTAGGCGGAACAGACATGGACGAAGCCTTAATGAAACACATAATTGAAGAATTCAAAAAAGATACTGGCATTGACCTAAATGAAGACGATACAGCTCTACAAAGGATCAGAGAGGCTGCAGAAAAAGCAAAAATAGAATTATCAACTACAATGGAGACAGAAATCAATATTCCATTTATTTCTTCAACAGACAAAGGACCAAAACATCTTAACATGAAGCTTTCAAGATCCTTACTTGAGAAACTAGTTGACCCTATCATAGAAAAATGTAGGCAACCAGTAGAGCAAACTCTGAAAGATGCAAAATTAACAAAAGAAGACATAAATAAAATAATTCTCGTAGGCGGACCAACAAGAATGCCTTCAGTACAAAAATTCGTAGAAAAACTAGCAGGAAAAAAAGTAGAACGGGGAGTTGATCCAATGGAATGTGTTGCTCAAGGAGCAGCAATCCAAGCAGGAGTCCTCGCAGGCGAAGTTAAAGATGTTCTTTTGTTAGATGTAACACCACTAAGTTTAGGAATCGAAACCCTTGGAGGGGTCTTCACAAAATTAATAGATAGAAACACAACCATACCAACTAAGAAATCAAAAATATTCTCTACAGCAGACGATAACCAACCAGCGGTTTCCATTAGAGTATTGCAAGGAGAAAGAGCAATGGCCGCGGACAATAAGTTACTTGGAAATTTTGATCTAGTAGGAATACCTCCAGCACCAAGGGGAATTCCACAAATTGAAGTTACGTTTGACATAGATGCAAATGGAATTGTCCACGTAAATGCAAAAGATCTTGGAACAAAGAAAGAGCAGTCTATACAAATCACAGCCTCAACAAAATTAAGTGACGAAGAAGTTGAAAAAATGAGACAGGATGCGGAACAATTTGCAGAACAAGACAACAAGAGAAAAGAAGAAGTAGAAATCATTAACCAAGCCGACACTCTCGTTTACTCAACTGAAAAATTAATGAAAGATCTAGGTGACAAAGCAGACAACAAAAAATTAGACGAAATTAAAAAACACATAGAAGATCTTAAGAAATTGCTAGCAGAGGAAAAGAAAGACGTAACTAAGATTAAACAGAAAATGGATGAAATGAACAAATATGTCCAAGAAATGTCTACAGAGTTATACAAAAAAGTTGCAGAAGAACAAGCAAAACAGCAACAAAAAGCAAGTTCAGAAGTCGAGAGTGATAAAAAAGATGAAAACGTAGTGGATGGAGACTTTGAGGTTAAAGATGATAAAGATGAGAAGAAATAACAATGACAAAAGAAGATTACTATGAAATACTTGGAATTCCTGGAAACGCATCAAAAGAAGAAATAAAAAAAGCCTATAAAAATCTAGCAAAAAAATACCATCCAGATATCACCAAAGATAAATCAACAGAAGCAAAATTCAAGGAGGTTTCAGAAGCTTACGCTGTTCTAAGTGACGATCAAAAAAGAGCCCAGTACGATCAATTTGGTCATGAAGGATTTGATCAAAGATTCTCTCAAGAAGACATCTTTAGAAATTTTAACTTTGATGTGTTCAGAGACTTCGGATTCGGAGATTTTGATAACATCTTTGACGTATTCTTTGGAGGCAGAAGAACAAGAAGAAGAGGCGCAGATTTAAGATACGATCTAGAAGTTGCATTTGAAGAATCAGCATTTGGAACAAAAAAACAAATCCAAATACCTAGAAACGAAATATGCTCTACTTGCGAGGGTTCTGGAGCCCATAACAACAACTTTGAAAATTGTAATACCTGCAATGGATCTGGCAAAGTAAGACAAGCGATTAGAACGCCCTTTGGAGCAATAACACAAGTAGCCACATGTAACAAGTGCCATGGAGAAGGTAAATTAATAAAAGAAAGATGTAAAACTTGCAAAGGAAGAAGAATAATTGAAAAAACAAGAACAATCTCAGTAAAGATTCCTGCAGGAGTAAACAATGGGAATCAAATACGGCTTGCAGGAGAAGGAGAAGCTATAGAAAATGGAACTACTGGAGATTTATATGTCGTTTTACATGTTTTACCCCACAAATTATTCCAAAGAGAAGGCGACGATATTTATTTAGATATTCCAATAAAATTCACCACAGCCATCTTAGGGGCAAAAATAGAAGTTCCAACACTCGAAGGGAAAGCAAAACTAAAGATTCCCGCTGGAACACAAAGCCACACAATATTCAAATTAAAAGGTCTAGGAATAAAAAGATTGCAGGGTTATGGCCAGGGAGATCAATACGTTAGAACTATAGTGAACATTCCAAAAACACTAAACAAAACTCAGAAAAAATTATTGTCGGATCTCGATAAAAGTTTTAGTTAAATTCTACTTTGAAGTAGTAACAAACAGAAAGATTTATAAACTCTGGAATTAGCTCCAAATAGAAATAAAGATGTCAACAAAAACTAAAATATCACAGGATTATCATGTACAAGGAAATCCTATAATAAAAGTTCCTTTTATAGGAAATCTGTCTCCAGATCTAGCAGAAACAGTCATAACACAATTCAATGAAGTATTCAGAGGAGATTCAAGAATAGAATACACTCTAGAATACAAACCAGGAGAACCAATTAGATTCTCAAACATTCCAAGAGCATTAGGAATGCATCAAATAGCCTTACGGGAAACAAATGGCCAAATAGGGGTTTTAGACCCCATAGAAGTTGTAAAGTATGGGGGTGCAATTCCAGACAAAGCAGGAACTTATGCAGATACCTCTGCAGTTTCAGTCTTTCCAAACCCAGGTCCAAATGAAAACCTAAGAATAAGGGTCTTAGACATTTTAGGCCGAGATCCCACTAAATTAGAAGTTCCTTTATTAGTCCAA
>JBDRGP010000023.1:0-2884 GCA_043817645.1 Candidatus Woesearchaeota archaeon
TGTAAAATTGGTTCTGGATGTTTTGCATCTGGTGCTCTTGAGCTGTTTAAACAGATCACAGAACCAAAATAAAGGATGATTAGAAAATGTTAAGCAAAACCAAAATAAAAGAAGCTGTGGCAGAACGATTTGGATTCGAAAGTTTTATAAAGAATTAAATTTAAATAAAAATATATTCGGATAAATTAATGAAAGTCGATAAAATGATAATGAGACCATTATTTTTTTAAAAGGAGGTAAAATAAAATGAAAAAATCCAACCAAATTACATTAAAAATCGAGGGAATGAGCTCGCCTTGCTGTGCTGAGGAAATAAAAGAAGATTTACTGAAAGTTGAAGGGGTTGAAAAAGCTTCTACTTACTTTGCAGATAAGATTATTAGAGTTGAAATTGATCCTGAAAAAGTAACCAAAGAGCAGTTAATTGCCGCTGTGAAAGAAGCAGGTTATGAAGCTGTGGTTAGAGAAGGTAAAGAAAAAATAAAATTTGAACGTCAATTAAAAGACATGGCTGAAAAATATGGAACATCTGTCCAAACACTCCAAGATCATTGGAATTTTGTGAAAGAAGCAAGTGCAAAGGTTTTTGCAGATTGTTGCAAGTGGTGTCATGCCCACAAGATAACCGAAATGGCTGATGCTGAAGCTTTTTGTAAGAGCGCAATTGCTGAAGGCATGGGAGAACCTGAAACAGCTGATCAGTTATTCAAGATTGAAAAGAAAGTAAAAGCTTTAACTGATGAGGAAATTAAAAAGATGGAGGCTGAACATTATGGAACATTAGCTGAAAAATATGCCTTCAAAGGTAACCCCTGTCCAATTAGAAGAGAATTTAATAAAATACTTTACTCTGATAAAGAGCTTGCATCATTGCCTGAAATTGCTCGTAATCTCGCCTTAGGTTGTGGTAATCCTGTCAGCTTTGCAAATCTTAAACCAGGAGAAGCAGTAGTAGATTTAGGTTGTGGAGCAGGTATAGATGTGATTTTTGCAGCAAGAAAACTAGAAGAAAAAGGAAAGATAATTGGAGTAGACATTGCTTCTCAAATGATCGAGAAAGCAAAGCAGACTGCTGTGCAAGCCGGCCTAGAGAGAAATACCGAACTCTTGGTTGACGATCTTGAGAAATTAAAACTGTCAGATAGTATTGCTGATACGGTCATATCAAACTGCGTTATTGTTTTGTGTCCTAACAAAGATCTAGTCTATGGAAATGCTTTCAGAATATTGAAACCAGAGGGTCGTCTGGCAATTTCAGATGTTGTCTTAACAGAGCCAATAGATCCCAAAATAAATGAGCGCTTCAAATCAACCTGGAGAGGAATTTTAGGAGGAGCTATCCCAGAAAAAGATTATTTGGAGATAGTGAAGAAAGCAGGCTTTAAAGACATAAAAGTAGTAAAGCGCCACATATTTAACCCACAAGAAGTATTCATGATGTCTCAGTGCCCGGGACCAGAGTTTGTTCCGGCAACTGATCCGAAAGATCTCAAAGTTCTTGAAGGAAAAGCAGCCAGCATTAAATTCACAGCAGTCAAGCCCCAAAAGAAAGAGAAGCCGTGTTGCAGATAGAGTCTAATTTAAGGTTTAGTATGGAAGAAAAAAATAAATCTGTTAAAAGCAAAACTCTAAAACGCTCTTTAGTCGGGACCATCATAGGGGCAGGAATAGCTCTATTCACAATTATCTGTTGTGGTATACTCGTACCTCTTGGTCTTTTCACAGCAGCTGCTTTTTTACATCAGTGGAGAATACCACTTATAATCTTAGGAATTGCTACAGCTGCGATAAGTATTTTCTTCCTTCTGAAAGGTAAAGAAATAATCTGTGTTTGTAAAGCTCTCGACATGATGAGGAAGCATAAAAAATTGATAATTTCTTTATTGGGTATTATTCTGTGCGTCAGTCTAATTAGTGTTTTTTTAAGTAGTAATTTCTTTAGACCTTCTACCAGTGATTTTACTGGCATAGTTACAGAATGGAAAAGTGACAAAGTTGAGTCAGATTTGGTAAGAGTAGTTAATTTCATGGAAAATAACAAAGGTAAAGAGATCGAACTTGTCGGAGAAAAACATATAATAACTGGCAAAGAAAAATTGAGTATAAAAGTAGTAATGTTAGAGTGTTGCACAAAAAAAGAGTTCAATGATATTTTGGATTCTCTTTCTAAAATTGGTGTAGTAAAGAGTTCCGATTTTGATAAAAAAGAGATTCAAGCAGATATACCAGTCGACGAAGTTCCTAAGATAGCTGATATATGGAATGTTGAAAGAATCGATTTTGAACCTGAAGCACGTACTCTTTGGACGCAAGTGTTAAATTAAATCAACGTTAAATAAGTTTATGTATTTCCTAGAAGGTTAACAATGACAAATAAGCCCATGTATGCTCATCTTGATATTAGGAATTTCTTTGCAGCATGTGAACAACACTTAAATCCAGAATATCGAGGAAAGCCCATCGTTGTTTATAATGAGAGTGCTAGCGGTAGGCAGATGATTATAGCTGCGAGTAAGGAAGCTAAAGAAAAGTATGGTATTAGCAGAGATACTCCTATAGACAGAGCGAAAAGAATATCTGATGTGATATTGATTGAAAGCAGAAGAGATGAGTATGAAAAAATAGCTGACCAATTATATAGAGAATGCCTAGATTGTGTAGCAGAAGAAATACATGCAGTATCAAAACCTCATATAGATGATATAGTTATGAAATTACCCAATGATCTAGGTGCTGCAATAGGACTAACTAGAAAAGTAGAAGAGCAGTATAATGAATTTGGTTTTGACTTGGCTATAGGAATTTCTTTTAATGAAGACTATGCCCACATAGCAACAAAGCTAAGTAAAAAATATGGTCTAATTTATTTTGGAAGTGGTTTTGC
>JBDRGP010000024.1:0-69672 GCA_043817645.1 Candidatus Woesearchaeota archaeon
AAATATGGATGTAAATTTATTTTCTGATTTGAATGAGGAGTTTGGGAAAATATTTGATTATATGGAGATTGTTGGGAATGCTGTTGCTGGTGTTGGTTATTCTGAGCTAACTGGGAAAGCCGAAATTGTGAGGGGTGAAGAGATTTTAGACAGGATTTGCGAACAAAACTGGGAATGTAGTAGTTGGTCTGAATGTGAGAACGGCGAACAGGAAAGGCATTGTGTTGATGTGAATGATTGCGGGACTGAAAGAGAAAAACCTGGTGTTGTGAGAGAGTGCGAGGAAGAAGTTGAAAATATTGATGAAATTAGTGGTGGGATTGATCCATTTGATGAAGAAGCTAAACAACAGAGGATAGATTATATTTTAGAAAAGGGTAAAACAATTGAATTGGAAGGAAGAATAGAAATCTTACACTATGATGATTTTGAAAATTTAAGAAGTACGAACGAATATTTTGTTTATAGTGATGGAGAGAGATACAAAGTTTATTTTGAGGAAGAGCCCTTTGGAAACTATTTTGCTGATGATAAGTTGGTTCATAATAAATTGCCGGATCTTGAGCGTGAAGTTGATATTGGTTGAGATTATTTTTGATTTTGCTCTGGGACATCTACTATTTTTATAATTTATTAAGGCCAAGAGTCTATCAAGAAAAAAGGATACACTGGAAAGAGGCAATCAGAAAACGTATCTAAAAGGTTCCATAGAACCTTAAATCAATGGTCTGAACATTAGTTAATGTAACGCAGCCTGGCTTTTTAAGGAAAATTTATATACTGAATAATTGACTTTATTTTGAAAAGGTGGGTGTTTTGAGTTTTTTTGGAAAAAAAGGAATTAGTCCTCTAATTGGAGTTGTTTTACTTATTGGATTTACAGTTGCTTTAGCTGCCATGATTATTACTTGGGGTGGAGGATTCTTAAGAGGGACGCAAGAGAATGTTGGAAAGCAGGTTGATGTTGGATTGGAGTGTGCGAGGATTGATTTTAAGGTTCTTGGTGTTGGTTGTGGGGATGATATTTCTGAATATTCCTGTATAGATTCTCAATGTTCTGGCGGTCCGTTTGATGGTACGGGGTGTACTGCTAATGATGAATGTTCTGGTCATGATTTAACGAGGGTGAGAGTCCTTAGCAATACTGGTGTAGAGATTAAAGGTTTTGTGATCAGGGCCACAGATTATCTTGGTCAAGTGATTGTTAGTGATGATATTGATGATGTTCTTGTTCCGTTTGGTTCAGTCAATGCTGTTTTTGATGAAGTTGATGGTCTATTAAGGGCTGAGAACCCTACAAAAGTTGAAATGTTTGCTAAGGTTCAAGTTGGAAACCATCCAATAGAGGTATGCGAAGTGGGAAGTGAGAAATTTAATGTGCCAAGTAGCCATGATTGTAGAACCCAAACCCCGCCACCTTAATAGTTTATCAAAGGATTTGATAAAATGACACTAATAATAGCTCTTGGTGGAAATGCGGGTTTAAGAGATCATTCTGAATAGCAAGGTTTATATACTAAAAAAGGGATAATATTATCCTGAAAAAAGGATAATGTTAACTGCTAAAGAATTAAGAATTGTGGATTTATTTCGAAAGGATCCTTTTGTGAATTTTACTATTAGGAAATTGATGAGCCATATTGATACTAGGTCGTATAGTTGGACTTATCAGGCTATAAAAAAGCTACAAAAAGAAAAAATTGTGTTGCTTACAAAAAAAGGGCAAGGTCAGTTGTGTAGCATTAATTTAGATGAGCCGAGAAGTATTGTCTATCTTTCATTATTAGAAGAACTTAATGCCTTAGGCAAGAAAATACCGAACTTGGGTAAATTGATTGGAATAATGCCTGCGGATTTCCATATCTTGATTATAGGAGGGAGTTATGCTGATAACACTTTTACTAAAAAATCGGATATGGATGTAGTTGTTATAATTGATAAAAAAGAAGAAAAAAAGTGGTTATTGAATAAATTATCGAGTGAGGGGGATTTGATGATACCTCATTTGCATGCTTATGTTTTTACTAAGGATGAATTTTTAGAAATGTTGATAAATAAAGAGGCTAATTATGGCAAGGAAATAGAAAGAAAACATTTAATAATTTCAGGAGCTGAGCTTTATTTTAAGATTTTAAAAGAGGCAATGGAAAGTGGATATAAGCGTTAAGCAATATTTAGAAAGAGCTGAAAATGAGTTAAGAGTTTCAACTATCCTTAAAAACCTGTCTGAGTCTAATTCGGAGGAAAAAGCAAATCTGGGCGGGAGAAAGGAAGATACTTTTTACAGCTCGGTTATCTCTCATGCTTATTATGCTATATTTTATTCTGCTAAGGCGATACTTTTGAGTAAGAATATTGAAACGGATGCTCCAGAAGTGCACAAAAAGACTTTGGAGGAGTTTAAGAAACATTTTGTGGATTCTGGCATTTTGGATTTGGAATTATTAAAGATATATAATGAGATGATTGTGAGAGCAGATGAGCTTCTTGGACTTTATCAGATTGAGAAAAGTAAAAGAGGGCGATTTGTCTATAAGACTATTCCTCAGGCAAATGTTGAGCCGGCTGAGGAGTCTATTGCTCATGCTAAAAAGTTTGTTAGCCATATTAAACAGATTATCGAGGGAGAGGTATGACAATAATAATAGCTTTGGGTGGCAACGTTTTAACTCCAAATGGAAAAAATACCTATAAGGAGTTGCTTTGGAATATTAAAAAAGTATCCAAGGTATTGGCGAAATTAGTTAAGAATAACAAATTAGTTATTGTTACTGGTTCTGGACCACAAATAGGCGCATTAATACTACAAAATGAGCTGGCAAAAAATAGGGTGCCTCCTATGCCTTTAGATGTTCTTGATGCTGAATTGGAAGGGGAGCTAGGCTATTTATTAGAAGAGCAGTTGAGTAATCAATTGAGAGAGAATAAAATTAAGAGACCTATTGCGACTTTAGTTACACAAGTTTTAGTGAATAAAAAAGATAAGGCTTTTAGAAATCCTACAAAACCTATAGGTCCTTTTTATACAAAAAAAGAGGCTGAGAAATTAAGAAAAAAAGGATATAAAATCATTAATGATGCTGGAAGAGGTTTTAGAAGAGTAGTTGCATCACCTAAACCTGTTAAAGTTATTGAAGCTGAGACTGTTAAGAAATTAGTTAGTATTGGGACTGTTGTTATTACTTGCGGTGGTGGCGGGATTCCTGTTGTTACTTCCAGAGGTAAATTGAAAGGTGTTGAGGGTGTTATTGATAAGGATAGAGCTTCTGCTTGTTTAGGTAAGAGTGTTAAGGCATCTACTTTGCTTGTTTTGACTGGTGTTGATTTTGTTTATTTGAATTATGGCAAGAAGAATCAGAAAAAAATCAAAAAGATGAGTGTGAAAGAGGCTAAGGGATATTTAGAAGAAGGGCAGTTTGGTGTTGGGAGTATGAAGCCTAAGATTGAGGCTGCGGTTGATTTTTTATTGAGTGGGGGTAAGAGAGTGGTTATTACTAGACCTAGATATGCTGTGAAGGCTTTGGACGGAAAGTATGGGACTTTGATTGTTAAGTAATCAGGGTTTGGATTCTATGATTAATTTATGGTCTTCTGGGTGGATATGCGCTTCCTCTCCGTCTTTTAGGTTTAGATAATCTGCTATTTTTTTGGGTATTCTTACTGCTAGCGAATTCCCTGTTTTTGTGATTTTAGTTGTTGCGCTCAGTCCCCATAACCCTTTTTTTTTGGCTATTTCTTCTATTTTTTTGGTGGTATCGGAGTCAGTAAAGGTCTCCTTACATTTAGTACAGATTTCTGCTGGAAATTCACCTAGGTATACCCCAAACATATACTCTTTTACTTTCCCCTTTTTTAGGGTACCATTTTCACATATTGGACATCTTGTCATTTTTACCACTTTGGTTTTACAGTGATTATAAAATATTCATTATTTATCTTTTTGGTTACTACAGTGAAATAACTATAATGATGTAGTATTTTATTAGGTTTCTGTAATTCCTTTGCTCCTTTCTTGATTGCTTCCTCAACTTCGTTTACTGATATTCCTCTTTCGATCATTTGCGCTCTAGCCTGTTTGCTGTATTTTGGCAGATGTAATCACCTGTAATTACAGTACTTACTTTAGTATATAAATGTTTTGTTTTGAGTTACAGTAAGTTTATGTAGGCTTTGGATGGGAAGTATGGAAGTTTGATTGTTAGGTAGTTTTTACTCTTTTGAACGACAAACGAAAGATTTATATGTATGTATATGTATACGTAAATAATGGTAAAATTAGTTTCTTTGTCAAATGATGTGTATGACCTATTGAAAAGTATGAAAAAAGAAAATGAATCTTTTTCACAGTTACTTAGGAGAAGAATTACTCTGAGAAAGAAAGTGAGCTTACTGGATTTGGCAGGTTCTATTAAGGATGGTAGTTTTGATAAGGCGATGGTGGCGGTTCTCTCTAAAAGAAATGTGAGATCAAAAGAGATATTGAGGTTTGATTAAATTGTATCTATTAGATTCTGATGTTATTGTTGGTTTCTTGAGGGGTAATACTGGAGCGGTAGAAAAAATAAAGAATTTAGAGGAAAAAAATGCTTCTTTGTGTATCTCTTCAATATCGATTCATGAATTATTAGAAGGGGCTTATTTATCTTTAAAACCTAAAGAGAATTTGGAAGCGATTAGGGATTTTGTTAATAGGGTGGTTGTTTTGGATTTTACTTTTGACTGTGCTAAGATCTCTGGTAAGATATCAGCAGATTTAACTAGGAAGGGTGAAAAGATTGGAGATATTGATGTCTTGTTGTCTTCTATTGCTATATGTAATGGTCTTATTTTAGTTACTAGGAATACGAGGCATTTTAGTAAGATTAATATATTAAAATTGCTAGCTTGGTAATAGGTACGTGTTTTGCTAACCGAAAATAGAATATACTAGTTATAATTATTAATTTCATGGGGGGAGGAGGAAAGAGGTGCAGATACCCCAAGAATTAAAGGAACTCAGTAAAAGAGACTTGATAAGGATAATTCTTGATTTGCAGAAGAGGCTTGCAATATATGAGAATGCACATATTCCTTCTTCCAAGAAGAGATTTCCTGAGAGAAAGAAACCATCCAACAGCAAGATAGGTGCTCCAAAAGGACATCCGGGTACGACAAGAGAAAGGAAAGAGCCAACGGAGAGGATAGATGTAGAAGCAGTTCAGTGTAAGCATTGCCGTGATTTGCTGGATAAGCCATTTAAGCAAGAGAAGAAGGTAATAGAAGAGATACCAGACCCCCAACCAGTGAGAGTTATTGAATTTCTAATCGATCACTATAAATGTCCTTCATGTAATGAAATAACAGTAGCTTCTCACCCAAGCTTACCTAAGGAAGGCACTTTAGGTAATAACTTACAGGCACAAATAGCTTTGATGAAATACGAAGATAGACTGCCTCACAGAAAGATAGTACAAACACTAAACAGACAACATGATTTGGATTTAGCACCCAGTACAATACTAGAGGTGACAAATAGGGTTGCCAAAAGAGTTGAACCTGAATACAATAAGATAAAACAAACAATAAGAAAGTCTCCTAATGTTTACTCAGATGAAACAGGACACAAAGTACAAGGGAAGAACTTTTGGTTATGGGGGATTGCAATTAAGATAGCAGTATTATTTGCTATAAGGAAGAAAAGAAGCAAAGAGGTTTTAGAGGAATTGCTTGGAGATAATTATAAGGGAATAATCTCATGTGATGGTTGGACTACATATTCCAAGTATTCGGATAACATTCAGAGATGTTGGGCGCATATACTGAGAGAAGCAGAATATTTAGCAGAACAACATGAATCTGCCAAGTTATTTTATCAGGAACTTAGAGAATTATATAACCTGGTAGACAGGGTTACAGAGCAAGATTCTCTAGAAGCAAGAAAGAGATTATACTTAAAGTGCATTGCTCAAATGGATAGATTAGTTGGAAGGATGGAAGCATATAAGGAATTACGTAAATTTGCAGTGAAGCTGGAGAATGGCAAGGTACATTTCTTTACTAGGGTTTTGTATCCTTTTGTAGAGGCTACTAATAACATTGCTGAGAGATCATTGAGGGAACCAATTGTACAGAGAAAGATTATCGGAACCCTAAGGAACGAGAAAGGTATCAGAATAACAGAAGTATTGCTTAGTGTGCTAATGACGTGGAGGATGCGAGGATTAAATACTTATGGAGGATGCGAGGATTAAATACTTATGATGAGCTTAGAAGAGCCTTAAGCTCCTAAGCAAAACACGTACGGTAATAGTAAATATTTTTAAAGGTAGAATTAACTAATTCTGTATATACGGGAACGTAGTTTAACCCGGCTAGAATGAGTGGCTCCAGATATAAGGGTAAACCCTTATCAACCCAAGATAATCCAGGAGAGACCACTAGATCCAGGTTCAAATCCTGGCGTTCCCATTTTTTATTCTTGTAGTCACTTGAAGTTGTGATAAGAATTCTTTATTTACTGTTTGGAAAAAAAAGAAGATACTATTGATATGAAAAGAAAGTGTTTTTATTACTGTTAGTAGTACTCTAACCTCTATTTACTACCACAAGGTTTATATATCTAATGGTTACTCCAAAATGATTATTATAATGATTATATCGGGGGTATACCAAATGAAGAATATTGTGTTTGCAATTTTGGCTGTACTTTTGTTAGGATTGTCCTTGGTAACTGCTACTGGGTTGACTGCAACTAGTGTTGTTATTGAAGGTGTTCCTGGTGGAAGTGCTTACAGTACAACTTTGATTAGAAATGAAGGTACTGTAGATTTGACAGATATAGAAATTGTCAAATCAAGAGTTGTTGGTGAGGAAGACTCTTCACAAAAAATAACAAAGGAAGCCTTTACAGTTTCACCAGCAGAGTTTGAACTTGATGCTGATGAAGAAAGAAGGGTTACAATAAGTGTTGACATTCCTGAGGGACTTACACCGCAGATTTATACTGGGGAATTTATTGTGAGATCCATGGGTGTTGATGTGCCTTTTGATGTAAGGGTTGTTGTAACTGAGAGTGTAGACATCCCTGAGATGCCATTTGTTTTTCAAGAAATTGAAGTTGATGGTGTTGATGCTTTGGGATCTGATTCTGTAGTTCATGTTGAGAGATCAAGCACTGTAGATATTAGAGCAGAATTTATGTCTAATGTTAATAGTGATAAAGTTAGAGTGAAGGCTTGGATAGGCGGATTTGAGTTTGGAGATGTTTCAGACCGAACTGGAATTTTCACTGTTGAGCCTGGTCTTATATACTCTAAGACTCTGCATTTAGAAATACCAGAAGATATTGACTTGGATGATGATGAGTTCAGATTGCATGTTGAAATCTTTGATAATGATGGTGTTTCAAGAGAAGAGACTTTCAGGCTTGGGGTTAGAAAGGAGAGACATAGTTTGAATATTATAGATACTATCTTCTTTCCGAGTAATACTGTTGAAGCTGGAAGATCTTTGAGAACTGAAGTTAGAGTTGAGAACCTGGGAGAAATGAAGGAGGAAGATGTGCTTGTTAAAGTAAGCATTCCTGAGCTCGGTATAAGTGCTAAGGAATTTATTGACGAGCTAGTTCCTGAGGAAAATACCTGGGATGATGAGGAAGAGACTTCAGATTCTGTAGACCTTATCTTATTTATTCCAAGCGATGCAGAAACTGGTGAGTATTTGGTAGAGATTGAAGTTGAGTATAATAGAGGCCATGACACTATTACAGGAACAAGAAGAGTTTTTGTTGAAGGTGTTAGTGGGGTTGGTGTTATAAGCCCTGCTGAGGCTATTGTTAGTGTTGATTTGTCCTCTCAGAATATTGCTCAAGGTTCAGAAATACCATATAAGCTAATGTTAGCTAATCTTGGAGATGCTAGAATTGTTTACTCTATAGATGTTGCTGGAACAGAAGGATGGGCAACAACTAGAACTAGTGCAGCATTTGTAAGTGTTGATAGCAACCAAGCTGGAGAGATCACTTTGTTCTTAATAGCTAATGACGATGCTTCTGTTGGAGCTAAGGCATTTACAGTTAGTATATTGGCTAATGGTGGAGAGGTTAAGCAACTTAATTTGAATGCTAATATCGGAGAGAAAGGAGTAACAGGAACTGGATTCCAAGAAATACAGAGAGGATTGCTAGTTGGATTTGTTATCTTAGTAGTAGTCTTGATAATCTTGGGATTAGTGATAGCTTTCAAGAGAGTTGGAGAAAAACCAAGTTCTGAAGAGCCAGAATCAGTAGAAAGTCAAACTTACTACTAATTCTTTTTTTCTTTTTTTATACAACAATCTTTTTATTCTAAGAAAATTGTTTTTATCCTGAATAAGATGGTATCCTGAATAAGATGGTTAATCTATATATGAAATTTCGTGATTGGAATGAATTTCAGGATAGTAGACCTGGGGTTCCCGGAGGATTACTTCAACTTGGTTTGGAGTTAGAAGTTTGTCAGAGTGATCCTGCTTTGGGTCTTGCGCTACTTCGTTTTGAAAGAGATTCTCTTAATGCTATGCGTGTTCTTTCGATGTTGGGAAATAGGTTTATTTTTGGTGGATATGTTCATAGAAATGATATTCCTTATTTTGACTTTTATGGTCTTAAAAGATTTCCGAAAGGCGCGCTCTTGATTGATGGGGATGTTGGTGACTTTAATGTTCCTATAGGTAAGGAGGATTATGATCTTTTTTCTATTTGTGAATCTCCTGGCCATTGTTTAATAAGAAGATTGGTAAATACGCTTGATGAGTCATTAGGTAGTGACTCTGGAAACTGGTTAGTGAGGGATAATAAGAAAGGTCATTTATTTAGGCGTGAATGTTTAAAATGTTCAGGAAGAGTTAAATAGTAGTTTGGTCTTTTATTAAAATGGGGCGAGGTATGCTACATAAGTTATTATTGGTTTTGATTGTAATTATTACGTTGCTTTCATTAGTCACTGTAGTAACTTTATTTGGGCTTTCTGTTACTGGAAGTACTGTTAAGAGCTTAGATAGTTCTGTGATTACCTTGTCTTTTGTTATTGGAGAGCTGATTATAATTGCTTTGATTGCTTTGATTGTTGGTTTAATTAGGTTTAGAAGGAGGGATAGGGGGCTGGTTTAGTTCCCCTTTATTCCTAGAATTTCTTTTATTTTTTCTCTGTCAAAACCTGTGTATACTTTATCATCTACTTTTAGTACAGGGGTGTTGGTCTGACCTGATATTTCAAAAAGCTCTTTTTGTCTTTCTAGGTTTCTTGATACTTCTACGAATTCGCATTCTACTCTGTGGTACATTAGTAGGTTTTTAACCATATCAGAATAAGGATCCCCTGTTTTTGTGTATAATTTTATTTTTGGCATTTTATTCTGTGTGTTGTTTCCACATCTCGACTGCTTGTCTTCTTGTTTCTGGTATTGAGACTCCTACATCTAGGTATTTTACTTCTGAGCCTTTTGAGGTCAATAGGTTTTTAAGCCATTCGGATTCATATAACGGTTTTATTTTTTTTTGGAATTCCAGATTTTCAAATTCACATTTATCTTTTTTGAATCTGCCTGATAATCTTTTGATGACTTCTTCTACGTTATGGATTGTTGGGATGATTAATAAAGAAGGCGGGTTATCTAATTGAAATCTATTTCCTTCTATTTGCATTATCTCTTCTGGTGTTAGTGAGATATTCTGTTCTTTGGCTTGGACCTGTTGGTAAACTAATGATGAGACTACAGATCTGCTTTGCAGGATTTTTATTCCTTTTTCTAGTGCTGGTAAAATAACTCTTTTCATTAGTATTAGTCTATCTAGTGCAAATGAATGTGCTGTGGATAGTGCTGAGTATATCCTTTTGTTGTCTGCTGTTATTTCTCCTCTAATTGATGCACCAATCCAAGCTCTTGTTGGTTCTGCTGAAATAAGCATATTGTAATCTTCTAATTCGTGAATCTCGGGATGTCTATGGTGTTCTTTCCAGAAGTCTTTTAGGTCTAGAATCTTTGTCCCTTTCTGTTCTTCATATTCTTTGATAGCTAACTCTATTTCTCCCTTTCCAATTCCGTCTAGACCGTCTATTACGACGAATGTTCCTCTCATTTTAGTTCTAATGATATATCTTGGGTGTATTTTAACCCGTTTTTTAATGCAATTTCTGCTTTTTGTAGTTCTGCTCCTATGTCCAAAGCGTGACCTATTTCTGAAATTACCTGAGCGTGAGCTAATTTGGCTATAATTTTCATTGTTGCGTCATCTTCATAAACCTTGATCGGGTTACCTGATAGGTCTTTATGGGTGACTCTTATTTTGCTATCTATTATTTCTATTCTAAAGTTTCCTTTTGGATCGAATCTCAGAGTGTAAGATTGTCTATATCTTTCTGTTATTTCTTTAGCGTCTGGCCAATTTTTTTCATATAAGTGTGCTGAGCCTGAGATTATGGTTAGTGTGCCTAGTTTTAAGGGTGTTTCTTTTGAGATTTCTTTTACTATTATTCCCTGCAATTTTCTTAATGCTAGTGCATTTCTTGGCCAGGCTTCATACATGTCATTGCTTCTGATGTATGTAGTTAAATGTAGGATATCATCTTGCACTAATGGATGCACAAAATTTATGCAGGGTGGTTCGTCTCCTCCAGAATCTTTATCATAATCCCATGTAAAGGCGATTGCTCTTCTTTGGTAAGGTTTTTTTCTTAACGTATCAATGATTTTTTGAATTTGATCTACTTTGCTTCCATCTTTTAGCTCTGCTTCTCTTAATCTTTGACCGTATGTGTAAGTTACGTCTGGAATTTTTTTACTGGTTGTTACTTGAGGAATATAGTCTTCTAGTTCTTCTTTTGTGAACTGAAAGTATTCTTCCCATTTTGGGTTGTTAGGATCTTCTTCTTCGATAACAACACTGAGGTTGATTAATTCTTTTTGATCCCCGCCATAAGAAGCTTTTTTTACTGTACCGAACCTCATAATATTGTGCAGGAGTTCCAACCAGGCTTTTCCAACTGTTTTTTCTCTTATTTTGTGAATGCTGGGATCTGTTGGATATTTCTCTGGAGCTTCTATTTTGTTTTCTGGAAAAATTTCTGGAGAGCCATAACTCTCTTTTTTTTCTAAAGATTTTATTTTTTCAATTACTTCTTCTGATTGTTTTTCTCTCATGTCAATTATCTCAATGTTCTTTCTGAAATTTTCAATTGCTTCTTTTGGAATTTCTTTATGAATCCTTGCGATTTTTATTCCTTTGATATTATGGTTTTCGTCAATGCCCTTCTCTTTTAGTGTTAGGAGAGATCCTGCTGATTTTGAAAGGTCTTGACCTATGAGAATTAAATACCTAATGTTTTTATTTGATAAACAATTTCTGATTAAGAAACTTATGCCTCCGTTGAAATAAAGTTGGCCTGCTGCAGCGTATAATGAAGGGTCTATTTTTGAAGTAATTACGTTTCTTGGACTCCAGAGTGTTACTATGCCAATATTAGACTCTAAGTTTCCTACAAGAATATTTTCTTTTTCATAAATAGGCCAATCCAAAAAACCGCCCCCTTTTAATTAGTGAGATTTAAGATTTGTTTATATAAATATCTGTGGGGAAAAATGAATTTTAGGACTATTTGATGCCTGTATGTCCCAGGCCGCCTTTCCTATCGGTCTCTTCTAGTTTTTTTGTTTCTTCTATTTCTGCTTTTAAATAGGGTTGAATGATCATTTGGGCTATCCTGTCATTTTTGTTTATTTTGAAGGGTTCTTCTCCTAAGTTTTTTAGGATGATTTTGACTTCTTCTCTGTATCCTGCGTCTAAAACTCCTCCTAAGACTGTTATATCTTTTTTTGCTGCCAGACCGGATCTGTCCCATATTAAGCCTACATGATTTTTTGGGATTGCTACCTTTATCCCGGTTTTTATGACTTCTTTTTTTCCCGCTTCTATTGTTTTTTCTTCTGCGGATCTTAGATCGAATGCTGCATCGTCCTCATGAATGTAACCTGGTAGAGAGATTTCGGGATCTAATCTTTGAATTCTGACTTTATTCATTTTTTATTTGGTTACTTAAGGTTGGTCTTTTATGATTTTTAAAATAATTCTTCTTTGTTTTGGTCCATCTAACTCTACCAGCATTGGAGATTGCCAGGTTCCTAGTTGTAATTGATTGTTTTTAATTGGAATTGTTTCTGAAGGACCTAAAATAGCTGCTTTTATGTGTGCTGCTCCGTTATTATCTATTCTGTCATGTTTCCAGACTCCTTGTGGAATCAATTTGTCTAGAGCTTTTAGAAAATCGTCTGGAATGTTTGGGTCTGCGTTTTCATTTATTATTATTGTTGCTGTGGCGTGCGGTACGAAAATATGGAGAATTCCTTCTACTACATTGGAGTTTTTTATTATTTCTTCTAGTTCATGTGAGATGTCTACGCACTCTTCTTTTTTAGAGGTTTTTATTGTGAACTCCATTAAGTTCAAATAGGTCCTAGAGGCTTATAAACCTATTCCAAAAGCCTTTTAAATTAGAAAACTTAGTAAATTGTTATGGATAAAGTGAGTAAAGAAAAATTAGATAAATACTTCTCGGTTACTCGTAATGCTTTGGATGAGGCTAGGGAATCTCCTGAAAATGTTGAGATTAATGATTCTACAAGGAAGCATTTTATAGATACGGTTGAGAGATATCTGAAGGATGCTAAGCATTTTGAAGAAAAAGGTGATTTGGTTAATGCTTTTGCTGCTTTGAACTATGCTCATGGATGGTTGGATGCTGGGGCTAAATTGGGTGTTTTTGATGTGAATAACCCTAAGTTGTTTGCTGGTGTTGATTAAGGGTTTGAAATTATTAAACAAAGAAAAAAATTTGTTTATAGTAATATTTCTTAAGGAGTAGTTTGATCGGATAGGTCTATTGTTAAAAATCCTCTTTTTTGTAAGACATGTTTTAAAGCGTCCTTACCTTCCTCTGAAGTGTTCCTTCTTCTTTGTGGAATGGGTATTTCTTGCGCGAATGAGCGCCGCTGCTCCCGCAGGACAATACTATTGTTTTATCGCTTATCTCTGCTCCAAGACCCATCCGTGCACCAAATCCACTAACTCTCGTTTTGTACTGTTGGGCTACTCTATCAACTTTTTCTAAATATCCTGTCATTTTTTGCCCCCGTATATATCCCATATATAATATATTGTTAGATTGATTTTTTGAAGGATTGGTTTATAAAGTTTTTGTTCTTATTTTTAATTTATGATTTTGGTAGTTACAGGCAGTGCTGGAGTGGGAAAGACTAGGGTAGCTAGGGCTCTGGCTAAGAAATATGAGTTGAAGTATATTGATGTGAATGCTCTTATTAAGAAGAACAAATTATATGATTCTTATGATAGGAAATTTAAGAGTTATGTGGTTGATGTTGGGAAATTAAAAAAGTTTTTAGTTGATTTAGTAAAGAAAAATAAAAATCTTGTTTTGGATTCTCATTTAAGCCAGTATTTAGATAAAAAGTATGTTGATTTGTGCGTTATTGTGAAATGCGATATCAAGGTTTTGAAAAAAAGGTTGGAGAAAAGGAGGTATAGCGAGAATAAGATTAGAGAGAATTTAGATGCAGAGATATTTGATACTTGTTTGGTTGAAGCTACTGAGTTAGGTCATAAGGTTAAGGTAATTAATACTAGTAAAGGATTTAAGTTAGAAAAATTAGGCAGGAATTAAAATCTCTTCCTCTTTGGTTAATTTATTAACTTCAGAATCAACAACAGACCAATAATAATTAATGAATTTCTCTACTTGTGGGTTTTCTCTATTTAGTTTATACATTTTGGCTTTTCCTACATCTCTTGTATGTACTACTATCTGCCTTACAACGAATTCTTTCCAGATTTCTTTTAGGGCAGTGTAACTAACTTCTGAAAATTTGGCAATATCTTTCATTGAATAGTCAAATTCAGAATGAAGTATTAAAAAAGTCCATATTCTGTTTTTTACGGTATTTCCTTCTAATTTTAAAAAAGTTGATGCCATATGTTTTATAAGAAAATGTTAGTATATAAAGGTTTCTTTTTTGTCCTTTAAGGGTCAGAATAATGGCTCAATATTTATATAGTTAATGGGACTTTTGTTGTTTATGGCGCAGGTAAAAAGGAGTGAATATATCAAATTAAGCAGAACTTTAATTAGGAAGCTCTATGATGAAACTTGTTTTGGTAAAGGTTCTTTGTACTTTGATAATCTAAAAAAAGGAATTCCTCCTGAATACGTGGGAAAAGTAGAAAGTGTGCTTAATGCTTTAGTTAAACAGGGGATTTGTGGGAGAAAAAGGAAAGAGCACGGTTGGAAATATTTTTTAAATATTAAGAGACTTGATAAAATAAAAGAAATAATTAAAGAAAAAGGAGATAAATCAGTAATTCCTATTTTGTCGATATTATTAGAGGTTGGTGAAAATGATTGACCTAATTGGTTTTGAGTATACTGAAAAAGATAAGTGGGGTTTTTCTAATTTTTTTAGTTTTAAGGACTTTAAGATTGTTATTGGCGGTGATGATGGTAAAAATAGAAAGGCTGTTGAGAACAAGAATGTTGATATTCTGATGGGTCTTGAGAATAAATCTGAAAGAGATTTTATGCACTCTAGAAATTCTGGTTTGAATCAAGTGCTTTGTAACTTAGCTAAGAAAAATGGTGTTGGTATTGGCTTTTGTTTTAGGGATGTTTTGAAAAGTAAGAATAGAGGTTTGATTTTGGGTAGGATGATGCAGAATGTTAAATTGTGTAGGAAATATAAGGTTAAAATGATGGTTTTTTCTGGTGCCAAGGATGAAAATGAGCTAAAATCTGCTAGAGATATTATGAGTTTTGGTATTGTTTTGGGAATGACTGCTGGAGAAGCTAAAAAGGCACTTAGTTTAGAGAAAAGAAAAGGTTAAATAGTAAATTGTTTGTATTATCATAGAAAAGTGGTGATTATGAATAAACATAATAGATTGGCTGTAGCTATTGTTTTTGTTTTGATTGTAGTATCTTTTTTTGTTGATTTTGATAGTTCTATTACTGGGTTTACTGTTAGTGAAGTTAGTGCTGCTAATGTTGAGCGAGGGGTTGAGGAAATAATAAAAGAAGAAGGAGAAGTTGCAGTAATTGTTGTTTTGAAGGATGATGAGGGTAATTTTTTTATGAAGGGCAAGGAAGCTGATATTGAAGATGTTAAAGAAGGTTTGAGTGAATATGAATTTGATGAAGGTCGTGATTTTGAAGACATGGATGCTTTTTCTGGGGAGGTTACTAAAGCTGGATTAAATAAACTAAGAAATAATCCTAATGTTGAGAGAGTTCAGTTGGATCATGTTTTTGGTGTTACTTTAAGTGATTCTGTTCCTTTGATTAAGGCTGATTCGATACACCAGATAGTTGTTGTGAATAATCTGACGGGAAAAAATGTTGGTGTTTGTGTCTTAGATACTGGTCTTGATTATGCTCATGCAGATTTAGCTGATAAATATGTTGATGGATATGATTATGTAAACGAAGATAGCGATCCTATGGATGATCATGGACATGGGACACATGTTTCTGGAATAGTTGCTGGTGTTGCTCCCGAAATCAAGATTTTTGCTATAAAGGTTTTGAATAGTGGTGGTTCTGGAGTTGAGAGTGATATTGTTGCTGGGATTAATTGGTGTAGGACAAACAAGGCAGTTTACAACATTACTGTTATAACAATGAGTTTGGGTGGAGGATTGTTTAGCGATTATTGTGATTCAAGTTTTACTGCTTTAGCTAATGCTGTTGATAGTGCGGTTAGCGAAGGTATAACTGTGGTTGCAAGTAGCGGAAACGATGGGAGTACTACGCAAATAAGCAGTCCTGCCTGTATTCAAAATGTAATTGGAGTTGGGGCAACAGATGATGGAGATGGTATGTGGGGTTCAACTAATAGGAATGGTATATTAGATTTATTAGCTCCTGGTGTTGGAATTGTTTCTACTGCTCTTGGTGGAGGAACTATTTCTATGATAGGGACTAGTATGGCTGCTCCGCACGTTGCTAGTGCAGTTGCTTTAATGCAACAGTTTGAGTTAGAAGATAAAGGTGCTGAGACTACACCTGTCAATATTGAGAGTACCCTTAAAGATAATGGTGTTTTGGTTGGTAGCTGGAAAAGAATTGATGTTTTCAGGTCTATTGCAAGTTTGGATGATACTGATACTGTGTTGGTTGTTGAGTCTCCACAAAATACGACTTATTCTATTACAAATATTGATTTGAATTATAGTGCGAGTGATGTTTTTTTGGATAAAGTTGTTTATACTTTGGATGGTGGTGTTGAAACTGTTTTGAGTGGGAATACTACTCTGAGTTTAGATGGTGGCAGTCATTTATTGAATGTTGTTGCTAATGATAGTGGTGGGAATTTTAATTCTGTTTTTATTAACTTTTCAATAGATCTACCAGATGTAACTTTAAACTCTCCTGCGGATGATGAGAATGATTTGGATGGGGAAGTTGAGTTTAATTGCAGTGCCAGTTCTGTTAGTGAGTTAAGTAATGTAAGTTTATATAACAATGCTAGTGGTGTGTGGGCTCTTGAAGAAATTGAAATTGTTAGTGGTACTGAAGCAAATGTTGTGTTTGATGTTAATTTTAGTTCTGATTTAGTATTTACTTGGAGTTGTCTGGCTTATAACGTAGATGGTAATTTTGGTTGGGGCGAAAATAGAACTTTAAGAATTGATTATAATACTGTTTCGGTTATTGACGGTTATTTTCCAAATAGTACAAATGTGACTATTGATGAGCCTTTGAATCAGACTTTTAATGTTAATTATAGTGATTCTGATGGTGATAGTTTAAGTGTTAGTTGGTACAAGGATGGTAGTTTAGTTGATAGTGATGATGTTTATGATTTTGTTGGGAGTTATTCAAGTAGTGGTGAGTTTAATATTACTGTAGATGTTGCTGATGCTGGTTCTGTTGTTAGTAATTATTGGTATTTTGTTGTGAATGGTGTTGAATATTGTGGTGATGGTGTGAAAAACAGTACTGAGGAATGTGATGGAAGTGATTTTGGTGGTTTGACCTGTGAAGATTATGGTTATACTTCTGGTAGTTTAAGTTGTGATGATTGTGAGATAGGCACGGGTGGTTGTACAAATTCTACTGATGGTGGTTCTGATGGTGGTTCTGGCGGAGGAGGAAGTCCGACTTCTGAAGAGAGTTCATTGCTTCAAGAGGCTATTGCCGCCAGGGATTCTGGTGATTCTAGTGGGGATATTGATGATGAATTTGCTGTATTTAGTGAGGAGCAGGAGATAGAGACTGCTGCTTCTGGTGATACTGAAGAAGAGATTGTTGAGGAGGCTGTTGCTACTGAAGAAAAATCTAGGTTTAAGATTGGTGGGATTATTGGGGCTGTGGTTGGCGGTTTGGTTGTTCTAGTGCTACTTTTCTTCTTTGTTAGGAAGGAATGGCGGGTTATTAAGAGAAATGCTGGAAAAAAACCGTAAACTTTATAAACTAATATTTTAATAATTAAGAATTGAGAGAGATAAGAAAATTGGACTTTGGAGAGTCTTATTTCTCATGAGGGTGACTAAGATTAAGTCTTTATTACCAAGTTTAAAGGAAAATAAAAGATATGTTTTGTATGAGATTATGTCTAAGAATAAAATAATGGGTAATCATCAAAAAATACTAGAAGAAGAAATAAGAGGGTTTATTGGCGATTTAGGTATTGCTAGGGCAGGGCTTAAATTTATAAAAAGTAAAGAAAATAAGGGCATTTTGCAGGTTAATCATAAATCCGTGCATGAAGTAAAAACTGCATTGGCTTTGATAGATAGGTTTAATGTAAGAACCGTGAAGGTTTCTGGGATGATAAATAAGCTGTTAGGTGCTATGTAAAGGAGGTTATGAATATGCAACCACAAATTTCACATCAGGCAATGGGTTATGATAGGACTAGTACTATGTTTAGCCCTGATGGAAGATTATTGCAAGTTGAATATGCAAAAAAGACTGTAAAACAAGGAACAAGTGCTGTTGGTATTGTTTGTAAGGATGGAGTTATTTTAGTTGCTGATAAAAGAGTAGTTGAGAAATTAATTGTTCCCGAGAGTGTTGAGAAAATATTTCAAGTGGATTCACATATTGCTGCTGCAGCATCTGGAATCGTTAGCGATGGAAGAATTTTAGTTGAAAGAGCGCAGTTAGTTGCACAACAACATAGAGTGACATTTGATTCTTCAATAGATGTTCAGAGTATTGTTAAAGATATTTGTAATCTGAAACAGCAGTTTACTCAATTTGGCGGGGCAAGACCATTTGGTGTAAGTATACTTTTTGGCGGTATTGATGAGAATGGTAATGGTGGAACTCCCAGGTTATTTTTAACTGATCCTACTGGAATATATTTTGAGTATAAGGCTACAGCTATTGGAGAGAATGAAAGTGAGATTAAGGAAACATTAGAGAGGGAGTATAAGGAAGGCATGAGCGTTCAAGATGGCATTAAACTAGCTGTAAAATCTTTAAAGAAGGCGTTGGATAAGGATTTTGATATTGATAGACTGGATGGCGCTTATGTTATGTCTAAGGATGGTAAATTTACAGTAATCAGTAAAGAAATGTTTTCTAAAGCTAGGTAAAAATGGTAGATGTGGATAAGGCAGTTATTGCTAAACTGAAGAAAGAAGGAAAGAACTTTGAGATCTTGGTTGATTGCGATAAAGCTCTAGAGTTGAGAAAAGGAAAGAGTGTTGGCATGGATGATGTTTTGGCTACTGATGATGTTTTTAAAGATGTGAAGAAAGGTGAAAAAGCTAGTGAGCATGATTTACAGAGTCTTTTTGGTACGACTGATGTTAGAGAAGTTTCTAAGAAAATAATTCTTGATGGTGTTGTTCAACTTACTAGAGAACATTTAGCTAGAGAAAGAGAAGAGAAAAGAAAACAGATAGTTAATATTATACACAGGAATGCTATTGATCCTAAGACAGGATTGCCGCATCCGCCACAGAGAATTGAAAATGCTATGGAAGAAGCTAAAGTACACATTGATGAAAACAAAAGAGCTGAGGATCAGGTTGAAGATATATTAAATAAGATAAAACCGATAATACCTATTAAATTTGAGAAGAAAAAGCTGCAGGTAATTATTCCTCCTAAGTATGCTGGCCAAACTTTTCATGTTTTTAAGAGTTATGGGGAACATAAAGAAGAATGGTTAGGTGATGGTAGTTTAAGAGTTAAGATTGAATTGCCTGCTGGTATTGTTGATGAATTCTTTGGAAAATTAAATTCCATATGTCGTGGAGAAGTAGAAAGTAAGGAGTTGTGAACGAAATGGGAAAAATTAATGTACAAGACAAAGATATTGTTGTGCCTGGAGAAGCATTGGCGGAAGGTATGGATTATCTGCCTTCTGGTGGCGCATTTAGAGATAAGGAAAATATCTATGCTTCACGTGTGGGTATTGTGAGTATTAATGGACGGGTTATTAAGTTAGTTCCATTAAATTTAAGATACATGCCAAGAAGGGGAGATAGAGTGATTGGCCAAGTTTCTGATGTTGGTCCGAATGCCTGGTATGTGGAGATTGGATTTTATAAAGAAGCTGCTATTACATTAGCTGAGGGTAGTTCTGAATATATACCAAAGGGCGCTGATTTAACTCAGTATTATGCTCCAGGAGATTATATTATTGCCAGTGTTTCTTCTGTTTCAAAGAATAATAGTATTAATCTTTCTTTGAAAGGACCTGGCTTGAGAAAGCTTAGTGAAGGTAGGATCTTAACTGTTAATCCTGCAAAAGTTCCTAGGATTATAGGAAAGGAAGCTAGTATGATATCTTTGATTAAGAACATGACTGATTGCAGAGTTATGGTTGGTCAAAATGGCCTTATTTGGGTTTCTGGTATGGATCCTGAAAAGGAGAGGATTGCTGTAGAAGCTATTGAGATAATTGATAAGAGGGCACATATCTCAGGATTGACTGATGAAATAAAGAATTTTTTAGAGAAGGGATTAGGAGGTAAAAGTGGCGTACTCAAAAAGGATTAGTGGGAGAAAATTTGATGAGCTTAGAGAGATAAAAGCAGAGGTGGGAGTTATACCTCGGGCTGATGGGAGTGCAAGATTTCAGATAGGTAAAACTATTGCGCTTGCTGCTGTTTATGGTCCTAAAGCACTATTTCCAAAATTTTTGCAGAAATCTGATACAGGGACTTTGAGATGTTATTATAATATGATGAGCTTTTCTGGATCTGGTGAAAGAGTAAGACCAGGTCCTAGCAGGAGAAGTAAAGAAATTAGTTATATTACACAGAATGCATTGCTTCCAGTTTTGGATTTGAAGGAATATCCTAGTGCTGTTGTAGAGATCTATGTCGAATTATTGCAGACAGATGCTGGGACAAGATGTGCTGGAATTACTGCTGCTGCAATGGCTTTAGCTGATGCTGGTTTTCCTATGAGGGATTTGGTGTCTGCTATTTCTGTGGGATTTGTTGAAGGTAAACTGCTGGTGGATATTGATAATGAGGAAGAGCATTATGAAAAAGGGAATACAGATATTCCTATTGCTATGATGCCAAGAACTGGTGAAATTACTTTATTGCAAATGGATGGTTTTGCTAGTAAGGAAGAGTTGAAAGAAGCTTTGAAAGCTGCGAAAGCTGCATGTATGCAGATTAATAAGGCTCAAATAGAAGCGTTGAAAGCGAGGTACAAAAAATGAAAGATATAGTAGGAACTCATGTTGTGTCTTTATTGGATAAGGATATTCGTTTGGATGGGAGAAAATTAGATGAATTTAGAAAGATTACAGTAGAATATGGTGTTAGTAGTAAAAGTGCTGAAGGAAGTGCCAGAGTTAAAATCGGGGATACTGAGGTTGTGGCAGGTATTAAGTTTTCTCTTGGTACACCTTATCCAGATGAACCTGCTAAAGGAACTATAGTGGTAAATGTTGAGTTATTGCCTTTGAGTTCTCCTGATTTTGAAACTGGACCACCAAATATACAGAGTATTGAATATGCTAGAGCTATTGTTGACAGAGGATTAAGGGAAAGTGATGCTCTCGATATGAAGAAACTTTGTATTAAGAAAGGAGAGAAGATGTGGATGATTATGATTGATGTTTATAGTGTTAATGATGCTGGTAATTTGGCTGATGCTATTGGTTTGGCTGCTTTAGCAGCTCTTAAGGATGCTAAGTATCCAAAATATGATGAGAAGAAGGGACTTGTTCTTTATGATGAGAGAACTAAGAAGGGATTGGAATTAAAACAAATACCTATACCTATAACAATAGTTAAAATTAAGGATAAGTTTCTAGTTGATCCTGCTTCTGATGAAGAAAAAGCAATGGAAGCTAGACTTACAGTTACTACTGTTGAGGATGGGAGAATTTGTGCTATTCAAAAAGGCGGAGAATTACCTTTGAGTACTGAGGATGTTGAGAAAATGGTTCAACTAAGTATTGAGAAGGGTAAGGAACTGAGGAAGTTGTTGAAGTAAAATGGAAAAGAAAATCAAATTTATTTATACCAAGTACGAGAAAGCTCGTATTGTTGGGGCTAGGGCTTTGCAGTTATCTATGGGTGCTCCGATGCTGATAAAATTTGATAAAAAAGCTTTGGAGAAGATTAAATACAGTCCTGTAGAGATTGCAAAGAAAGAGTTTGACTCTGGAATTTTACCGATAACTATAAAGAGACCTCTGCCGCCTAAGATGGTGGAGAATAAGTAATACTAGACTAATAAATCTTATATACTCTTTCTTCTTTTTTTCTTTTATGAAGATTGGAAAAATAAAGGCTAAGAAGATTTTGAGTTCTTTTGGAGATGAAACTATTGAGATTGAGGTGAATAGGAGATTTGTTGGTAGTGCTCCTTTAGGTTTGTCTTATGGGTCTAGAGAAGTGATGCCTTTTCCTTCTAATGGAATTCCTTTGGGTATTGTGAATAATACTTTGAATAAGGCATTAAGAGGGATTAAGATTGGTGACTTTGGTGATTTGAAACTTGTTGAGGATGTTTTATTTGATTTTGATACTAGCGATAGGTTGCATAAATTGGGTGGTAATGTTGTGATTGCTTTGGAGAATGCTTTGTTGAAGGCTAGTGCTGGGAATCAAAGTGTTTGGAAGTTTTTAAATTCTCATGCTGATGAAATGCCTATGCCAATTGCTGAATGTATTGGCGGAGGAAAACATATGGGAGATAGTACTGACTTTCAGGAATTTTTGATTATTCCGCATGCTGAAACATTTTTAGATGCGGCCTATGCGAATCATTATGTCTATAGCAGAATTGCTAAGGATTTGAAACCTATTGGGAGAACCTGTACTGGATCATGGGTTACTTCTTTAGATAATTTGAGTATTCTGGATCTTTTGAAAAGAGTTGGTGCGGATGTTTTTGATAAATTTGATATTCAAATGGGTTTGGGCGTGGATGTTGCTGGAAGTCATATTTACTCAGGAGGTTATTATTTTTATAAAAAAGGCAAGTTAGACAGGGAGAAACAAATAAGATATGTTAATAGTTTGATAACCAAATATGAGTTGGAATATGTCGAGGATCCTTTAGAAGAAAATGATGTTGAGGGATTTGGAAGTATTAAAGGAGATTTGATTTGTGGTGATGATCTGGTTTCAGGAAGATTGGAAAGACTGCATGAAGTTGCTGGTAAAGTTAATAGTGTGGTCATAATGCCTACCCAGATTGGTTCTTTATTGAAAGTTAAAGAGATGGTTGATTATTGTAGGGAAAATAATATTGTTCCTATTTTTTCGCATAGGGCTGGGGAAACAATGGATGATACTCTTTGTGATTTAGCTGTAGCTTTTAATGTTCCTTATATTAAGTGCGGTATCTTTGGTAAAGAAAGATTAAGAAAAATAAATAGATTAAAGGAAATTGAAAAAGAAATTTAAAATATATCTTCTGATATTTTTCTTAAGGTTCTATCGAATTTTTTATTGTCGTCGTATATCCATCTGGTTCCTTTTTTAGTTGAGATTGTTTTTCCGCTTGCTTCTAGGTATTCTAGGATTATATTTAAGGTTGGCCGCATAATTTTCTTTGGTATCCTCTCCAAAATTTCATTTTTGCTTAATGGCTTCTTTCTTTTTTGTAAAAAAACTTCTATCATTAAGATAGTTTTTAGATTTGGATAATGAATTGCTTTTTGTTTGAACATGGTATAAGTTTATATACTCCCTATTTTTCTTATTTTTTATTAATTTTTGCCGGTATATAAGTTTATATACTCTATGATAGTAATGTTACAATTATAAAGTAATTATGAAACTATTTAAAGGACAATTTGCGTTTTTAGGTTAGGTTTATAACAATAAAATTTGGAGGTGACTTAATAGTGCCGGCAATTGGAGCGCAGGACATATACGGTGGTTTATTTACTCCTTTAGGATTGACTGTACAGAGAATCATTGAAGCACTACCGTGGATTATCTTTGCGATTGTTGTTCTAATTATTGGTATATTTGTTGCAGTGATTCTTGGACATGCATTGAGAATAATCTTGGATAAGTTTAAGATTGATGCGTGGATTAGAAAAGCGCACCTTACTAAAGCAGTAGGGCATACTGATGTACCAGCGTTGTTTGGTGAGTTATTGAAGTGGTGGATTATAATAATCTTTTTGGAACAAGCAGTTGCATTGTTGAATTTGGGTGCTTTGAGTGAGACTCTTTCTAGGTTTGTTGGGTGGTTGCCTAACTTGTTAGTTGCTGTTGTTATCTTTTTGGTAGGATTAGCTGCGGCGCACTATGTAGAGATTAGAATCAATGAACATACAAGACTTAAGGGCATGAGAATGGCAGCGAAGATATTGAAGTGGATCGTTGTTGTCTTAGTGGCAATACAAGCATTGGACATTATTAGAGTTGATGTTGGCTTGTTTAAGACAGTCTTTATAGTGTTGATTGGCGCATTAGCAGCTGGAATAGCATTAGCATTAGGTATCGGACTCGGACTTGGACTTAGAAAGCAATCAGAAGGATTAATTAAAGACCTAAAAAAGAACCTCTAAATTAATTTGGGGGGTTTTTATTTTTTTTATTTTATTTATGATTTCATTCTGTATCTGGTAGGGTATATTGTAAATGTCTTACTAGATTTTTATCGAAGAAACCTCCATGTTGTGAAAGCCACTCTGCGTGCTTTATTGCAAGCGGTGTATCTCTAGTTCGAAATGAGTCTGCGTCCATTGAATGGATTTCGTCTAGACTTAACCAACTGAATTGTTTTACTTCTCCTTCGAATTCTTGTGAGGGTTGAGCTTGTTCTCGAAATTGATAACCGATGGATGCGATATTTGTTATGTGGCCGACGCCTTGCACGTGATTTACATAGATGCCGACTAGGCCGACTCCTATAGGTACGATTCCTCCTTCCTCTTGAACTTCCCTAGTGACAGTTGTTACTCTGCCTTCGCCGAAATTTACAGTTCCTCCAAGAAGGCTCCATTTCTTGTAATCACTTCTTTCTTCTTTCCCACATTGCATTAATAGGAATTTCTCAGTATACGGGTTTATAATTACCATTCCTGTTACCGGCATGCCGACTGACTTTACTTCACTTATTTGATAAGCTTTATCTGTAACAGTTACGAAGTCAAATCCTGCACCTTGAGTGTTTTGGAATGAAATGCAAACTGCTTCGTGAAGGTCCGGGGATCTTGTTCCATAGTCTGCTCCTTCTAATATTGTGTGTTTATTTACCCAAAAGCAATCTTTTTTATTCCTATGAGAATCACAGGACGCGGTTACACTAATATTGGTTATCCATGATCCCTTTCTCGTTTGATTTTGAAAAACTCCTTGGATTCTTCGGGGTTTAATCCTTACGTTATGCTCTTCTTCGACCATTGATTCAAGACATTCTGGAAACCTTCGTGACCATTTGGCAGATCCACCTAGCAAAGAAATCCCTTCTGATGTTTCTTTTACTAAGACTTCTCCTCTTTGATTCTCGATGAGGGCACTGCAGACAGTACCTATAACTGGCCTTTCAGGTTTAGTGGCTGTTTCCATATGATGCTATTTCTTTTAAATGATATAAAAGAATTTCCAAAAAAGAATCTGCATATCCTAATCCTAGTAAGCTTTATAAAGCGATTTTGATAAGAGATTTTTATGGCTGAAGAGCAGAATTTATTAGTTGAGTTGGAAAAGTATCTAAAGGCAGGAGTCCATATTGGGACAAAATTTAGAACTAAGTATATGGGTAAATTTATCTATAAAATACGGCCTGATGGTTTGTCTGTTTTAAATCTGCAGAGGATTGATGAAAGAATAAGAATAGCTATTAATTTTTTGTCTAATTATAAGCCCGAGGATATTTTAGTTGTTGGAAGAAGAGAAAATAGTTGGAAGGCTCTTAAGGCTTTTTCAAAATCTACTGGAATAAGGGCTGTTACTGGGAGATATCCTCCTGGAATCTTAACAAATCCTGATTTAGAAAATTTTACTGAAGCTAAAGTTTTACTTGTTACTGATCCTTGGCCTGATAAAAATGCTGTTAAGGATGCTGTTAAGGTTGGAATACCTGTAGTTGCTTTATGTGATACTAATAATGAGAGTAATTATATTGATTTAGTTATTCCTTGTAATAATAAAGGAAAAAAGAGTTTAGGATTGTTTTTTTATATTTCAGCTAAAGAGTATCTTTTGAAGAGCAAGATAATTAAAAAGGATTCTGAGTTTAAATTTAAATTGGAAGATTTCGTTGAGGAATAATTTAAAACAAGGTATTTAGGGTTTAAAAAACAAAAAGTTTATATAGTCTAATTTACTACATTATTGTAGTCTTGGTGATAGTATGGTTTATTACACCCAAATAGAACCGACAGATCATTATCTCGAAGATCATTCAAGGAATGTTCCATGTTATTAATGCCAAAAAACTATAAGGAGTGAAATAAAAATGAGATGTCCAGAATGTGATTCAAATTTGAGGAAGGTGAAAGTCAAAGTACATGGAGCTGAGAGCAGAGTGATTAGTTATCAGTGTCCAAAATGCGATTATTTTGAATTCGAACCAATCTCTTCTGGAAAGGTGATTAAAGAGCTAAGAGAAACACCGTTGAAAATAAGGCAGAAAATAATAAAACTTTCTCAGGACAGGTTAGGTATGTATATTAATAAAGATGTGGCTAGAAGTCTAAACCTTAAGGGTGGAGAAGAGGTTTATGTATCTGTCCCTGATAAAAAACATCTTGTAGTTGATATCGCTAATTAAATTTGTAGAATTTTGAGTTCAGCAATTGAAACTGATGTTTGTTATTCCATATTCTCAAATAGTTTTTTAGTGTCGTGGATTGAGTCTCCTATGATCTCTGAGGCCTTTCCTAAAGGGATTTTCTTTTGTTTATGGAGGTGATGGGCTATTGATATTCTTAGGTGTTTATTGTTGTTTAAAAGGCTTCTAATAGCGTCTCTTAGGAATTCTGATAGGGAATCATAGTGTCCTATATGTGTGACCGCGTCTAATTTTAGCTTTAGATCATTTGGAACTGTGAAACTTAGGGTGTTTGATTTTGCCATTGTTGTGATAATGTTGGGGTAATACTATATAAGGTTTATTGTGTTTTAATTGTGTTTAAGATTAGTATTGTTTGATATTGTTATGGTAATACTGTGGTAATAGTGCTATTTTTGTGTGGAAGTTTGATTAAATTAGTTTATGGTAAGCTTTATATAGTTTAAAGGAGTGAAAAAAAGAAAAAATACTATTGGCGAGTGATAATATTGACAGAATTAAATTTGGTTATAATGGCTCAGAGGTATATTGCGGCTATACTCTTCTTAGTTGTAGCTATCTTCTGGAGTAAGTTAAAGAGAGCTGGTGTTGGAAGCTTATTTAAGAATGTACTTGTGGTTAATTTGATCTTGTTTTTGGGTTTTCCGTTTATTATTTCCGTGTTTCCTGGAATTCCAGAGAAGATTAGTTTGTTAATAGAAGTAATGGGAGTATTTATTTTTTCATTATTGCTTTTTTTAGTAGCTTTTAGGGATTTTAGATTTGAAGACACAACGAGGAAAAAACAACTATCTGAATTAATGGAGAAACCAAAACATCCAATTGTACTTGAATTTGCAAGGAAAATTGTGGAGCCAGAGATAAATCTTGTGAAGATGGAGCGGAGAAAACTAAGCAGATTTGAGAAGGGTGTTCATGAAACTGTAAGAAAAAAAGAAGATGAGATTGAGAAAAAGATAAGGGAGCATAATAAGAGAGAAGATGAGGTAAGAAAAAAAGAAGAGGAGATTAGTAAAGAGATTAGGGAATTGAAAGAGCAGAAGAGACTTCTTGCAAAGGAAAAGAAACAACTTCATAAATTAAAGGATGATTTAGAAGATAAGGAAGAGGAGATTTCTGTTGAAAAAGCTAGGATCAAGAAATACAAAGATAAAGATAAAAAGAAAATGAAGGAATTGAGAGAAGAGAAATTACGACTTCAGAAAGAATTGGAAAAAATAGAAAATGAGAGATTTAGTATAGCTAAGAAGAAAAAGAAGTTAGAAAAAATTGAAAACAAAGAGCAAGAGATTGAGGAGAAGATGAGCGGATTAAAAGGTAAGGAGAAGGAGTATAAGGATAGATTAAATGTGCTAGTGGATAGAGAGGAAAGTTTGCATGATGAGAAAGATGAGTTTGCTATTCGGAGAAGAAAGTTTGAGATAGAAAAAGAAAAATTAGAGAATAATCTTGAGAAGTATAAAAGAAAAAGAGAAGATTTACTGATGCAAGAGGAAGCTCAACAAGAAGAAAAAGAAAGATTAGAGAAATGGGCAAAGACTTTAGCTAAGAAAGAAAATGAATTAGAAAAGGAAACTGGTGAGTTATTAAAGAAGAAGAGGGAGGATATGTAAGATGGTTCTTGATGTTATGATTGCGATTTTTGCTTTTTTGAGCTTTGTATTGTTGATTTATTCCGTTATAATCTTGATTAGAAGAAGAGAGTATGAGTCTAATCGAGTTTTAAAGGGATATAATGTTCTTATTTTTGGATTGTTTTTGCTTTCACTTGTAGTTTTGGTTAAGGGAGTGGGTTATGTTTATTTGATTTTTGTGGAAGAGGGATTAATCTATTTTGATGTTATATCGACGTTGATACTATTGCCTCTTGTTGCTGCTTCTTTTTTAGTAGGTATGTCTATTTTTAGATCTCTTTGATTTCTTTTTTTTACCAGCTCTATTGTAGCCTTTCATAAATCCTTCTTCTTGTGGTGAGATTTCGTCGTCATGCTCTAGTTCTTCTACTGCTTCATCGTCATATATATCATTGGTTTCATTATACACTTCTTCATAAGGATCTGACATAGTTTTTTTGGGCTATTTTTTTGTTTAAAAATATTTCCTTTAGCAAAGTATATAAATGAAATCTAGCCTTTTTTAGGTTATGATTAGGGTAATGAGCTACTCTAATGGGAAATCAAAAGAGGTTGATATTTCCAGTTTTAAGCTGACTAAGGATTTACATTGGATACACGGTTATAATGCTACTTTGAAGGATTTGCATACATTGCAGGATAAAACAAAGATTCCTCTTTATGACTTAAAACATGTATTGGATATGCATGAGAGGTCTAGAATTGAGAATAAAAGCAAGTATTCTCTTTTAATTTTCAGAGGGCTTGTAACAGATGCTGGAAATAAGAGAGTTACTTCTCCTATTGAATTTATTTTTAGCAAGAATTTTGTGATTACGTTAACTTTAGAGGATAATAAAAATATCTCCAAGGTTTTTGAAGAGGCTGATTTAAATTACTGGAAGGCGGTTTCTAAAGCTGATTTTGGTCCTTTGGTGTATAATATCTTTAAAGCTTTATTGAGGGATTATAGTGATTATTTGGAAGAGGTTGATGAGGATGTAAATACTTTGGAAGATGTTGCTTATCGTGCTAGAGATAAAGATATGCAGGAATTGCACATATTAAAAAGAGAGATTATGTTCCTTAGAAAATCATTAAGTAATAATAAGGATGTGTTTCTTTCTTTAAATGAAGGAAAAGTTTCTTTTTTGAAGCAGAATGATATGTTTCATGAATTGATTGTGGAGATGGATCAATTAGTTGGCACTGGGGAAATGATAAGAGATAGAATTACAGGTGTGACTGATATTTATTTTACTGCTGTTTCTAATAAATTAAATGAGGTTATGAAGAGTTTTGCTGTTATAGCTAGTTTGTTGTTAATACCTATGCTGGTTAGTGGTATTTACGGGATGAATATTGTATTGCCTTTCCAACAGCATCCCCGTGCTTTTGTTATTGTGATTGGTATTATGGTGGCTTCTGTAGCAGCTATGATTGCTTTTTTTAAGAATAAGGGCTGGGTATAGATTTTTTTGTTGGGATAATCTTTTAAATAATAGCTGATTTATTTAAGGTATGAATAGAAAAACAGGAGATTTTGAAGAGGGTTTTGACAAGGCAAATAAGCTTATTGATATTGGGTTTGATTCTGAGTTTGGTCCTGGTGATCTGCCTATTGAGACTAGAGGAAGAAAATTAAATGGGGTGATTGCTCCTAGCTGTTTGGATGAGTTTTCTAGTGCTGCTTTGGCTTGGGCTTATAAAGAGGTTGCTGAGTCTGTCATAGCTGATGTTTATATTGTTCTTGGTAGGGATGATAATAAAAGAAATAAATTTAGTACTTTTCTTTTTTCTGATTGGGACACTTCTTTTGGGACTGTTAAAGTGGATGTTGAGTTCGGTAGGAAATTAATTAAGGGTTTTCCTAAATTGAGAAATTCTTTTGAGGCCTTTCAAGGAAATAACTTTGTAGATATACAGCTGCCTTTTTTACAATATGCTAATAAAACGGTTTTAGGGAAAATAAAGTTTGTTCCTATTTTAGTTGGAGATGTCTCTTATGAGGAGATTTGCGGGTTTGCAGATGCTGTGAGTGATACCGGTAAGAATGTTTGTGTTATAGCAAGTTCTAATTTAACTTATTATGGAAAAGAATATGAAAATGTTCCTTTTTTGCACGGAATAAAGGAAAATATTTATGCGAGAGATAAAGGCCTTTTGGGTTTTGTTAATAATCTTGATGTTAAGGGGTTTTTAGAAAGTTCTAAAAAAGGTGGAGTATTTGATAGAAATGTTATTGGGGTTTTTATGGAGATTATGAGAGGATTGGGTTGTAAGAAAGGCAGAGTATTAAATTATTATACTTCTGGAGATCTTGAAGGATATGGGAAAGCTATTGGTTTTGGGGTCGTTGCGTTTTAAAATGGTGAATATTAAAGAAAAAATTATTAAAAAATTTAAAATTAAAGATATTGAGGTATGTGATACGTTTTGGAAAAGACTTAGAGGTATGATGTTTTCCAGGGCTAGAAATCTGGTTATTGTTTTGGATGGAGAAAGTAGACTAAATTCTATGATACACATGTTTTTTGTTTTTTATCCTATTGATGTTTACTGGTTGGATAAGGATTTCAATGTTGTGGATAAAAGAATTAACTTAAAACCTTTTAGAATGGCTATTCCAAAAGAGAAAGCCAAGTATGTTGTTGAATTAAAGAGATAGTTTTTATTAATGAAACCGTAAAGTTTATATACTAATCAATATTCAATAAGTATAAGTTAATAACTAATGGTGATGAAAATGCAAGAATTGGAACACTCTCCAACACTCAACACAGTAATCATGGTAGAAGAAACTCTAAAATGTATGGATGAAAGTGTTATTAGTGTTGCTGAACTCAAACGGAGGCTTCCAAGACAGGTTAATCATAACACTCTTAAAATTATTCTCGAATACCTTGAACTCAGTAATAAGATTGTTGTTACAATAAGGGGTATTACATGGATACACAACCCTAATCCCAATCTACAAAAAGCACTTGCAAGAGGACTTGAATTATGAAAATAATACGGATAAAGTTGTCTCCAGAGGCAGAAGAAGTGTATGAGTATCTTAACAAAGAAGCTCCGAATTCAAAAACTGAGCGCATGATTCTCAAGGCAATAAACCAGAAAGTTGAGTTGATTAAATTAAATCCTCATTATGGCGACTCTGTTGGCAAAAAATTATTTCCAGAAGAATACAAAAAGAAATATGGAATTACAAATCTTTTTCGTGTTGAGCTTCCTGCGTTCTGGAGAATGTTATATACATTAACAGGTGAAGAGAGTGAGGTAGAAATAATTGCGTTCGTTCTTGACGTCATCGATCACAAAGAGTATGACAAAAAATTTAGGTATAAAGAAAAATAATGGATACCAAGCGTATTGCCCGCCTTGCAGAATAGTGTTGATAAGTTCGAATTTGAACAAATATGGCAGGGTTAATGTTTAAGATTCTTAATGGCAACTACTGCAATAAGAACTAGAAGTATCCATTGTAAATAAACAAATAGTTCTTTTAGCACTTCAAAAGCTGGTTGTAGGACAGAAATGTAATTTAGTATTGCGTTGTTTGCTTCTAAGAGGAATGTGACTATTGATGAGCCTACAAGCACTAGGATAAATATGTCAATAAGAGATGTGAATGAATTAACCGAGCTTTTGTTTTTTATGAAGCTTAAAAGAAAGTCATTTAGTAAAGGCACTATCTTTGTTATGGCGATATGGGCTGCTACTAATAGAAAAATTATCTTTAATATGATTGAAATCCAGATTTCTGCACCCATTTTTTACCTCTTTTTTATTATAATAGAGCTAATGCCCCTATTTAAATCTTTTTGGGTCAGGAAAGTTTTAAAAATACGTAAACATATACTTTTTTATGCTTAAATTGCTTGGAAGAGGAAAAAAGAGTGTGAGATCCGCGAGTTTATTTTCTCCGTATAGGAATATCTTTGGGAATATTAAGAGTGAGAGAGAGGTTAGAAGAGAAATTAAGAAGCAAGTATCTCCTTCTGTTTTTAGTTTTGGAAATAAGGTGGAGGGATCAATAAAATTGGAAGGTGTGGAAAAAAGGTTTGGAAAGAAGGTTGTTTTGAAGAATCTTAGTTTTGAGATTCCCAAAGGCAAGATTTTTGGGATTATTGGTGTTAGTGGAAGTGGTAAGACTACTTTATTGAGACTCGTTGTTGGATATTATAAACCTACAAAAGGGCTGGTTACTTTTAATCAAAAAGATCTGCAGAAACAAATTCTTCAGGCAGCTAGGCATTTTGGATTTGCGTCACAAGAAAATTCTTTTTATGAGGATCTTACTACTGAAGAAAATGTAAGATTTTTTGGGAAGCTTTATGGTTTGAAGAAAGAGATTCTTAATTCAAGAGTGGAAGAGGTTCTTAAGGTTGTGGGACTTTATGAGGATGGAAGAGTTTTGGCAAAGAATTTGTCTGGTGGGATGAAAAGGAGATTGGATCTTGCGTGTGCTCTTGTTAATGATCCAAGCGTATTGATCTTGGATGAGCCTACTGAAGATCTAGATCCTATTTTGAGAAGAGACTTGCTTGAGCTTATAAAAAGAATAAATGGGATGGGAACTACAGTAATATTTACTACACACTTACTGAACGAAGCAGAGTATCTATGTCATGAGGTCGCTATTTTATCTAAGCAGGGTATTTTGACTATTGGGACTCCTGATGATCTGCGGAGGATGTATAAAAAAGGTGAGGAAATTCATCTTGTTTTAGAAGATACTAGTAACTACAAGAGGTATTTGAGAAAGTTAGAGGGATTTAAGACTGTTGTTGTTAATGGGAAATTGGTTGTTTATGTTCCTGTTAGAGAGCAGGCTCCTAAGTTACTGAGAAGGATTTTGTCTATGGCTGAAAAAAATAGAGATAAGATTGTATATACTGACATAAGAAAGCCATCTTTAGGAGAGATTTTTACACAGATGATCCAGGATGTTAAAGAAAAAAATGGTAAAAAAAGAGGGTAAAAAAGTTCATAGGCCTTTGAGATTAGGGTTTTTTGAGCTATTGGTAACTATTATTAGGAAGAATATTAAACTGATTATTCGGAGCAGGAGTTCTTCTTTGATAGTTTTACTCGGGCCTTTGTTGATCATTGCTCTTGTTGGTACAGCCTATAATACTTCAAATATTTATGATATTAGGGTTGGTGCTTATTCAGAATCTTATAGTGAGTTAGCAGAATCTATTTTGGATGAGCTGGGAAGTAAACAATTCACTGTGGTTAGGCTTGAAAGTGTGGAAGAATGTACTTCTAGTTTGAAATCTGCTGAGATCCATGTTTGCGCCATTATCCCTCCGAATTTAGAGACTGGTTCTAGCGAGTCTATGGAATTTTTGGTTGATCAGTCCAGGGTAAATTTAGTGTGGATTATTATTGATGCGGTTTCATCAAAGGTAAGCTCTAAGACAACTGAATTAAGTTTACAGATGACTAATTCAATTTTGAATGCTTTGACTAATAGTCTGGAAAAAATAAAATTAAATGAAGAGAAAATTGGTGAGGCTGAAAGTGCTAATACTGATGTTGAGGGGAGTGTTCAAGAGGCTACTTCTGCGTTGTCTGAGATTAATTTTGATTTGGTTGGAGAGGTGGATTTAGGTAAAATAAGTCAAAAACTTGATGATATTATAGAGGCAAATAATTTGAGTTCTAGCACTTTTGATCCTGTAAAAACTGTTATATCTAAGATAAAAAATAATACTGAGAGTGTCGGGGAGAGTTTAGAAGAGTCTGTTATGGGTTCACTTGAGAAACTTGGTGAAGCTAGCTCTAATTTGGAGACAAGTTCTGCGTCTATTTCAGATGTTGCGTCTACTATAGAAGACATTAAGGGAGAGATTGAATTGGCTACTGGTAGAAGTGCTGAGTCTATTGTTACACCTATAAAGACTAAAATAACTCCTGTTGTGGCTGAGAAAACTCATTTGAGCTTTTTGTTTCCTACTTTAATTGTTTTAGTTGTGATGCTAATGGCTTTGATTCTGAGTAGTAGTCTTGTTGTGAAGGAAAAAAGGAGTCCTGCCTTATTTAGGAATTATATATCTCCTGTTAGGGATACCATCTTCCTTTTAGGTCACTTTTTGACTAGTTTTATTATTTTGATTTTGCAGCTGGTTGTTGTGTTTGGGGTTGCTGTGATATTCTTTAAAGGGGCCTTGATTAGTGTTTTATGGAAAGTTGTTATTGTTTTATTGCCTATTGTGGCTGTGTTTATTTTGATTGGTATGTTCTTAGGTTATGTATTTAGGACTCCGGAGACTTCTATGTTGGCAACGATAAGTGTTGCTAGTCTGTTTTTGTTTTTTTCTAGTACAATATTGCCTTTGGAGACTTTACCTCAAAGTTTGAAAAAAATAGCAGATTTTAATCCTTTTGTTTTAAGTGAGAGCATGTTGAAGAAGATTATGTTGTTTAAAGTTGAGCTCGGAAGTGTTTCTGAGCCGATACTTGCGCTTTTGACGTATTGTTTATTGTTCGCTGTTCTTGTTTATTTTGTTCAGAAGTATAGTAAATTGCGGGCTTAGTTTAAACTTCAATTAGGATTTCTTTGTTGCTTTTTGGGATTAATTTAACTATCTCTTCTTTTTTTAAATCTACGAACTTTGCTATCTCTTTTGGTATTCTAATTGCCAAGCTATTTCCAACCATTGCTACTTTTGTTTTTTTAGCCATCCCAAATAAACCTAACTCTTTAGATTTTTTTTGAATTCTTTCTGCAGAAATTTCGTCATAAAAAACTTCATTACATTTGGTACACACTAAAGCAGGAAATTTGCCTAAAGAGACCCCTAATTCTTTATGTTCAACTTCCTTTTTTTTCAATTCTCCATTACATGTGATACATTTCATTTTAATCCTCCAGATAAACTGTGATGATAAATACACTTGAATCTTTTTTCGAAAATACTACTTCTATGCCAAAAGCTCTTGCGTGCCATTTTTCTGTATTTTTTTCTTTCCATTTCATACCCTTTGTGATAACGGATTTTACTTCGTCTTTTTCTATCCCTAGTCCATCCATCTTTTCCAGGGCATGTTTTTTAAATATAAACACTAGTATTCACCTGTAATTATTGGTATATCTAATGATATATAAAGTTTTCGGAAATCTGGATAAGGGTTATTTGACGAACCTAAGCTCGGGCTTTGATTAGTTGGATAGTATTTTGGATTTGGAAGTTCAAAAGTCTGCCGAAAAATTTTTATAGAATGTGTTGTCCAATATAACTAGGATATCTAAAAGAGGACAATTAAAATATCTTTTGTGGATAATTCTTGTGGTTATAATAGTGCTCATAATCTGGTTGTTAGTAAAATAAACAATGAAGGAAGATATTGAGAAAATAATAGAAAGGATAGTTATAATAGTTTTAGTAGTATTTGGTTTGTATATATCCTACCAAATAATAAAAAGAATTCTTGGGGGATCTTTAACTGCGGAAGATATTATTATCTCACTTTTGATATTCAACTTAGGTTGTGTTTTTACTATTGGATTTGCTTTAGCTAAGCTAAACTCGGGTTTAGCCAAATTAAAATCTGATCATAATCATCTAAGGAATCAATTTAGAAGTTTAGCTGATGATTTTAAGAGGTATGTTAAAAAATAATCTGTTTTTTTAGTGGTTGAAACTATTTGAGATTAGCAATACTTTTTTAAATATAATTATTTCATTCTAAATATATGAAAAATAAAGTTGAAATCATGGCTCCAGCTGGCTCTTTTGAGTGTTTATCAGCTGCGATTAAGGCAGGAGCAGGCTCTGTGTACTTTGGAGTAGGACAATTGAATATGAGGGCTAGAGCGGCGAATAATTTTACTTTGAAAGATTTAAAGAAGGTTTCTAAGATATGTAAGGAAAAAGGGGTTAAGACTTATCTGACGTTAAATATTGTGATGTATGATGAAGATCTTGGTGCTGGTAAAGATGTGTGTGATGCTGTTAAAAAAGCTGGAATAGATGCTATTATTGCTAGTGATATTTCTGTAATTGAATATGCTAATTCTATTGGAATGGAAGTACATCTTTCTACACAAGTAAATGTTTCTAATACTGAGGCTGTTAGATTTTATGCTAAGTATGCAGATGTTATTGTTTTAGCTAGAGAATTAACTTTAAAACAAATTAAGGATATTTGTAATAAAATTAAAAAAGAAAAGATTAAAGGTCCTAGTGGTGGGCTAGTTAAGATAGAAATATTTGTGCACGGAGCTCTTTGTGTTTCTATTGCAGGAAAATGTTATATGAGTTTGGCCAATTATAACGAATCTGCTAACAGGGGGTTGTGTTTACAAACTTGTAGAAGAAAATATAGGGTTTTTGATGATGAAACTGGAGATGAATTGGTTATTGATAATAATCATGTTATGTCTCCCAAGGATTTGTGTACTATAGGTTTTATTGATAGGTTAATTGATTCCGGTGTTAGTATTTTTAAGATAGAGGGCAGAGGAAGAGCTGCCGATTATGTTTATACTGTTACAAAAGTTTATTCTGAAGCTGTTGAAAGTTTTTATAAAAAAAGTTATAGTAAAGATAAAATTAAGAGGTGGATTAAGGAATTAGAAACTGTTTATAATCGGGGATTTTGGCATGGTGGTTATTATTTAGGGAAAAAATTAGGTGAGTGGAGTGGGGTTTATGGTTCTAGAGCGACAAAAGAAAAGGTTTTTGTTGGTGTTGTGGATAATTATTTTTCTAAAAATAAAGTTTGTGAGTTTAAGATTCAGACTGGGGAAGTAAAAGTTGGTGATGAGATTATTATTACTGGTGCTACTACTGGTGTTGTTAAGGATAAGGTAGGAAGTATGCGTGTTGATGATAAAGATGTAGGGATTGCTAAAAAAGGGGATTTTGTAACGATTCCTATAAAAGAGAGGCTTAGAGAAAAGGATAAGCTTTTTATACTGGTGGATAGGGTTGAAAAATAATGCCTAAAATAGTTATTAATAGGGAAGAATGTATTGGTTGTGCTCTTTGTGAGAGTTATGATTCTAAGCACTTTAAGAGAAACGATGATGATGGCAAGATGGACTTGGTTGGAGGGACTAAAGAAGGGGAAACTACTGTTTTAGAGGTTTCTAAAGAAGATTTGGAGAAGATTAAGGAGGCTATGGAGGACTGTCCTATTAAGGCTATAAGAATTGAGGAATAACTTTTTCTAGGAAAATATTATAAACGGATAAATTGTTTTTAAATGTAGGAAGTTGGTGATAAGTGGGAATTAAATTAATGGCTTTAGGTGGATATAATGAAGTAGGTAGGAATATGACTGCTATTGATGTTGATGGCGAGATTGTTATTTTTGATATAGGGTTGTACATTCCAGCTGTTATTGAATATGAAGAAGTGCAAGAAACTTTAACTAATGACCAGATGAGAAGAATAAAAGCTATACCTGATGATAGGGTGTTGCGTAAAAGAAGAGATGATGTTAAGGCTATTTTGATTGGACACGCGCATTTAGATCATTTGGGAGGAATTCCTTACGTTGCTAATACTTATAGTGGGGCCCCTATCATTGGAACTCCTTTTACAATTAAAGTTTTAGAGAAAATACTCAAGGATAAAAATAGAAAGGTTCGGAATGAAAGAATTGTTTTAGATGCTGGCGAGAAGATTAAGGTTTCTGAGAATCTTGAAGTGGAATTTATTAATGCTACACATTCAACTGTTAATTGTGTGTTTATGGTTGTGCATACTAAACACGGGCAAGTTGTTTATTCTTTAGATTTTAAGTTGGATAATAATCCTGTTATTGGAAGAAAACCTAATTATGAAAAATTAAAATCTTTAGGGAATGTACGGGCCCTTATTCTGGATAGTTTGTATGCTAGAGAAGATGTTAAGACGCCAAGTGAGAAGGTTGCTAGAGAGATGCTTAAAGATGTTTTATTAGGAACTGATAATCATGGAAGGGCTATTGTTGTGACTACGTTTTCTTCACATATTGCTAGATTAAAAACTATAATTGAGATGGGCCAGAAATTAGGGAGGAAGATTGTTTTTTTAGGTAGGAGCTTAAATAGGTATGTAGGAGCTGCTGAAGAAGCGGGCATAGTTAAGTTCTCAGATAAAGTTGAGATTGTAGGTTATGCAAATAAAATAAGAAAAAAGTTAACTCAGATAAATAAACAAGGGACGCATAAATACCTTATTGTTTGTACTGGAAATCAAGCTGAACCTGGAAGTGTTTTGACTAAAATGGCTAATGGAAAGTTTCATTTTGATTTTAATTATGAGGATCACATTATTTTTTCTTGCAGGGTTATACCTGTTGAAGACAATATCAACCAAAGGGAGAAATTAGAGAATAAATTGAAGAGTTTAGGTTGTAGGATTTTTACTGATATCCATGTTAGTGGTCATAGTGGTAGAGAGGATGATAGAGATTTGATTAATTTGTTAAATCCCAAAAAGATTATTCCTGCTCATGGTGGAAGAAGTATTACTAAACCTGGAGAAGAATTGGCCGAGGCTATGGGTTATAAACTTGGAAAGGATGTTTTTATATTAAAGGATGGAGATGTTATTGATTTATAGTTTTTATTTTCTTTTGCGTTTTTTTGATATTTTCTTGATTTTAAGCCTTCTTTCAATTTTTTTTCCTTCAGATTGGAAACCAAATTCTCTTCCTATGCTGTAAATGTAGTATGATGCTAGTAGGAAAAAGAAGAATGTTGCAAAGATAAAAAAGAATTCTATTACGATTAACCATGGAAGATCAATGAGTTTTCCTACTATTCTTATAGATGCAAAGGCTATAACAGCAATTGAGCATGCTAAGAAGTTATTGGTAAATACTCTTAAGTTTGATCTTGGGGATAAGCTATACTTTGCTAATAAGGTCCATATGATTGATAATATTCCTACGCTCACTGCAATGAAACCCAATATAAGTTCGACTGCATCTATTACATTTGTTATTATATAGAAAGCTGAAATGACTACGAGAATTCCAAAAAGATATTTTATTAGGTTGATGATTTTGTTTTCTTCTGGCATTATAGATCAAGCCTCATATCACAAAATTGACTTAATTCGTTTATTAAATCCTCGTTACCCTTTTTCTGTAGCGAAACGATTATACCGCGAACCTTCCAAGCTCTCATCTTTCCTGAAAGGAAATGGATAAATCTTGCTACTGTTCTTGTGTCATTATACATTAAGAGCGTGGTTAAGCTATCAAAGAAGAGAAATTTTTCTTTTCCTGGTAAGGCTGTGACTGCTTGATCCATTGCTAAGGAGATATCGCTTAGATTTTCAGGGGTTCCTATAAAGAGGCAGTCTTTTGTTTTCTTAGTTTTTCCTCCTGATGTTTCTGTTATTGCGTCTATAAAGATAATCAGCTTAACATCAATTTTTGCTTTTTTGAAAGAATCTTTTATTTGAATAAATGGTTTATTTAAGGTAACATAGGCTCCGGGAATTTTTATTTCCTGGGTTAAATACTTTATAAGTTTTAGGTTGATTTCTTCATATTTTTTAGCTGGAACCACTGCGATAACTACGGACTCTTTCATATCCTTTAATTGGTTGATACCCTCTTTTCCCATGCTTTTTTAGGGGGTTATGTGATATTTAAAGGTTTCTTAGCTAAATTTGGCTGTTTTAGACTTTAGTAAGCTTTTTATATTAAAACTAAAATCTAAATATTATGGACTTGGATAAAACAGGGATACCTGGTTTGGATGAAATTTTAAAAGGAGGTTTGCGGAGGAATTCTTCCATTCTTGTTAAGGGATCTCCTGGTTCTGGAAAAACTATTCTGGCTTTACAATTTATTTATGCAGGTGCGAAAAAAGGCGAGCCTGGTGTTTTTATAACTGCTGAAGAGGATTTGGATGATCTTAGAGCTCATGCAAAAACTTTAGGAATGGGCTTGGAGGACTATGAAAAGAAAAAGTTGATATTTTTAGTGAAGCAACCGGTTACATTAAAAAAATTAATTTCAATTGCTACGCCTTTGGATTTAATTTTAAAAGGAAAAGTGAAAAGGGTGGTTATGGATTCTTTGACCATTTTTAGATACAGTACTGATGATGAGATGTCTTATAGGAAAGAGATATTAAATTTAATTGAGAATATGAAAAAAGTTTTGTTCATGGCAACTGCAGAAGAGAAAAAAACCGGATTGAATAATCTTGGCGCAACAGCAGAGGATTATCTTTTTGATGGGGTAATCAGATTGATAAAAATAAGGAGGGAGAATAATTTTGAAAGATGCATCTTTGTTGAGAAAGCAAGAGGGCAGGATCATATGATAGACATTTATCCTTTTACGATTACAAATAAGGGTTTAGTGGTACACCCTAAAGAAATTCCTTTTTCTTTGATGGAGTCAGAATATAAGGGGAGAAAATGAAGATAGTTAGGGTTTCTTCTGGAATTCCTGGGTTAGACAAGCTAGTACAGTCTGGGTTCAAGAAGAACTCTATGAATTTGATTGCTGGAGAGCCTGGGGCTGGGAAAACCATTTTTGGTATTCAATTTTTAGTGGAGGGCTGTAGAAAGGGTGAGGCTGGTGTGTATATTACTTTTGAAGAGAAAAAACAGAAATTATATGAGAATATGGCTACTTTTGGATGGGATCTTGAGAAATATGAAAAACAGGGATTGTTTAGATTTTTGGAGTATACTCCTGAGCAGGTTAAAAAACTTTTAGTTGAGGGTGGTGGCGTGGTAGATGCTTTAGTTGAAAAAATTAAGGCTAAAAGGATTGTTATTGACTCTATAAGCTCTTTTTCCTTGTTGTATGAGGACGAGTTAACAAAAAAAGAAGCTGCCTTGTCTTTGTTTGATTTAATTGAGAAGTGGAATTGTACTGCGGTTTTGACTTCTCAATCGTTAAGTGCTGATCATGAGAGCATTATAGATGCTGCTTTGGAATTTGAGGTAGATAGCATCATAATATTGTATCATTCAAAAAAACAAGGCGAGAGAGTAAGAGCTATGGAAATTTTAAAAATGCGTGGGACTAAGATTCCCTCTAAGACATTTGGACTTAAATTTAGTGATGAAGGTATTTCTATTACTAGTGATACTGTGAAATTGTAAGAACTAGTTAATTCTTAAAAAAATATAAAAAAAGAAAAATAAAAAATTTATTCTATTCTTGCTGTTAGGTCACCAGTTACTGTATGACTTAGAGTTTGTCCTGTTAGAGTGTATGTCAAACTTGAGATACCTTTAAATCTAGTACCTTGTGCAGTAGTATCGTCTACACTTGGGCAGTTCCATGTGAATGTCGCTGCATTGCCTTCAGCAATGCTTGTGGGGTTACCTGCAGCAGCAATGCATAACGGTCCAGTAGCTGTATTTTCATTTACTGTGAATATAACAGAGTTTGCAGTCGCACCAACGCCGTTTCTTACGATAATTGTAAGATCATCACTGGTAGAGACTACGTTATCAATTTTAAAGTCATCACATGCAAATCCTGGAGCTAATGTACAACTTTGTGGTAAAAATTTACCTGGACTCAATACACCAAAGTAAGCTAATGCTCCGATAGCGATCAATACTACCAAGATAGCCCAGCCATAGGTCATCAAGAACTCCATAGCGGCTTGTCCTTTTTCTTTCATTTAATCACCTCTCCTTTAGTTATTATGAATATATCTTGTTTTTAATGGGCGATTAGTAGTATTTAAAGATTGCTAATTTGAAGTGGTTATGTAAGGTATGAGGAATATGCTTATTTGGGCTAATGGAGGATAATCACGTATTGGAATAGTGAAAAGCAGTATATTTAGAGTGTTGGAGGGATTTATTAGGTAGGTTTTTGAATTTTTGTTTTGGTAATCTTTTTAAACAAGGAGGTATTAGATAATTTGATGAAAAAGTTTAGAAATAAAAAGTCTAAAGTTAGTTTTATTAAGTTTAGGATAATATTTATTGTAGTCTTATTGGTGTGGATAGTTGGTTTGGATGCTTTGATTTTGGATACTCTTAGTGAAAGGGAAGAGATGATAAATTATAACCCAAAGTTTCAAAATTCTATTACTGGAAGTTTTGGAATGAATGTTGCTTCACCGACACGTGAACAAGCCCTTCCTCATTTAATTATATTTGATTTGATTATAGCGGTGTCTTTTCTTATGAGTTATATCTCATGGGAGTATAGAAAAAAGAAGGTAATAAAAAAGAGGTAATATATGAAAAAGGGCCAGGCGGCAACGGAATTTTTAATGGTTTATGGTTGGGCACTTTTAGGTATTTTGGTTTCTGTTGGTGCCTTGATTTATTTTGGGGTTTCTCCTCAAAAATATTTGCCAAATACCTGCTATATGTCAAATAATCTTGAGTGTGTTGAGTATGGGGTTTATACACCTTCAGATGTGGAACTTACGGAGAGAGAAATCCTCATTATTGTTAAAAATGTTCTTGAAAGAGGGAATATGCAAAACGTAGTTATGCAACTTTATGGAACGGATGGCAGTGTGTGTAATATGGGTCCTGTTTCTGGGGATATAGCTAGTGGTGAATCAGTGCTTTTTTATTCGAGTATAGTTGATACTGATTGTAATTTTGATGTGGGTGAAAAAGTTGATTTAGGGATTGGTGTTAGTTTTGATTTAGAAGGAGGCACAAGGGAACATTCTGTAACTGGTAGACTAAGAGGGAAAGCAGTAGCTATGCCTGAAGGATCTGGAGGAATGGGTGGTGATGGTGGTGATGGTGATGATGGCGGTCCTGGAGATATTGTGATAACAGAAGATATTTGTGATGATGGGATAGATAATGATGTTGATGGTGATACTGATTGTGCTGATAGTGATTGTGTTGAGGTTCCATCCTGTGTAGTGCCTCTGCCACCACCAAAGCTTTGAGGGTTTGGTTAAGTGAACTATATTTTTTTTAAATTTTATAAAACGTAAACTATATATAATCTCTTGAATTGTAAAAAGTTATGAGGGGTGGTCAAATTAGTTTTGAGTATATTGCGATATTTGGTTTAGTTCTCCTTCTTACTGTTCCACTTTTTTATATTGGTCTTTCAAGGTCTAAAGAGAATATAAGACATGAGCAAGTGACTGATACTGTGGATTCGATTGTTAAAAATGCGGACGAGGTTTATTCTCTTGGGTTAGGGAGCAAGGATTTTGTTTGGGTAAACACTCCTACAGGAATTACTTCTGCTTATGTTGATGGGAAAACTTTTGTGATAACCCTGTCTATTTTTGGTGCTAATAGCGAGTATATTGCTATTTCTAAAGCAAACTTAACAGTGACACAGGATTTTTTAGACAAAATCATTCTAGCTGGAAGATATAAGGTTAAGGTAGAGACTTATTTAAATTCTAGTAGTGGCAATGCGATGGTTTTGCTTGGCGGATATTGTGGTGATGGTATTTGTAGTAGTTCTGAGAACTCTGATACTTGTTTAAGTGATTGTGAGGATTATTGTGGTGATGGTATTTGTAATTATCCTGGTACTCCCCCTAATGAAGAGGGATGTTTAGCTGATTATTGTTCTGATTGTATTGGAAGTCAAGCGGATTGTGATGATGGTGATGTTTGTGAAGAAACTCCTGGGACAGGTCTTGGAACATGTGTTGCTGGAGCTCCTGTGTGTGGCGATGGTGAATGTCAAGGTGAACCGTATATAGAAAATTGCCAGAATTGTAAACTGGATTGCCAAGAGCCCCTTGGATGGTATTGTTGTTATGATGCTGGGATAGATAGTTGGTATAGTGCATCCCAATGTGGTATACCTCCTACAGTAACTAGTTGTCCTGATTGGTGCGTTTATATTGGAAACAGAGACGGTTCTGGTTATAACACCGGGGTTTGCGCTCTGAACATAAACAAATGCGGCGGTTGGACCGGGGGGGCCCATGTGGAAATAGATGAAATGGATGTCGATGAAACTGGTGGTGGTGATGGTTGTGGAGACGAGCCTTTCCCTCCGGGTGATGGAGAGTGCGATGGAGATGAATATTGTTGGGCTGGAGAACCAGCTAATACCTGTTGCTGTATTATTCTTGGTTAAAAATGAAAAAAGCTCAGATAAGTATAGAGTGGTTATTCGCGATTGGTACACTTTTTTTGGTTTTTTTATTAGTCCTTGGCTTTTCATTTGATAAAAAAATTGAGGTCATGAAAACAGAAAAATATATTGGGCTAAGAGGGGAGTGTTTAAAATTATCAGAGATAATTGTGTCAACTTTCTTGAGTGGGAATGGAACTGAAATTCAAACCCAGATATCCTACAATGCTTCTATTGATCCTAACAATCAGCTAATTACAATTGAAGACGTAGACTTGGTAACGTGTACAATTCCGATTAATAGGACTTCAAATGTGGATTTGGAAGAAGGTTTGGTAATCTTGAGTAATGTTGGAGACTATGTTGATTTAGAAAATGGGTAAGGGGCAAATAGTATCCTTGGATTTAATTCTGTCTATTGTGGTTTTCATTCTTTTAATCGGAGGGATAATTGCTTTTTGGAATATTTATATTTTGAGATTTAATGCCAATATTAAGCAAGAAGAACTTGCTTTGAAGGCCACTAAAATAACTGATTTATTTGTGGAGAGTCAGGGTGTTCCTACTGGGTGGAATGAAACAAATGTTCAGGTAATTGGGTTAGTTGATAGGGACAGGAGGTTAAGTTCAAATAAACTGGCTTCGTTGTTGAATGTAACTTATGCTCAAATTAAAACTTCTTTGAATATTGATGCGAATGAGTTTTATTTTAGGGTGGTTGACTTGAATGGTGCCTTGGTTAAGGCTAAAGGAAACTTTGTTGAGGTAGGTAATTCCTCTTTAGATGTTGAACAGGTCATTGAGATGAGGAGGTTTGCTCTTTATGGTAACCAAAAGGTTGTCCTTGAGTTTTCGATTTGGGAATAAAGGCATGATTTTCTTATTGGATAGCGTTATTGCACTTTTTATAGTTTTTATAATTCTTGCTATATCGATATTCTTTTTAAGCAGGTCGGAACAATCTCCTGTAAGTGAATTGCAAGCAAGCAGAATTGCTAATGATGTCTTTGCCATTTTGGATTATAGGGGCCTTTTAGGAAATTTTGATGCGAATGAAATAACTTCTGAACTAAATGCTATACTGCCTGTAGGTTATGTAGTTGAGTATAAGATCGAATGTCCTAATAGAGTTTATGACTCGAGGGGAAGTTCGACTTTTTCTGAAGAGTCTGCGTTTTCGGGTGAGAGAGTTTTTGTCGATACTAAATTTAATAAGTGTATTGCGAGGTATTGGGTATGGCTAAGTTAGGGGTTTTCTACACAATAGGATTTTTTATTGTGATACTAGTTTTCTTTAGCTTCGTGGTTATAATAAATAGAAATTTTATTTCGACAAGTGAAAGACTGGAAGAGGATTTGGGATATGAGCAAATAAGAAATCTTGATTTGTCTATTCAAAAGGGTTTTAAAGATATTTTTACAATGCTTTCAGGAATTTCTGTGAGTAAGGGAACTAATTCAGTTACTTTTACTGAAATTTTGCCTAACCCTTCTGATTCAAATTTTAAAAGTAATATCTCGCAGTATAAAACTTTTCTTGAGAGTAATTATCCTGTAATTTTTGAGGTTGAAGAAATAAATGGTAATTTGCCTTTGATTATTCAGCCATATGGCATTGAATTAGGTCATCTGAGTTATGGGGGTGCGGAAATGAACTTAACTTGGAAACAAGTAAATTTTGATGGGTTTGTTGTTACAATACAGGCTGATGTGGTATTGAATTCTGGTTCTTGTGATACTAGTGGTAGTTCTAGTAGTCCTTATTTGAATTTAAATGCTTATGGCTCTTCTGGAAGTTGTACAGTTACGGATAATTCGCATGTTGAGATCTTTGATACGCAATTACCTCCGAATCTTCAAGTTACTTTGGATTTGGATGAGGCTTCGCAGGTGTTGACTGTAGTTGCTAGTGAGACAGTAACAGCGGCAGTAAGCGTAGAAGGCTTAACTGATATGGCTGATGACACTATAGTTACTTTGCCTGAGGAGGTTTTGAGTTATAACTTTGGTGATCTTAATTTTATTAAAAACGGGACTATACGGCTTTTGTAGTTATTCTTTAGTTAAAGAAGGATTTATATATCACTATAACTCATAAATGTGTAGATGATAAAGGTATTGAGATGCTTACATTGTAATCATGAGTGGGCTAGGAGACTAAATAAAAATCCTGTTCTGTGTCCTAGATGTAAATCACGAAATTGGAGTAAAAAACCACAGATAAAATATAGACCAAAAAATTATACGGGAGGGTATAGAAGAAGTTAACAGAAAAGAGAGGTTTGACTTGGGCGATATGGCTAAAATAAAAAAGGGGGTGGAAAAAGGCACTCCTATGGATACTGAATTAGCAGAGATTGATAAGAGATTAGCTAGGCTTAGTGGAAAAGAGGAACCCGAAGTTTCGAGTTTTGAGGAAAAGAAGAAAACTAAGACCTTTAAGAAAAAAATAGAAGATAAAAAAAACAAGGTAGTTGGAACAAGGACGAAGTTAAAGCCTAAAAAGGTTTTAAAGAAAGTTCGGTCTTTAGACTTTGAATTAGCTGATATTGATAGGAGATTAGCTGTGCTTGATGGAAGAGAGGAACCTGAAGTTTCGAGTTTTGAGGAAAAGAAGAAAACTAAGACTTTTAAGAAAAAAATAGAAGATAAAAAAAGTAAGGTGATTGGGACGAAAGTGAAGTTAAAGCCTGAGCTATTGAAAGTTAAAGCCGGGCAAAAAGATTTGTTGAAAGAGCCTAAAAAGGTTTTAAAGAAAGTTAGGTCTTTACCTAAAGAAAAATTTACTTCTTTGGATAGGGAAAAGAAAGAGGATATTTCCTTTAAGGATGAGATTAGGACTAAAAAGGAAGTTTTAAAGAAAGATGTGGCTACTAGTCTAAAAAAGAAAAGGGAAGTTTCTATTCCAAAAAAGAAAAAAATATCTAAGAAGAGTTTTTTAGGGTTTAAGAAAAAAAGTGATAAAGCTTCTACTCTTAAGTCTCTTTCTTTAAGTGAAAAAAAGAAAGATTTGTTGAAAAAGAAGATTCCAAAGAAAAAAACTTCTGTTGTGAGTTCTGGAATGCTCAAAAAGAAAATGGAATCTAAGTTGGGCAGAGATATTTCTAAACCTGTTGAGATAGGAGAAGAAAAAGCTGAAGAGGAAAGTGGTAAATCAAAAACACTTCTAAAAAAAGTTAAGGATAAAAAATCAAAATTACGTTTTCCTTTGGAGAAGAAAAAAGAAGAGGGTCCTACAGAGAAAGTTTCTAAAAAAGAAGAACCTAAGGGAGTAGAGGGGAAGGAAGAAAAACTAGTAAAAAAAACTGAAGAAAACACCCAAGAGGAAAAAGATGAAAAGAAGATTGGTAAAAAACCTTTAAAAAAATCTTCTGATTTAAAGATTACTACCTTTTTTGATAAATTAGTTGATGATGTTGAAAAGAGAGGCGCTGTGGGACTATCAGAGATAGCTGAGACTTATAAAATAGATAAAAAAACAGCGCAAGAATGGGCTGAGATATTGAAGGATAATGATCTTGTTGATTTTAATATTCCTCCTTTTGGTGAGCCAGAACTTAGGAAGAAGCGTTTAAAGTTAGAAAAGGGTGAGAAGGGAGAAAAGGTAGAAGATAAAGAGAAGACAAAAAAGGAAAAACCTAAGAAGAAATTAATTAAAAAATTTCTTTTAGGAGGTAGCAAAAAATATGTTGTAATGGGGATATTGGGTTTAGTTGTGATTATCTCCATTGCTAGTTTTTTTATATTTTCGGGGCGAAGTGGAGAAAGGACTTTTGCGGTTCCTTTTATTGAAGGAACTCAAGAAGAAGAACAAGTGAGAGAGATAATAGATAAAGAGGATGTTTTATTGGCATTTTCTGGAAATGGATCGTATGATTGTAGAAGCGAAGATGGAAGTACTCGATATCTTATTAAGAACGTGTTTATAAAAATAGAAGAGTTGGATGGTTCATCAAAGGTAGTGATAAAAAATGATAAGATATATACTTTTAATGTTAATACTGGGTTATGGGTTGAGTCTGAATTAAGAGAGGGAATTGCTGTTCCTGGGTCCGGAGTTTATCCTAAAACTGTATTAGAATGTCAAGGAGAGGAGATAGATGAGAGCGAATTTGATACCTAATTCAAAATGGCAATAATAGATACTTATACTGTTACATCTGAAGGAGTGAACGTTGTAGTAAACATTGGAAAGAGTGAATCTGGATTGAATTATTCTATTAAGATACCTGAGGTTGGTAAGCCTACATCTGTTCTTTTGTTGGAATTAAAGAAAAGGCTTATTACAGAGGTGACTATTGGCACTTCAGAGATTCTTGATCCGAAAGTAATGATACAGATTAAGGAGAGGTTTACTGGCAGCTGTCATAAAATATTAGACAAGCTTATGCCGGGATTACTAACTGAAACTAAGGATTTTTTGACTGGAACATTAATGCATGATATGTTGGGTTTGGGTCAAATTGAATTTTTATTGGAGGATGTTTCTTTAGAGGAGATTGTAATTAATTCTTCAACTGAGCCTGTGAGAGTTTATCATAAGAAATATGGTTGGTTGGAAACGAATATAACGGTCGTTAGTGAAGCTCAGATATTAAACTATGCTAATATTATTGCTAGAAGGGTTGGTAGACAGATTACAACTCTAAGTCCTTTATTGGATGCACATCTTGTTACAGGAGATAGAAGTAATGCTGTTTTGTATCCTATTTCTCATAAGGGAAATACTATAACAATAAGAAAATTTGCACGTGATCCTTGGACTGTTACAGATCTTATTAAAAATAATACTTGTACAGCTAAAATATTTGCATTATTATGGCTTGCGATACAGTATGAGCTGAATATCTTAATCAGTGGAGGTACTGGGAGCGGTAAAACTAGCTTTTTGAATGTAATTATGCCTTTTATACCTTCAAACCATAGAATACTTTCTATAGAGGATACTAGGGAATTGCAGTTGCCTAAGTTTCTTTATTGGGCGCCATTGACTGTGAGGCCACCGAATCCTGAAGGAAAAGGAGAGGTGACTATGTTGGATCTTCTTATTAATTCCTTAAGGATGAGACCAGATAGGATTATCTTAGGAGAGATAAGAAAGCAGGAACAGGCGCAAGTGTTGTTTGAAGCAATGCATACAGGGCATAGTGTATATGCTACTGTGCATGCTGATTCAATAAGTGAAACGATTAGAAGGCTGGTTAATCCACCTATAAGTGTGCCTCAAAATCTTCTTACAGCGGTTAATCTAAATGTTGTGATGTTTAGGGATAGAAGAAAAGGAATAAGAAGGGTTTATCAAATTGGAGAATATGTTGAGAGTGAGGAAGGGAAGACTATAAGACCTAATATACTCTATAGATGGAGGCCTACGGATGATACGATTGTTCCACATGTTGCGAGTCTAAGGCTGTATGATGATCTGAGTATGCATACTGGATTAAGCCAACAGGAGCTTCTTGATGATCTTGCTAAAAGAGAAAAGATTTTGAACTGGATGGTTAGAAAAAATATACGAAAAGTGGATGATGTTGGAGAGGTGATACATAGATATTATATTGATCCAGATAGTATTTTTAAAAAATGAAAAATAAAGTTCCTTTATCTATAGTTCCGGTTAAATTATTAAGAAAAATTTCACAGATTTTTTCAGGTCTTGGGGGTAAACTGGAAAGAAGTTTTCCTTCTTTAAAATTAAATTTAGAGCAGGCTGGAATGGATTTTACTCCTCAAGAATATATAGCGATGTGTATGACTTCTTCGCTTATCTCTTTTGTTTTTCTTAATATAATATTCAATATTAATTTATTTGTTTTAAAAATCGAAAATCCTCCCTTGTTGTCTTTGCTTATTTCTGTTCCGTTAGTTCTTTTTATTCTTATTCAACAATTATTATATCCCAAACTAAGGGCTGGAAGAAAAATAAAGGATATTGAGAAGAATTTATTACCGGCGTTGCAGGATATGCTGGTTCAATTAACTTCTGGTGTACCTTTGTTTATGATTCTAGTTAATCTTTCGGAGCAAAGTTATGGTGAAGTTTCTAAAGAATTTGCTGGAACTGTTAAGAAGATAAGCGCCGGTATCGCTCAGGTTAGTGTTTTGGATGAATTGGCAAGTAAAAATCCTTCTCTTTATTTTAGAAGAGCTATTTGGCAGCTGGTTAACGGTATGAAAACGGGTTCTGATACTGCTATGGTTGTGAAAGAAATTATTTCTGCTTTATCTGAAGAGCAATTAATCCAAATACAGCGTTATGGTGGGCAGTTAAATCCTTTAGCTATGTTTTATATGTTGGTTACAGTAATTATGCCTTCTTTGGGGATGACTTTTTTGATTATTATTTCATCATTTATTTCGACATCAGAGTTTATTACTAAGCTTATTTTTTGGGGGTTGTACGGATTTGTTTTCTTTTTCCAGATTATGTTTTTAGGTATTATTAAAACAAAGAGGCCGACATTATTGGAGAGGTAAATGTATAGACTCATTACACGTTTAATTCCGGGCAGGATTCGAGAACATTTGTATAGTACTCTCGCTTATTCAAGAGTAAAGGTAAATAAGCAAAAGTTTTTGGGGTTTGTTTTAATTTCTAGTTTGGGATTGGCTTTAGGGCTCTCTTTGCTTATATCGAGATTATTTCATATAAGTTTTTTTGTTACTTTAGGTTTATCGATAATTGTTTTGGAGCTTGGTATTTATTTTTCTTTTTCTTTGAAGGCTGATGCTACTGCTAAATTTGTCGAGAGTATTTTGCCGGATGCTCTGCAATTAATGTCTTCTAATTTGAGGGCTGGTTTGACGACTGATAAGGCTTTATTGCTGTCGGCAAGACCGGAATTTGGGGTTTTAAGCGAGGAAATAAATGAAATTGGAAAAAAAATTGCTTTGGGCGAGGATATTGGGAAATCTATGACTGAGATGACTGGAAAATTTAAGTCTGAGAGATTGAAAAAGACCTTTTTGTTGATTGTTTCTGGTTTAAGATCTGGTGGGCAGCTTACTGACCTTTTGGATCAAACTGCTGACAATTTGCGTCAGGAAAGATTTTTGGATGAAAAAATAAGAACAAATGTGTTAATGTATGTTATTTTTATCTTTGCAGCGATTGGATTTGGAGCGCCAATACTCTTTGGGCTATCTTCTTTTTTAATAAGTGTTTTAGAAACGAATCTATCTATGGTTGAAATACCCCAAACAAGTGCTATTCCTATAACTTTTTCACAGATTAATGTATCTTCCTCATTTATAATAACTTTTGCTATTATTAGTCTGTTAACAAGTTCTGTATTGGGTTCTTTGGTACTTGGTTTAATAAGTAGGGGTAAAGAAAAATTCGGGCTTAAATTTATACCTCTCTTGGTAGTTTTTACGTTGGGTATGTTTTTCTTATCTAGGTTTTTAATTGGTTCTTTATTAGGAGGGTTATTTGGTTTGGAGTGATATTATTAACTTTTATAATGTTTTAGTTTAGTCTTATGGTTGAGATGGTGCTGGTGCTACTCCACAGCAACCTGGTGGGCCTCCACATTCTTCACATGATTTCATTATGCAGCCCTCTAATAATGAGAAGTCATTTTCGTCTATACAACCGTCAGGACTACAGTCAAAATTGGTAGCATAGCAAGAATCTCCTGGAGAGTAACATTTTCCAGAGCAACTACCAAATATCCCAAATTCTAATATATCAATCCATCCGTCACCATTCAAATCAAAACAAGGGTTGCACTCTTCTCCTCCACTACCAGCAGTAGCACCCCCTGCTGAGGCTTCTACTTTTGCTGTTATTTTACCGCTTACTGAATGTGAGATTCCTCCTCCTTCTTCAACATACGTTATGGTGATATCTCCACTAAACTTACTGCTTGAAGTTGCTTCTGAGCAGCTCGTTAGAATTATGCCATCGCTTCCTCCTAAGATGCTTCCAGCGCTCCATTCGTCGTTACTGTCTGCTTCTGTACTGGATGTACAAGATGTTACTTGTACGTTTACGTTATTTAGAGTTTTTCCTAGACCATTTCTTAAAACTAAATATAAACCCCCAGTATCTTCTATTTTGAAATCTTCGCAGCTAAAACCTGGAGCTAGGATGCAACTAGAGGATAAAAAAACTACTGAATTTAAAACTCCAAAGTATGCTAAAGAGCCAATAGTAACAAGAACAGCTAAAATCGCCCAGCCATAAGTCATTACGAATTCTAATGCTGCTTGGCCCTTTGCCATGATTTCGTCTCCCAATTATAATAACTCATACTAAATAGTAATATAATTATGGTATCAAGAATGAAGAGTGGTAAGTAGGCGTCGTTATAGGAATTTGCAGCGATGACATATCCTGTTACATGTCCGGTTATGATGTTGTAAAATGCTGGGTTATTATTAAATGTGCTCAAAACAAGAAAATTTAAGGTTGATATCCATACAAAAAGGAATAGAATAAAAGCTATTCTTGAGGTTTTCATGTGCATATAACTCTTTTTTTTGTATATAACTATTATTGTCCCTTGCAAGGTTTTAGACAACTATCAAAACTCTAGTAAATCTGTACAGCAACAATATGCTCCGGTTTCATCAAAACTTTCAAGATTTTTTACATTTAGTCCTGCGAGGAATTTGGTTTGTCCATCTTTTAAGATTTCGGTAGTATCATTTACAATTCCGCTTGTGCTATTTAAAAGGATTTTTATTGAACCAGCTCCGTCTATGTCTATTAGTCTAATGTCAATATTGTCTACTGTAATTTCATCACTAGTGTCCATGAAAAATTTATTTGCAGACTGACTTTTAAATTCTGTTGCTGTTTCTGCGCTGGTTAGGGATAGTTCGTTGTCTAGTATGTTAATTGTTAAAGGAGAATTAACACTTGTTGTGTCTATATTTATTATACTGTCAAATGCATAATAATACCTTAAGCTGCCTGAAGTGGCTTCCATATATACGTTAGAGTTGTAAGTATCGTCAGAGGAACTTAAGCTGGTTTCTATGCTTGGACCTGTAGCATATAGCATTAGTCCTTCGTGGTAATTATAAGTTTCTCCTCCAAAGGACACTTTATGGTCTATTAGGGTAGGGATGCTAGAGTGGGATAATTCTGCACTAAAGAAGTCTGTGTCTGCCAGGTTGCTACCTAAGGGTATTTCATCTGTTGTAGTAGTATCAAGTTCTGTGATTTCTTCAGTTACATTGCTTTGTTCTATTGAAGTTCTTGTTATTTGTAGTAAACTGCTTGCAATATCTGTTGCACCAATAGTGTCTTTTACTTTTGCTTCATCACCTACAATTAAAAGCATATTTTGGAATTTTCCTTCTTTTATGAACGGGGAGGGGTAATCTGAGAAATCTACACCTCCTGATGAGGAGTTTAGTACTTCTGGTTCATTATTTACTATTTTAATATAGGTGCCTTCTAGACTATGCTGATCGAAATTCTTTAGAAAATCTGTTGCCATTTTTGTGTCTTCTGCTGTTGTACCTGCTACTAAGAGGGCGGTGTTTCTGCCATTTTTGGCGTATTTTATCATTGCTTCTCCTGGTTTTAGTGGCCAGTTACTGCATGTAGGAAATCCGTTGAATTCTTCTACTAAGGGATCAGCACATGGACCTCCTACAAAGATGAGACTGTTATCTTCTTTAAATTTTACTTCGTTCGATAGTATCGGAGAGGGCATTTGTTCTCCAAGGACTGTTGTTCCTGCTTCTTGTACTTTTGTTACTTCTGAGGCTGTTTTTGTTATGTCTACTTTTGCTTTTACTTGATCAGCAGGAATTTCCAATTCAACTTTGTCTACTGCATTATTTGTTTTTGGGTCTTTGATTACTATGCCATACAAAGAACGGTGATCTTCGTCTTTTGTTCCGATGTTAGTTGAAACCCAAACTAAATCTGCGTCTTCTGCTGTTCCTGATGAAGCGCCGAAACCTGTGATATCTGCATCTGCTGTATGTTTTAGGTTTATAGTGATATCATCAGCACCTTCTGTTGCAGCAGCTCCTTCAAAAGCTAATATGTCCAAAACAAGGTTTAGGTTATTTGCTGTGCCAAAATCTCCTCTTAGATCTATTTGAATGTCTGTACCTTGGGTGTTTTCGTAGTCAATATCTGCTATGTTGATATCATCATTTGCCGTATCCATTGCTAAATAGCCTGCTAAAGTTTTTACGTTACTTACACCCTCATAGTAAATTGCCGCATCGGAGTTAGTGTTGTTGTAGATTATCCAAATATTATCTGTTTCTGCACCATCTGCACTGCCTGCTGCTACGTCGTAGTCTGCTGTATCTAATTTTAAGCCGGTTGTGTCGTCAACAGAATGTATTAAAATAGCGTCTTTGTTGCTCCAAGAAGAGTTAAAAGAAGATAGGTCTACTGTTGTTTTTTGTATATTGTATGTTCCATAATCTGATACAGTTAGCTCTATGAATTTTATACAAATAATATTATCTGGAAAACAAAATGATCCTCCTGTGCCTTTAGCTTTAACACCGATGGCGTCTATATCTGTAGCAATGAATCTATTTTTAATTCCTAATAGTGGGCCTGTGTGGGAGGTTTCGTCATTGGTGTCCAGTAGATTTGTAGCTGCTTCTGTTTTAATATTTTTTATTATCCATTCCCATTCAACGTCTTCTTCATCTTCTCCTATGAATGGGTCTGTGTCTTTGTAAGTTGTTACTGCTTCTGAGCCTATGATTAAGACTGCCTGTCCTGCAAGCGTACAATCGTTTCCTCCTTCGATTAGAGAGTCTGAACAAGTATCTGTGCATATCCCTGAAGTGTAACCTGAATCAAGGCAGACTGTGTTGCAATCCTGAGAAAGTACTAATGGGATTATAAGGATTATTGCTAAAATAAAAAGTACATGCTTCATTTTTACCTCTTTTCTTACATAAACTCGGGATATCTAATCTTATTAATTTTTCTATGTGGTTTTTATGGATTTTGTTGGAAAGATTAACCCCTTTTACAGCATAATCAGTCTATTTCTTGTAATTGGAGTATTTCACTATATAAATAGTTATAATTTCTTTATGAGTGGGAATAAGAGCTATGAAATTCGCTCATTTAGCAGACTGTCATATTGGTGGCTGGAGGGAGGAAGAGTTGAAAAAGCTTAGTATAAAGAGCTTTAGAAAGGCTGTAGAGGTTGCTATTGATGAAAATGTTGGATTTGTGCTTATCTCTGGGGATTTGTTTAATACAAGCTTGCCTGGAATTGAGCTTATTAAGGAGACTGCTAGTATATTGAATAAGTTGAAGGAGAGGGATATTAGTGCTTATATTATTCCTGGAAGTCATGATTATTCTCCTAGCGGAAAAACCATGTTGGATGTTCTTGAGAAAGCTGGTTTGGTTCATAATGTTATGAGATTTAAAGAGGGCAAGTTGGTTTTTACTGAGGATAAAACCGGTGTTAAGATAACTGGGTTGTATGGTAGGAGAAGTGGTTTGGAAAAATTGGATTATGAGTCTTTGGATAAGAAAGATTTGGAAAAAGAGAAGGGATTTAAGATTTTTATGTTTCATACTACTTTAGAAGAATTTAAACCAAAAGATCTTGAGAAAGTTGAAGGCGAGAGTTATACAAGTATGCCTAAAGGATTTAATTATTACGCTGGTGGGCATGTCCACTATTTATTCGATGTTAAAAAAGATGATTTTGGGTTGATTGTTTTTCCTGGACCTACGTTTCCGAATAATTTCAAGGAATTGGAAGAATTGAAACAAGGACAGGTTTGTATTGTTGATGATAAGTTAGATTTACGAAGAATCAGTATTAAGTTTAAGGATGTTGAGAGTTTTTCTATTGATGTTACTGATAAACATGCTGATGAAGTTCAAAAGTATATTGAAGAAGAAATAAGTAAAAGAAAAATTAAAGATAAGATTGTTACTTTAAGAGTTTTTGGTCAGTTAAAAAGTGGGAAGGTTTCTGATATAAACTTTAGAGATATAATTGATGGGTTGGATTGTTATGTGTGTATTAGGAATATAAACAAATTAACTACTAAAGAGTTTGAAGAGATTTCTGTTTCTGGTGGGAGTGCGGATGAAATTGAAGAAGCTGTTATTAAAGAGCATTTAGGACAATTTGAAATTAAAAATGAGGAGGAATTAACTAAGAGGTTAATGGAAGTTTTTTCTGAAGAGAAACATGAAGGTGAAAGAAATATTGATTTTGAGAAAAGGGTAATTGAGAATGTTATGAAGGTTTTGAAAGATGAAAATAAATAAAATAACTTTGAGCAACATTAGGAGCTATAAGAGTCAGGAAATTGAGTTTCCTCTGGGAACTGTTTTGTTAAGTGGTGAGGTTGGTAGTGGGAAGAGTAGTGTTTTGTTGGCTTTGGATTTTGCTTTATTTGGTTTGAGGACTGGAAGTTTGCCTGGTGGTAGTTTGTTGAGAAAAGGGGAGAATAAAGGTTTTGTTGAGTTGTTATTTGAATTGGGTGGTAGGAATGTAAGGATTAGAAGGAATTTAAAGAAACAAGGAGATTCTATTGTTCAGGAACCTGGTTTTATTGAAATAGATTCTGAAAGAGAGGATTTGAGCCCTATTGAGTTGAAAGAGAGGGTTTTGAGTTTATTGAAATATCCTAAAGATTTGTTGATGAAGAGCAAGAGTTTGATTTATAGATACACAGTTTATACTCCGCAGGAAGAAATGAAGAGCATTCTTTTAGGAAATAAAGATTATAGACTTGAAACTTTGAGAAAGGTTTTTGGGGTTGATAAATACAAGAGGATGAAGGATAATACTATAATTTATGTTAATCATCTTAAGGGGATTAGAAAAGAATTGGCTGGAAGAATTGCTGATCTTGATGAAAAAATTTTAATGAAGAAGGAAGTTGATGGTTCTATTTCAGAAGTTAAAAATAAAATTTTGGAAGTTGATGAAAAGATTAAGGATTTTAAAAATTTGCTTGAGACCAGGGATAAGGAGATTTCTTTGGTTGAAGAAAATATCAATCTGTTTAAGGAATTACAAAAACAAGTTGAAGTTAGTTTATTTGAATTAAAAAGCAAGAGTTCGCTTAAGGAAAGAAATGTAAAAGAGATAAAAGAGTCTTTGGAGAAAATTTCTGAGTTAATTATTAAGGAAGAAGTTTTTGTGGATGAAAAAATAATAATTGCTAAGGAGAAAGATTTGAGGCTAGTTGAAGAGAAATTAAGTGATTGGAATGCGAAAATTGGAGGGCTTAAGAATAAAATTGGAAACTCTGAGGAAATTAAAAGTAAAATAAAGACTATGGATTTTTGTCCCTTATGTAAGCAAAAGGTCACAAAAGAGCATATTAGGGATGTGGTTGCTGGGGAGGATGAGAAGATAAAAAAAGCTCAGGAATCTTTGGATTTAACTGAGAAAGAAATTGAAAAATATAATTCTGATGTTAAATTCTTGAAAGAAGAGATTGAAAATTGGAAAAAACAGATTTCTTTAGCTGAAACTTATAAACTGAAGAAAAAAATTTTGAGGGAGAAGGAAGACTCTGTGGAGAGATTACAAAAAGAAAACTTGCTTTTGGATAAGGAGGTAGTTGAGTTAAAGGAGAATCAGAGAAAATTAAGTGAGAAGATAAAAGGTCTCGGAGATGTAAAAGAGAAGTATGATGTCTTGATTAAAGAAAAAAATAAATTGAATGAAGAATATATGAGACTTGAGGTTGAGAAAGGCGGTTTTGTTGCTGAGTTGAATTCTTTTTCTAAAAGATTGGAGGAGTTGAAGAAAGAAATTTTGGATAAGAGTGAGAATAAGAAAGATTTGTTGTATTGGACTAGGATTCAGGATTGGTTAATTGACTATTTTGTTAATTTGATGGATGTTATTGAGAAAAAAGTTCTTTTGAAGGTGCATACTGATTTTGATAGTTTGTTTCAGGATTGGTTTAATATGCTGATTGATAATGAGATGATTAAGGTTGATTTGGATGAAGAATTTACTCCTGTTGTAGAGCAGAATGGGCATGTTATTGATTATAGTTATTTGAGTGGTGGAGAGAAAACAGCTGCTGCTCTTGCTTATAGACTGGCTTTAAATCAGGTAATTAATGATTTGGTAGGTGTGATTGAGACTAAGGATTTGATTATATTGGATGAGCCTACAGATGGGTTTTCAGATGAGCAGTTAGATAGGCTTAGAGATGTTATAAAGGAGTTAAATGTTAATCAGACTATTTTAGTTAGTCATGAGAGCAAGATTGAGAGCTTTGTGGATAGTGTTATTAGGATTGCTAAAAAAGAGCATGTTAGCGAGGTTATGGTTTAGGCTACAGCTGTAATAACTTTCTTTTCCTGATGCTTTTTTAATGCGTTTAGGATTATGTAGTCATAAAGGTCTATTAGTTTTTTAGCTATTTGATTTTCTATGTTTATTTTGTATAATTTTGCTCTGCCTATGTCCCTTGTTTTAATTACTATGTTTCGCTTTATTAGTCTAGGGAAGATTGTGTGTAAAGTGCCCCAACTTACTCCTGCGTTTTCTGCTATGTCCGTTAAAGTGTAATCGAAGTCTCTTCCTTCAATTAGGTATTGTAAGACTTTCATAGTTGAGGAGTCTCCTACTACTTCTAAAAAAATTGATTTTTCCATGTGTTTTTAGAAGATTATAGTATATATAAATCTTTTCTTTTTGTACATTGATATACAGTGAGGTTAGGTTAGTTTTATATACCTTGGTGTTTTTAGGGCCTTTTATGGAAAAAGAGGTAATTCAAGTGATGGTGCATATTCTTGCTAAGCTAACCAGAATGGAAAAAATTGGAAGTGCACATACAGAAATAACTAATTTGTCTAAAGGGTTACCGATACACTTTAGATCTAATAAAAAGGGCAAGAAGATAATACAAAGAGCAATTAAGGAGCTGTTTGATAGAGATTATTTATTACAAAAACCCTCTACAGGAGAAATTCATGTTTCTTTGAATCCTAAAAAGTTTAGTGAAATAGGAGAGTTTATTTTTAGATTTAGATGAGAGCATGTTAGTGAGGTTATAGGTTAGTATTTGCTATATCTCACAGAAATCTTTAAATATTCTCTGCTTGTAGTTGTAGAGCATGAAATATGGGATTTTAGTGTTATTCTTGGTATTATTGCTTCCTATACAGGTCTATGCTGCTGGAATTAAGGTTACAGTTACAAAGGAGCAGGATGTTGTTGAGCCGGGAGGGGCTGCTTTTTTTAGTATAAAGATAACAAATAAGCAGATTAGAGAAGATACTTTTCAGTTAAAAGCGAATACCTTTTTGATAGCTCCATTTTCTGATGATGTTGAAAGTGTGTTTTTTTTACCTAAAAGTACTGTTACTATCCCCACAAACCAAGAAGAAATAGTCACTGCTAAGGTTGTTTTTGCAGATACTGTCAGGACTGATAGAACTTATGTTATTCCTATTGAAGTTATTTCTTTAACAAATTCTAAAGTTAGAGAAACTTTGGAGCCTACGATATATGTTATAAGTCCTAAAGAGGTTGTGAATATAGGTATTGAGGATATTGGCACTGTTATTCCTGGTAGAGAAAACTTAATTAAGATAGTTCTGAGAAATAATGCTAATGTTGATCTTACGAATATTGATATTTTTTACACTAGTTCTGTGTTTAGTCTTGAGGAAAAAGTAAGTTTAAATGCTTTTGAGGAAAAAGAAGTTGAATTGAATTTGCAATTAGATCCCTTGATTGAGGAGGGAGAATATTCTTTAGCTGTGAGATTGTATGAGGGTGATAAGATGAGAGGAAGTGATAGTTTTGATTTCTTTGTTGGTGAAAATCCTGATATAACTGAAAGAGAGAAAGTTGATCGTGGATTTTTGAGTTATAGAGTTGAGGTTGTTCGGGAAAATGAAGGTAATACTGAGATTGAAAGGACTGTTAAGTATCCGATAGGTTCTTTTCAAAAATTATTCACAAAAACAAATCCTGAAGGGGCCCTTGTTGAAGATGGAAAGTTTTATGAATGGACTTTTAAAATTCCTCCCGGAGATATAGTTCGTATTGAGATAGAGACGGATTATAAGTTGCCTTTTTTTATTGTTTTAGCTATTCTGATTTTAATTGGAATAATTTTGTATGTGAGGAAGAAGGATCTTAAGCTGGTTAAAGAAGTGTTTAAGATAAAAGCTGATGAAAGTGGTGTTGGTGAAGTTAAGGTTTTACTGCACTTGAAAAATAAAAGCTCTAGGGAAATTTATAATATTAAAATTTTAGATTTTCTTCCTAAGTATATGCATGCTGATGTTGATTATGGGACTTTAAAACCTTCTAAGATTCAGGAAGGAACTACTGGTAGAAGGATTGTGTGGGAGGTTTCTAAATTAGATCCTGGTGAAGAGAGAATAATTTCTTATAAAGTTAAATCTAGATTAAAATTGGTTGGTGCTCATGATCTTCCTTCTGGAACTGTTCAATATTTTGGAAAGAAAAAAAGAGTGGTTAATGTTGAGTCTAATAAGGTTAAGTTTTGATTGAATTTTTATCTTTGGGAAATTTGTTACTCGTAGTAGTGAGTTAGATTTTTAAATGAGATATTCTTGTCTAAGAACAAAGTGGTTAGTCATAAATTAATGCCTTTTGAGAAACAGGATAAACTAGAGGAAGGTTTAGTTAGAATAGATGATGGAAGCTATGTAGGTATGTCTAATTACTATGATAAAATTGGAAGACATTTGAAAACAGATACTGAATGTGTTTTTAGAGATTTAGATGAAACCGAAGCTGAAAGAGCGACAAGCGATTGTTTTATTGCTACTGCAGTTTATGGGGATGTTAATGCTCCCGAGGTTCAGGCTTTGAGGCAGTTTAGAAACAATGTCTTAAGTGAAAGTAGACTTGGAAGAATGGTAATAAATTTGTATTATGGTGGTCTTGGCAGAAGAATTGCAGATACTGTAAAACAAAGAATGCCTTCCGCAATTCCAGTTATTAAGAGAGGGCTGGATTATTTGATTAGGGAAGATTAAAAAACCTCTTTTCATTCACCTTCAAATTCTAATAAACAAAAAACATTATAGTCTTTTAATTTTTCTTTGCCTTTCAAGTCTGGTAGATTGATATCTATTCTCTAAAATACACATTCCAGACGACGCATACGTGACAAACGCGCGCAGCCTATATAAAGTGATAAGAATTGGTATTAAGGATGAGAAGAAATGACGAAAATTATGTGTTGAGGAAAAAGGAGCCAAACCATATCGAAATGAGAAATAAAGTAGAAAGCTTTCTTAAAAAAGGGTTTTCTATGGAAAGGATAGCAGAAAGGCTTTCTGTTCCGATTGGTACGAAATGGATTAAAGGAAGTGTAAGATGGTATAGATCTTGTCTTGTGGCTAAAGAGAATCAAAAGAAAGCAATAGAGAAACATCCCGACCTTTATAGCCGGGCTGGAAAAATTGCGCAGAAAAAGCATCCTTGGCTGGGTAAAGAATTGGGGAAAAAATATGGGCCTATACAGGGAAAAATAAATGCGAGAAGACTGAGGGGAAACTCAAAATATTTTTCAAAGATGGCTAGAAGGTTGCAGGAAATAAGCCCCGAACATTCAAGAATTAATATGAAGAAAGCACATAAAACCATGGAGAAAAATGGGACGTTCTATAAGCATCAAAGAGAGGCCGCATTAAAATGTATAGAGAAAAATCCTAATCATCTAGATGAGATGACTAAGAAGGCATTAGAAAGTAGAAGAAAGAATTATCCTTATGAATTTATGGGTTGTCTGTTTGATTCAAATGAGGAGAGAGAAACGTGTAAACTTTTTGTTAAAAATAAATTAATTACTAAACCTGTAGAGGGGAAAAATATACATACTAAGGTGAGTACATGTTATGTTGATTTTTTTATAAAAAGAAAACTTTTTGTTGAGTTTCATCCTATTTGGAGCATTAAAGGTCATAAAGAAGAAACAGCTGAAGATTATTATAAAGCGAGAAGGAAACTTTTAGATGAAAATGGTTATAGGGATCATCCATTGGTTGTAATAAATAATTTTAAGGATGTTGATAGTAAAATAAATGAGATCAGAGCGTTACTCTCCTTCAAATTGGAGAAGTGAAAAAACTTTATAACCTTTGTTTTCTAGCCTTTCTCTTCCTTTTAGATCAGTTAATTCTACTAAAAATGCACATTCGGCTAATTTTCCTTGGAGACTCTTTATTAATTCACATGCGGCTAAGCAACTCCCCGCAGTAGCAATCAGATCGTCTATAAGTAAAACAATTTGTCCTGGAATTATTGAGTCATTATGTATTTCTAAAGCGTCTTTACCGTATTCTAATTCGTATTCTTGTTTTGTTGTAGCTGCTGGTAATTTTCCTGGTTTTCTTAATAATACGAGACCAGTGTTTAGTTTATGTGCTAGTATTGATCCAAAAATAAAACCTCTGCTTTCGATTCCTGCGACTATGTCAATATTTTTGTCTTTGTATCTTTCATAGAAAATATTTATTACTTTGTTGAAAGTTTCAGGATGTTTTATTAAGGTTGTTATGTCTCTGAACATTACTCCTTTTTTTGGCCAATCTGGAATTGTTCTAATTTTTGCTTTTAGTTCTTCCATGTCTAATTCTCTTTAGGGATATCTGTGTAGCAAGACCTGCTGTGCCATACATAAGAAAATATGTGGGGATGCCTAGTTCATCTTCAAGCCGGTCTGGTAAGACTGTTACTGTGGCTGTTGCTACTGCTTCTGAAGGCATTTTGAACACGATGCCTACGAGGTTATCTTGGAGGCTTCTGTGTGGAAAATACTTGTCATATGTGTTTGCAAATCCGCTAACGTAAAGTGCAACAATTGCGGGCCATACTACACCATAGACTATACTGATGAGTGCCCCTGCATAATTTTTTGGGGAATACCACGTTCTTCTATTTTGTATGGGTGCATAGTGAAGTCTTGTATGATCTTGTACTGTGGGGGTCATAATATTTCCTCTTGTATTTTGTTTTTACATTCACAATCTAATTTTTTAATTTTTGGTAGGCTTTCTAAAATAAGAGTTTTTACTTTTTCTACATTATTGTTCATTACCCTCATTATTTCTTCAAAAGTTACGGGTTTTCGGTCTTCTAAAAAACAATCGAAGTCTGTTGACATTGCAATAGTTGCATAACATATTCTTGCTTCGTTTGCTAGATTTACTTCTGGTACACTAGACATGTTTATTACATCTGCTCCCCAGGAACGAAACATATGGGATTCTGCTTTTGTTGAAAATCTAGGTCCTTCTATTGTGATTACTGTTCCTTTTCTGTGATGGGATAGGTTTAATTGAGATGCTGTTGAAAATAATATGTTTCTTAAATCTGGGCAAAAAGGTTCTGCGCAAGGCAGGTGAATTACTTTATCTCTATCAAAAAAACTTGTTTGTCTTTTTTTGGTATGGTCTATGAACTGGTCTGGGAAAACTAAATCTCCTGGTTTGATATTTTCTCTTAGTGAGCCTACTGCAGTTGTGGCTAGGATATGTGTACAGCTTAGTTTTTTTAATGCATAGATATTCGGTTTGTATGGGACATTTGATGGGATAATATTGTGATTTTTTGAATGTCTGCTGATTATTGCTACAGGAACCTCTTTAATTGTGCCTTGGATTACTGGAGATGAGGTTTGGCCATAAGGGGTTGCTATATTGAGTTCTTGATAGTTTTGTAGAAGATTTGGGTTATCCATGCCGGAGCCTCCTATTATTCCTATTTTTATCATACTTGTTGCTTTTTGGGGATGTTTATATCTTTTTTTGTGGTTTAACCTCAGTATTTGAGAAAGTAAGCTGATTTTTATGGGAGAGAGGGCTTTTTATGAGAATTTGGGGTTTAATGCCCACTGATTTTTCAAAAAATTTATCAAAAATCGAGATTTTATGTCACAATTCGATAGAAATAACAAAACATTAGAGAAATCCAACTAGAACCTTTCTATAATTTGATAGAAAGAACCATTACGTTGGAGGATCTTCATAATCCACTCTATAGAGGACTACAGCGAATAATTTAGCTGTTATTATTGGCTTTTCAGATAATCTGCCATAAATAGCTAGAGAAACACAAATACAAAAACTTTTGCCCACTTCGGCACTTTCTCAACTACTGAACCTCAGTATTTGAGAAAGTAAGCTGATTTTTAGGGAAGAGAAGGCTTTTTATGAGAATTTGGGTTTTAATGCCCACTAATTTTTCAAAAAATTTATCAAAAATCGAGATTTTATGTCACAATTCGATAGAAATAACAAAACATTAGAGAAATCCAACTAGAACCTTTCTATAACTAATAAAAAGAACCATTACGTTGGAGGATCTTCATAAGCCACCCTATAGAGGACTACAGCGAATAATTTAGCTGTTATTATTGGCTTTTCAGATAATCTGCCATAAATAGCTAGAGAAACACAAATATTTACTAGAATCCATAAATTATACAAGCAGACTGTAAATAAGAAGTAAAATAGTCTTATGAGATAATTCTTAGATGTTGTTTTGGCTTTAAAATCGTGATCCATATTTCTATAAGAAGTTTCAATTCCCCATCTCTTGCTATACCAAGAATAAAGATAATGTGCTAATTGAACAGGAATATGAAAATTAGTAATGAAAGCTCTTTTAATTCCTTCATCATCATCTACAAGGATTAAATTTACTATTGCTACATCTTTCTTACCAATTTTAAAATCTTTAATTATTCTTGCTTTACAATTGGTTGATTTTCTTATCCAATCTTTAACAATATCAGTCCTTATTTTAGGCATGATGAATTTTACTTTATTAGCCTTAAGAATATTGATAACTTTGGGCTTATCAAAACCTCTGTCGAGATAAGCTTTATCTATATTGATATTAGATTGAGTTCTTTTAATTATTTTATCAACTAGATTTTCTAAATTATCTAATTTATGAATAGGAATAGCATCTAAAACAAATCTTCTACCCGCTACTACAATTGAGCATGTTAGGAATTGATAGAAATGTGAAGTGCCTCTATCATTTTTTCCTTCTACTACATAAGAATCGTTCTTATCGCCGTAATAAGGGATTTTATGGACATCAAGAGCTATATCTAATTTTCTTCTGTTTAATTCTTTATAATTTTTTCTAGCAAAGTGAAAAATAACATCAAATATCTTTTCAAACATTTCTTTTATTCTTTTTCTAGAATTAAATTTATTGAAATGATAGAGCATTGTCCAGCTACTAGGACATTTGGCTTCTGAATTAAGCTCTTTAAATGTGGCAGTTCCGTTGTGTGCGAAATCTTTGGTTTGGGCAATATGAACTAAGACATCAAGTAAATCTTTAGTTGTAAATTTACCATTTTCTTTAATCTTAATATCAATTTTCGGATAAACTAATCTTTTGACTATTTTTACTGCTTCCTTGAATGCTTTATTTTTGTTTTCTATTTCTTTTCTCTTTTTGGTTATTGTGTCTTTTACTAATTCTATATCCAAGATCTTATTGTGTTTAGTTGCTATAGTAAGGATTTTTTCAGCTATAGAGTCTAGAAACTTTATTTGTTCTTGTGGTAAATTCGAGAGGTAGTTATTGAATGTTCTTTTTGGCGGTAAAGTTAGCTTATTATTTTCGTCCTTAAAGAAACCCAAGTTTAATAGGTCACTTTCTGTTAATTTTAATTTATGATAGTGATTAATTCCTTTTATTCTTTTTAAGATGTATAGTTTTTGGATAGCTTCTATTGGAAATTTAGTGTAGTTTTCTTCTTGTGTTTTGAGATTTAGGTTAGATAAAATAAAAGAAACCTTAATACAACTTGTAGTATCAAGGCTTTCAAAAATTTTATTAAGTTCAGATTCCAAATAGCTAATAGAGTTTTTCATTAGTCTGGGAAACTCTGTTCTAAGGGTGGGCTAGTACTTGCCCTTAGGACTTAATTGTAAATCAACTATTGCTTGCCACATACTTCTAAACTGCATATCCATTTCTTGATGTTCGTCACAAAGTACTCTTCTTAGTATTGGATTGAACTTGCCTGGCTTTTTGCAATACTTGCAAGGCCTGTAGGTTCTAATGAGTTTCATTGGATCACCTCCTGTTATTTTATTAGTAATACTATTATCTAATAGGTATACTAATATATAAATATTGCGGTTATTTAATACAGATATTGCCTATTAACTAATTCTCTTATCAGATAGATATAAATATGAGTTAATCCTTCTACCCATTATGAAAACCAGACCCTTACCAAAATGGATTATGCAGCACTACGCTCAAATGTGGCATAAATTCAAGGAAAAAGAGTTTACTTACGAAGAAGTATCCTCTTTATTTAAAAACGAAAATGAGAACTCTATTAGGGCTATAATCGCTCAATTAAGAAAGAATGGGTGGTTAATAGCTGAATTTAATCAAGATGATTCTAGAAAGAGAAAATATAAACTGAAGTCTCCTGCTGTTGCTATTGAAGAGATGGCAGATGATTGACCATCACTCGCAAAGGACAATATTTATAAAGGAGGGTCAATAATAAATTTCAATATGAGATATAGTATAAAAATAATATTTTTTGTATTAATTCTTCTATTAGGGACAACTTCTGTTTTGGCGAAAGCGGTCTACCCTGCACCTACTACAATAGCCTTTCCTGAAGAATTTGAATTATTTTTATACACAGATGTTGCTGTAACAGACATAGCGATCTCCCCTGAAGAGCCCGAATTGGGTGATGAAGTTAATGCTTTAATAACAATACAAAATTTAGGTGATGTTGCTACAGATGTTACTATTGGAGCTAGCTTTACTGGTCCTGGATTCGGAGGTGGGGGGGAAACTTGCCCTTATTGCATACCATTAGAGCCAGGTGAAATCTACATTACCCCTCTTAGTTTTGTTGCTTCTCAAGAAGGCGAATATGAAATAAGCGCCAATGTCAATTCTCAGATATTAGATATTAATCCCAATAATAATAGACTAGTGCTAATATTTGTAGTTGAATAGTTTCTTAATTTACTTACTTAATACTTTGTAGGCAGAAACAACTTCAATTAACTATTGTGACAGCCATATTATTTATTACCAAAAATTTATTTTATTCTTTCAAAGTAGTCCTAATTTTTTATATAGATATAAAAGTAGATAAATTTAGTTTTATAGTGGGGGTTAAAATAAGTGTTAATATTAAATAGTTCCAGAAAGAAAAAATTATTTTTTTATTTTTTAATTATATTATTTCTTTTAATTGTTTCTATTGTTACATCTGTTACATCTAAAGAAAATGGTTCTATGATCTCTTATAAAGCTGCAATTGCTGGGGATAGCGGGGTTGCCACTGTACCAATTACAACAACGGAATTGACAGAAGTAGGAAATAATTACAACATAAAACCGGGTAGATTAAAATTTGAATTTGACGGAAAATTATATGCTATTCAATTACGAAGGGTGAAACAAGGACATGTAGAATTTCTTATCATGACCTTGGATATGAATGACCTAGATGATATAACTGCGTATAGTATAGACGATTCTTTTAGTTTGAGGCCTAATGAAAGAAAAGAAATTGATATTGATAAGGATGGTATCGAAGACATATCTATCGAATTAAATGATATAATATTTACAGGAAAGTATAATTCTGTTAAATCTGCAGACTTTTTTATTAAAGAGATAAGAAAAAAGATCTAGTAAAAAATGGAAAGAGGGGGCATGAAGTTAAGATTTTCAGGGACAAAGAATAATTTAATAGTGTATGGTCTGATATTTATTTTAGTATCCTTTAGTTTTTTTATTCTTTTTGTTAGTGCTGAGAGTGGCGGAGTCCCCTTCATTAAGCTTGCGAACCCTTTTAATAATACAATAGATTTGGATGGAAACATAACGTTTTCTTATAATGTAACAAATTCTACATATCAGGTTGCTAATTGTAGCCTAATTTTTAATGGAATGGTAAATCAAACTGATTCGAATATAACGGAATCAGTAAATCAATATTTCTATCTAAATGACCTAACTAACAATGACTACAATTGGAGTATAAATTGCTTCCACGTGGGTGGTAATGAGAGCAATTCTGAAACTAGGGACTTAGAAGTATTCATAGATACGACTCATCCGACAGTAACTCTTAATAGTCCCGCGGAGTATTCGACAGATACAGATGGAGACGTAAAATTCAATTATACTGTTACAGATAACGGATGGGTAACAAAGTGTAGCCTTTATATGAATATAAGTGGTACATGGCAAATAAACCAAACAAATATATTTGTACAAAAGAATGTTTCTTTATATTTTGAGACAAATAACATCCAAGATGATACAATATTCAAGTGGAATGTTTTGTGTTATGATTTTGCCCTTTCTCCTAACTCTAATTGGGGTGATTCTAATTGGACTTTAACAATTAATAATAGTGCTCCAACATCTTCAACAATACAAGATCAAAATTGGCAGGAAGACAATTATATCATTTTAAATTTAAGTGATTATTTTTCAGATATTGATGATGATATTCTAAATTATAGTTCAACTTCACCAGATAATATAACAATAAGCATAAATAATGGAACTGCAACTTTAAGATCAGACACAAATTGGTATGGCGATAGATCAATTATTTTTTATGCTTTTGACCCTATAGGGGAAAATGGAAGCAGCAACACCATTAATCTAATAATTAATGAAGCCGGCGATACTTCACCAAAATACATCGATATCTCTCCGGTTGATTATTTTAATGATACTGATGGTTTTATAGACTTTAATTGTAGTTCAACAGATGATTATGGTTTAAGCAATATTAGCTTATATACGAATACAACAGGAATTTGGCACAAAAATCAAACAAATGGAGTGGGTGGAACAACAAATTTCACTATCTTCAGTTTAGTTAACTTAACAGAAGGCTCTTACAAATGGGCTTGTAAATTCTATGATAATAGCACACAATCAAGCTGGAGTGAAAATAGAACATTTAATGTCGATATAACAGTAGAATTAGATCATGATATTGGTAGTTTTACAATAAATCATATAGATCATAATAGAACTATTATAGCTAGTTATAGTAATTACCTTAATAATTCTTTATTTTTAAGTGATTTAACAATTTATCTCTCAAATGGAAGTATCTACTTTACAAAAAATATGTCTAATAGTCAAAAATACGAATTAAATTCTACAGATCCTCCTTTGAATATTTATGCTGAGAAAATTAGAATCAGATATGATGATATATTTTATGGTAACTTTACAATTGGTAATCAAGAGTGGCTTAATATTACGTTAGAGTACTATTACAAAGATAATTTCTATCAAACATCAACAAAACATACAATAGAAGTAAAGCAAGCATTACCAACTTAATAAAAAATGAAAAATAAAGCAGTTTGGATTGGAGGCCTTGTAGGGTTAATTTGGGGGGTTTTAAGTTACCCCATCTTATGGACAAATACAATTATTGGTTATGTAATTGCTTTCCCGATTATGATTGTGGCATATATTCATGAAGCATCCACTGGAGGAAGTGGTCCATCTATGATTATGTTTCTTTCTATACTCCTCAGCATCTTGATTGGGATGTTGATGGGATATATCATAAATAAATTAATAGTTAGAAAATGAAAAGGACATTTTTAATAATAGCCGTGGTAATTTTTATTAGCTTGACCCAAATAGTCTCAGCAGCAGTTTGGAAATACGGCACGCTGCATGTTCATACAGGTTATAGCAGTCAGACAGGTTATGATCATGACATTTTAACTACTGAAGACAATTGCCCAAAAGAAACACTAAATTGGCATGGGTATACTGTAGCAGAATTAAAAGAACAAG
>JBDRGP010000025.1:0-9356 GCA_043817645.1 Candidatus Woesearchaeota archaeon
TTTCCAGTTCTCTTGAAAGATTTGCTTGACTGAATAGAAAGGTTTTTCTTTGTTCTCTTTTTGATATATTTGTTGTGTCCTCAATAAACACAACAAGGGTTAGGACCTAAAAAGCCTAACCCTTTATACTTTATATACTAATATTTAATTTAATCAACAGTAAGAGAATTATCAAAACCCAACATTTTCATGATAGACTTCTAATGAGAGATTTAGATGAAGATTTAGTTGATGACACCATGCCCCAAAAAGATAAAATAAAACTAATTGACAAACGAAAACATAAGAAAGATATTGGTTACGACCTATATTACGAACTAAGCAACAGCAGAACACTGAAGTTATGCTTTATACCTCTGGATAATAAGACTCTTCTAATAAATGCTATTTTAAGATATCAAAAATGGCAAGGCTCAATAAGACCCTTAAACAGAAGACGCTAATTCATTAGTAATAGGAACAGTAGTTAAAGGAAGTGGTTGTTTTAATGTTGGAGTGTGTAAAATAGCAGCTAAAAATAAATCTCCCCTCTGATTTTGAACAATTAAATCTACAGACGTTAATTCATCTAGAATATCTGGACTAATATTCATCATCTCTAAAAACTTTGATATATGTTGAATTTCTACACTAACTACCCTTCCACTACTAGTGAAATCTAAAATCAAATTACCAATCTCTGCACTTCCCTGGACCTTTTCATCAATTTTTTTTCTAGAAACAATCAAACTATCAGAAACACCATCATAATCAAAATTCTTCTCTTCCATCTTATAATTGATAATTACAAATACTATTTAAATCTATTTATAACTATGATTATTTCTTAGCAATCTTCCAAAGTGAATCAAAGTAACTTTTGAAACTTTCAGCTATTTTTTTATTCTTAATCATAAAGACATAAGGTTTTTCTTCCCATAAAGAAATATAAACATAATCTAGAAAAATATCCATTGCTGCAGGACTAATATAGAACTCAGGCATATATTTTACTTCTGTGATTTTTTCTTTTTCTCTATCTTGTCCAAGAGTATCCCTTACAGATTTTTCTAATAATACCTTGAGTTTTTGTTTTTTCTTTGCACTTTTGAGATTAATATTAAGTAAAAAAGTTCTTAATTGTTCAACCTCATAAATTTTTGAAGAAAATCCCGTGATTCTTATTGTCTCTCCTACAGGACAATCATCTATCATTTTTGTATAAGCTGTTTTAAATCCTTCATAGCCTTCATAAATTGCGAGAGTTGTTTGGTCTTTTTCAGAACTTTTTAATAAAGATAGTTGAGGGATAATTTCTTGGAGTTTCTTTTTTATTTCTTCGTGTTTTTCTAAAAGTATTTTTGGGTCTGCTGCTACAAAATGCTTACCATCTTTTTGGATATTGTAAGAGATAAATCCTTCATCAGTAAGTGAATTAAGTGATTCATACACTCTTGAATTTGAAATTTTAGTTTCTTTGATTATTGGGCCTGTTGTTGATTCTTTATTTTTGAGAAGGAAAAGATAAATAGCAATTTCATTATTAGTGAGTCCTAATTCTCTAAGTATTTTAGTTTCTACCATTGTCAAATTAGGCGGTGTTGTTATTTAAATCTTTCTCCTTTTTGGGAGAAATAGAGTTTAAATATAGATATTTTTTTGGTTTTAACATGGAGAATAGAAGAGAATCAGATAGATTTGGAAAGAGATTACTTACCTTAGCTTTGTATTTTAATACCGCGATGTTCACAGCTGTTGTAGTGACTATGTGTAATCCTAACTATCAAGCTTTAGAAAGAGATTATAAAGATCTAGAAAAGGGTTATGAACATAAATGTGATGAAGTAAGGGTATTACAAGAGCAATTAGCCTTAGATGAACCAGTTAAAATAATTACTTCTGGATCTCAAAGAAAATTTGACTTTAACCAAGATAGTTGGTTATCACAAAGAGAAATAAATGTGGCTTATGAAGCTCAGTATGGAGAACCAAGAAAATGAAAACACACACGAGATCAATAAGCAATGATAGAAATCAAGAAGAAAAGAATAGTAACTGTTTAGTTGGCTTGAAAGGATTTGTAGGTGTTAATTATGCTTTAATGGCTGGGGTTGCTTATGGTGTTAAAGATCCCGAAGCAATTTACTATAAGCACGCAGCTATGTGGTGGGGATCTAAAGCCGGACTTACTTGGAGAGTTTTGAGAGAAGAACGAAATTAAAATGAAAACAAGAAGATCTTTAGCTGATAAATGGTACTCAGGATATGGATTTACTGATGGGAATGAAATAACTGTAACAGTTGAATACTTAAGAAAACTTTATGATATAGCTAGAGATAAAGGAATTGGTAAAGCTGTTTTACATGAAGCAAAAGCAACAACTTTCTCTTTAGTTTATACCTTAAAAAACATGAACTTTTAGTCTATTGATAGTTATCCAAGAGGAGATTCCAATGGCTTGTCCAATAATTCTCTTGCTCGTTGGAAAGCAATTTTAAATGGGGAATATCGTTAAAAAACAATCAATTTCATGGACCTGGAGGGATTTGAACCCCCGACACCTGGCTTAAAAGGCCAGTGCTCTAACCAGGCTGAGCTACAGATCCTGTTTGTATGGATGTATGGATAATAGTCAGGGTGGTTTGTTCTACGTCTCGCTAACCAGGCTGAGCTACAGATCCATTACTCAAATTTAGTGGAATTAGTTTAAAAAGTTTTGTAAATACCTGGGCTTGCGTGAAAACTATTCTACTTTCTTACAATAACATAAACTTTTTTTCCGAGTAATTCTTTGGGAGCATCGATTTTTGCACCATTACCAAACTTAGTAATTTTCTTTTCAAAAATCATTTCATAATTATCCTTCAATTCTATTTTTCCTTTTTCTAATTTTATTTTAGCCATATATACCTTAATATACATGTATATATAAAGATTTCGGTTATAGATCACAATAAAACATAAGTATATAATAGTATATACTTTACTATGGCATCCCATCCAAATAAAGAATTCAGAAAATTAGTGAAAGACCTGAGAAATCCTAAAAAGAAAAAAGAAATCTATAAGGCACAAGAACAGAGAAAAATTTCATGGCCAGAATATAATTTGTCGAAGATAAATGATCTCAAAGAAACTTTAATATTTATTAGAAAATCTGTTAATAAAATTAGAATAAAATATGAAGAGGGTAAGATTGGCAGACCTTCTATCAATCCTAAGAATTTAGCTAAAGCAATTTTGTTTTGTGAAGCTGTAGGGCTTCCCGAAAGACAAGCCCAAGGGTGGCTTACAATTATCAGTCCATTTCTTGGAATTTATGAAAATATCGACGATAGAGTCATTGGTGAAGCATATTCTAATTTTAAAGTAATGATGATTTTAAATCAAGTTTTTGAGGAATCAAAAACTTCAGATAGGACTCTATCTGGAGACGGAACTGGATTAGAGAGAAGTAGAAAGGAAAATTATGAATCAACAAAGAAAAAGAAAGCTGGTCAATACATGACCAGCATTATTGATTCTCGAGAGATTGTTCAGGCATTTGATATTTCAGGAACACAAGAATGTCGAATTATGCATGAGTTAATAAAAAATGTCGATGGGGATAGTTTAAGATTGGATGCAGGATTTAATGATAGAAAATTAGTTTGGGAAATTTCTCAACTAGGAATGACACCTTATATTTTTCCAAAATGTAACAATAATATCAATGGAGATGTTTATTGGCAAAAGATGTATCTTACATTTTATTATGATGTTTTAAATTGGTTAAAAGAATATCATCAGAGATCTCATACTGAAAGTTTTCATTCAAGTTTCAAGAGAACTTTTGGGATTATTACTAAATTAAAGTTATGTTCTAAGTTTAGTCAAGTTTGTGCGAGAATTATAATCCATAATCACAAAAGACTCTTATATTTTAGGTTAAAGAATTAATTTATGCGCAAGCCCGGGAGTATAACAACATTTATAAATTGATTTTTAATTTAAATTAAACTATGGTATTTGGACCAATTGATATTTTAGGAAAAACAGCTGTTGACGAGGAAGTAGGTTGTTTTGGAGGCAGAGATATATCAGATGCTTTGCTTTATGAGGTAATTGAAAGGCATTATGATGATATGAATCCAGTACAACGTGAAACATTTCTTAGTAGTATTGGGATTGAAACAGAGGACAAGCCTGGTTTTAGAGTAGATAGATTACTTGAAGGGTGTGGTATTGATGTTGATTTTATTGCAGAACAGTATAGGGCTGTTGTTTGGGAAAAGGGTTCTGGAGAAAATGTTTAGAGGATTTATATCTGTAAATGTATGCAGAACTTATATTGTTAATATTGTGTTTAGCTAATATTTATTGTTAGTGCAGTATAAGATAGCAATTAAGTTGCAACAGATAGCAGATGAGGATATTAATAAATGTTTTCAAAACATTTATTAAACAGGAAGTAGATTAGTATTTATGGAAAAATTTAAGAAAGGGTTGAGTGCAAAGAAAAATGAGGATTTTTCAGTTTGGTTTTCAGAGATAGTTCAGAAAGCTGAGCTTGCAGATTTACGTTATAATGTAAAAGGATTTCTTGTTTTTCAGCCTTGGAGTGTGATTGTTATGGAAAAAATGTATGCTCAGTTGGAAAAGGTTTTGCAGAGAAAGGGGCATATGCCTTATTATTTTCCAACTCTGATTCCTGAAAAAAATTTATTAAAAGAAAAGGAGCATGTGCAAGGTTTTGTGCCTGAGGTTTTTTGGGTAACTGAGGCAGGTGATAAAAAACTTGATGAAAGACTTGCACTTAGGCCTACAAGCGAGACTGCATTTTATCAGATGTTTAACCAGTGGATTAGGAGTTATAGGGATTTGCCATTTAAAACTTATCAGAGGGCGAATATTTTCAGGTATGAGACTAAGGCAACACGCCCATTTATGAGGAGCCGGGAATTTTACTGGATTGAAACTCACTGTGCACATAGAAGTTTGAAAGATGCAGAGGCACAGGTTAGAGAAGATATGGAAACTACAGAGGAAGTTTTGCATAAGCAGTTTGGGTTGCCATTTATGTTTTTTGAAAGACCTTCTTGGGATAAATTTCCTGGTGCAGCTAGAACTTTTGCTGCAGATGTTTTAAATCCAGATGGAAAAGTTATTCAGCAGCCGTCAACTCATTTGCTTTCTCAGAAATTTGCAGAAGGATTTGATGTTAAGTTTAAGGATGAGAATGGAGAAGATAAACTTGTCTGGCTTAGTTGCTATGGGCCTGCTGTTTCTCGGATTTTTGCAAGCATAGTTATTACTCACGGTGATGATAAAGGATTGAAGTTTCCGTGGGAAATTGCTCCGTTGCAGGTTGTTATTGTTCCTATATCAGATGATAAAAAAGTCATTAAGAAAGCTGAGGAATTGAAAAAGAAGATTGGAGAGGTTGCATCTGTTAGTATTGATGATTCTGATAAAACTCCTGGAGAGAAGTTTAATTATTGGGAGATGAAGGGAGTTCCTGTTAGGATTGATTTAGGTGAGAAAGAGATTAAGTCTGGGAAGCTGAGTGTTTTTAGAAGAGATTTAGATAAGAAAGATTCTGTTGCAGAAAAGGATTTGATGAAACATATTGAGAAAGTTGCTAAAGAAACAACTGCTAATTTAATTAAAAAAGCTGATAAAGTTTTTAAGAGTAGGAGTGTTGATGCAGGGAATTTGGCTGAGATGAAAAAGGCAATTGAAAAAGGTGCAATTGTCAGGTGCAATTTTTGTTCTGTTGATTCTGATGGAGAAAAGTGTGCAGGGGTGGTTGAGAAAGAGGTGGGAGCAAAGGTTCGGGGGACTAAACTGAAGAAGGAAGTTGTAAATGGGAAGTGCGTTGTTTGCAAAGAGAATGCTGGGGAAGTTGTGTATGTTGCTAGGGATTATTGATTATAATAATATTTAAAAAGAATTTATTCTCAGAGTTAATATGAAACTAAGTCAAGAAGATTTTGAAAGAATAATAAAATCTAATAGAATTCGTTATGAGTTTGTATATGATAAAGATGCTAGATTGTTTTTATGTGGTGATGATAAATCAGCTCTTCCTGCGATTGAAGTCGGGGGTATTTCTTACATAACGTATTTAACTGTTAGAGGCAAAACTCGTCCAATGGTTCCTAGAATGATTTTATCAATGGTTGGTTCCTCTAAAGAACTGAATCCTCCAGAAGAATGTGTTGCTCCCTGGGTTTATAGAACAGGTGTTGCTTCTTATTTTGGTAAGCCCTTAGAAGTTTTAGCAGCTTACTGTGAAATTGGGGAAGGTAAAATTTCAATGTGGGATGCTGCGATGTTACAGGATGGAGATTTAGGAAGATTTATGAATGACTCTTTTTTTGAAGATTTAGATTCTTTTGCAAAGTTAGAGGTAGCCCCCTTACCCAAATCAGTCCAACTTCTGATTTCTGGGTAACTGTTTAATTGCGTACTCGCATTTGCAGGCATCTGATTTGTCTTTACATTCTTGAAATCTGAGAAGTTGTTTGAAACCTTTTTTGTAAACATATTTACTTCCTTTGCCTGTTGCATGTGCTTCCATTCTGGCGTTGAGGTCAGTTGTCACGCCTGTGTAAAAAGAGTTGTCTATGCATTCTAGGATGTAGACGTACCACTGTTTTTCCATTTTTGTTTATGGGGTTTTGAGGGGTTTTGAGTATTTATGGTTTTTTTATGAAATTGTGAGATAACAAAATAATTATAAGTTAGAAATTTGTAGTAATATTATGAAATTTGAAATTGATGTTAGTGGAGATGACTTGTTTAAACCAAAATATGCAATCTGTATTGCAAGTAAAGAGGAAATAAAAGGAAAGGGAATAATAAAAGGATTTAGAATTGATGAAGAGATTAAAGAAACATTAATACAAAGATGGAAGGAAAATAAATATCGTTATCTTTATGACAAATCTGAAAAGAAAAGAGGACTTTTTAAGGTTAGGATATATTGTATAATAATCTATTATTTATTTAAATCATTAGGAATTAAAGAAAAAATTTCTTTAACAATTTGTAGAGATTTTTCTGGAAGAGAAAGCACAATAAATCAAAATCTAAGGTTTTTATTAGAGGAGAAAGGAAAAATGAAAATAGGAATTCCTTTATATCAGAAATTACCTCCTTCGTCTTTGGCGCATTGGTATGCTCGAATGATGTCAAAAGATAGTGAAAATAGGTTAGATACTTATGTTGATATTACTCTGGAAGATATAGAAAAATTTCTTAAAAAGAGGAAAAAAGTACACCAATGATTCGTTAGAATGCAATACCCATTTAGCCCCCCCAAATCAGAATTGGTTGAACTGCTTGGCTTTTGATGTACTATAATTAGTTAACTATTCTTTATAAATATATCGAACTAGAGGCAAGAAAAGAAATAGTTTTTAATCAATCAAACCATGTTTTCTTAATTTGTCTTCAAAATATTGTAAAGTAATTTCTCTTTTAGGAGTAAATTCTGTTGCTTCTGCTCTCATGGCAGCGTTTCTTTTCATTTCATCTCCTGCTCTTGAACCACCACTATTTACGTAAATTGGGCCTTGATAACCTTTATTGCGGAGTATGCTTGTTGGCTTCTACTCCTCTTATAAAAGGCATATCATAATCTGTAAAAACAATGTCAAAATCTTCTGCTAGGACTCTTTTAACTAGTGGGCCTCCGTCATCTACCTGGGTTACTTCAACGTTATGATTTCTGGATATGGCAACTACAAAGTCATTTCTCCAAGTTGAGTCATCATCTGCGATAATTATTTTTCCTGGCATTTTAATATGGGGGTGGCGGGGTTTAAAAGATTATTTGTGATAACAACACCAGCATAAATCTTATATAATCCGATTTCTCAATATGTTACTATGGGAATCTTTGATTTTTTAAAGAATTTAGGTAGTGAGGAAGATGAAGAAGAAACTATTATAGAAAGTGTGGAGTTTGCTGAAATTGAGGGTTGGATTGAGAAAAAGAAAAAAGAAAGCGAGAGCAGGGAGAAGGAGATTGTTGATGAGCTTAAACAGAAGATTGAGATTTTTGGGGAAGAGATTATAGAGAAAATAGAGGTTTTAAGAAACGTTGATATTGATTCAAAAAAGGAAATAGAGAAGATTAAAAATATTGTGAGAGAGGGCAGGATTAAATATATAGAAAATGTGGAGTTGCTGATTGATAGATTGGGAAATTTAGAGGAAAATAAACTTAAAATATTTAGTGAGAGGGTAAATAAGTTTTTCTCTGATTTTGGTAAAAATTCTGCTAAATCTTATGAAATAACTACAATTTTAATTGGAAAGGAGGCAGCAAGCATTAGGGAGAGTTTGAAGGCTTTTTCTAAGGAAGTTTTGAAAATATTTGATGAAGCTAAGCCTGTTTTGGATTCTCTTAACAAACTTTCTTTTTTTGAGTCTAGATTAGAGGAAATTAATTCTGTTAATAATTCTCTGAAAAAAGTTAAAGATAATATTTTAGATATTAGTAGGAAAGTAAAGGTTAAGGAAGAGGAGAAAAAGAAGCTTAAAGAAAGAGTAGAGGAGATTAAAAAGAGTCCTGATTATTTGGAGAAATTGGAAAGCCGAGAGAAAATTAAGGATTTGAAAGACAAGGTAGAAGAAGAGGTTCTTGGGTTAAAGCAGCTTCTTGATTTTAAGGCACTTGGTAGTTTTTTTCATGTAAATCCAGGACAGATGCAGATTGTCAAAGCTCACAAAGAAGATTTTTATGAGCAGTTTATGAAAGATAGTGGAACAGCACTTGTTAGCTTGTTAAATGAGTCTAAGTTGGGCAGTAGTTTGATTGGAGAAAAAGTGAAGATGATAAATTCTGATTTAAGAGAAGTTGAGGAGTTGGAAGAAAGTGGGAAAGTAGATGAGAGTCAGGGAATTTATCCTAAATTAAGAGAAAATATTTTGGAAATTGAGGGGTTGGGGTCTTTGAAGACAAGAGAAGAAAAAAAGGCAGAGAAGTTGGAAAGTGGCAGGGGGGATTTGGTTGAGGGTTTGAAGAGGGAGTTGGCGGGGGTTGGGGTTGAGGTTGTTTAAACTTGTTTAACTATTACATGTTATTTATAACTTGCCTCATAACTGCCATAAAATTTTTAGCTCTTTCAAGAGAGGTTTTAGCCTTTGCTTGTTTAATTTCTCCAGTTGTTTCATACTGAAATCTTGAACGTTTAGTTTTTTCAAATTCAAAATTATCCAAAAGATTTTCTGTTGAAGTCATTACATTTTAGTATATAAAGTATAAAGGGTTAGGCTTTTTAGGTCCTAACCCTTGTTGTGTTTATTGAGGACACAACAAATATATCAAAAAGAGAACAAAGAAAAACCTTTCTATTCAGTCAAGCAAATCTTTCAAGAGAACTGG